>DAOVDU010000078.1 GCA_030669305.1 Candidatus Aminicenantota bacterium
CCATTTGTAAGAAATTTAACAAAAAAACAAAAACTATACAAGCTAGACAAACTCAGTTTATCTAAGTAGGCAAGACAGGCAAGACAAAGTTGGTTTAAGGTTTAATGTTGAAAGTTTAAGGTAATTAAATTATTTATTTTAACCTTAAACCTTAAACCTTCAACTTTAAACTCGTTTCAATTCTTGCCTTAAACATTAAACCTTCAACTTTAAACTCGTTTCAATTCTCGCCTTAAACATTAAACCTTAAACCATTCCTATTCTTGCCTTAAACATTAAACCTTCAACCTTAAACTAATTTCTATTCTTGCCTTAAACATTAAACCTTTAACCTTAAACCTTTTACGGCTTACTATTTACGATTTACGGCTTACGTCAGTATGACAGTATAGCAGTATAAGTTTGTCTAAGTTTGTTTAAGTTTGTCTGAGTTTATTTTGAACATTGATTCCGTGCTTTTTTATTAATCTAAAAAGCCCTTGTCTGCTTAGACCGATCTTCTCTGCTGTCCTCGCTCTGTTGTAATTGCAGCGAGCTAGAGCCTCATTTAAAAATCGTTTTTCAAATTCTGCTTTCGCCTGAAAGAAACCATATGAAGATGCAGAATAACTTTCTTTGCTCGGGTTAATCTTTGCAGAAAGGAATTCCTCCTTAATAAGATCGTTTCCTCCACATAATATTAAACATCTTTGAAGTTCATTTTGAAGCTCTCTGACATTTCCAGGCCAGGAATAATTAATCAACAACTCAAGCGCTCGCGGGGAAAAAAAGACTCTTTTATATTTCATCTCCTGACAGTATTTATCGACAAAATGATTCAAAAGAAAAAGGATGTCCTGCTTCCTCTCCCTCAACGGAGTAAGGTCTATCGTGATAATCTTAAGGCGGTAATACAAATCTTCTCGAAAATTTCCCCGTTCAATCTCCTTTTCAATATTTTTGTTTGTCGCGCTGATAAATCTGACATCAACGCGGCGAATACGGTTTTCCCCTATCCTTCTTATTTCTTTTTCCTGAATAAGTCTCAGAAGCTTCGCTTGAAGATGAGGAGAGAGATCTCCTATTTCATCCAAAAAAAAGGTGCCTCTATTTGCTTCTTCAATGAGCCCTGGCTTATCCTTAATAGCCCCGGTAAAAGCCCCTTTTGCATAGCCGAATAATTCGCTTTCTAAAAGAAGATCAGGTATAGCACCACAGTTTAGAGCCACAAATTTTCCTTTTTTTCTAGGTCCAGTCATATGAATGGTTCTGGCAACAAGTTCCTTTCCAGTACCAGTTTCTCCCCAAATAAACACAGGTGCTTCACTATCTTTTACTTTCCCAATCAAGGCAAGAACGCCACGAAAAGCACTACTCCTCCCAACAAGAATAGGCTCTGGGCTTCCGAAAGTCTCTTTCCTGACTCTTTGATAATCCATACTATCACTTGGCTCTTTCATGTTTCCTTTTCAGTACAGTAAACGATTTCACAGACTAATTTTTCTCACTGCTCCGTGGTTTATTTGAGTTTATTTAAGTAGGCAAGACAAAGTTGGTTTAAGGTTTAATGTTGAAAGTTTAAGGTAATTAAATTATTTATTTTAGCCTTAAACATTAAACCTTCAACCTTAAACCCTTTACGGCTTACGACATTTAGTTTTGAGTTTTTTGATTTCTCCGACAAGAAAGAGTGAGCCGGTGATGAGGATAGAGCTTCTGGCTCCAGCGCTCTGGATAGCCATTTCGAATGCCTTCCTTGCATCTGGTTCACAGACAATGCGGTCCTTAAATCCTTGAAGCCTTTCTCTCATCTCGTCAGGCTCTTCAGCCCGGAAATAGGGAAACCGAGTGAGAATCACTTTTTCAGCCAGCGGGAAGAGTATATCCGCAATCTTCTCTATTTTTTTATCCCGCATGGCCGCATAGACAAGAATGACTGGGGCGGGAACAAATTCCCGCGCATATTTCTCTAAGGCTCTTGCGCCTTCCTCGTTGTGGGCGCCGTCCAAGAGGACAAGAGGACGCCTGGAAATAACCTCAAGCCTGCCACCCCACCGCGTAGTTTCAATGCCCAGGATAATTTTTTCTTTCTCGAGCTTCTTCCAATTATTACTAAGCTGCAATGCGCAAGCAATTGCCACTGCCGCATTTTTTCCCTGGTGCTCACCGGGAAGCGAAGGTCTGTAAGAATATTTCTCTCTGCCGGAGTTGTATTCAAACACATAGCCTTTCCCAGTCTTTTGCTTTTTAAAACAAGACTTTCGGGCAAATACCCCAAAAAAGGGAGCCTCAAGCTCCTTTGCTCTTTTTTTTATGGTTTTATAAGCCTCCTCTACTTCTACTCCGCAGATGACTGGAACACCGGGTTTGACAATCCCTGCTTTTTCGAAGGCTATCTGGCTCAGGCTGTCGCCAAGAAATTTTTGATGCTCAGCGGAGATTGTGGTTATTACAGACACAGAAGGTTCCACAACGTTTGTGGCATCAAATCTTCCCCCCATGCCAATTTCCAGAAAAGCCATGTCCACCTTCTGCTCTTTAAAAAAGAGAAAAGCGAGGCATGTCAGCATCTCAAAATACGTAGGGGGAGAGAGCAACTTTCTCGATACGATTAGCTCTTCGATTTTCGCCCTGAGAGCTGTAAGAAGCTTACAAAAACTGCGCCTGGCTATTTTCCTCTTTCCTATCCTGATTCTTTCTTCCACGCGCACAAGATGAGGAGAAGTAAAAAGGCCTGCACTAAAGCCGTGGAGAGTTAAGATCTGTGTCAGCATGGCGCAGACCGAGCCTTTTCCGTTTGTGCCGGCTACCAAGACAGAGGGATATTTCAGGTGGGGGTTGTCAAAGGCATAGAGAATTGTTCTTACATTATCCAATCCGAACTTGATGCCAAGGTTCTGGATTTTCTCAAGATACCTCAGGCACTGTTCGTAATTCATTGAGCCTGGTTGAGAAAAAGGCGCAATGCCTTGATGAGATAAGAACGCAGATTTTTCCTCTCTACAATAGCATCAAGCATTCCGTGTTTGAGGAGAAATTCTGAGCGCTGGAAGCCTTTTGGGAGCTTCTCTTTTATGGTCTGCTCAATGACGCGCGGACCGGCAAAGCCTATAAGCGTTTTTGGTTCGGCAATATTGATATCGCCCAGCATGGCAAAGCTTGCAGTTACTCCGCCCGTTGTCGGGTCAGTGATAACAGAAATATAAGGGATGCCTGTCTCTTCGAGCCGGGCAATGGCCGCGCTCGTCTTCATGAGCTGCATGAGAGAAAAGACGCCTTCTTGCATTCGTGCTCCTCCAGAGCAGGAAATGATGATGATGGGCAGCTTCTCCTCATGGGCTCTCTCGATGGCACGGGTGATCTTTTCGCCAACAACTGAACCCATACTGCCGCCCATGAAGCCGAACTCCATGGCTGAAATTATGACCTTTATCCCACCCATAGTCCCAATGCCGTTTAGCACGGCATCCAGGAGTGATGTTTTCTCCTTGTTCTCAACAAGGCGATCGGAATATTTTTTGGAGTCTTCGAACTGGAGGGGATCTTGGGGATGCAGGTTCATGTCAAAGAGCTCATACTGCCCGAGATCAAAAAGCATATTGAGCCGGTCTGCTGCCGACAGCCTGAAGTGAAAGTCACAGGCAGGGCAGATAAGCAGGTTGTCCAGAATATCCTGCTTATATAGAATTCGTCGACAGTTGTTGCATCGTGTCCACAGATCAGACATTTTTCTTCTAAAAAGCCAATAAATAGTAAATCATTTTCCAACTTTAAGCAAGATATGATACAGTAGCGCTGAAGCACCAAGCTCCAAATCCCTAAAGGTAAGTTCTCAATAAGTGTGGGTAGTAGCTATGGATTCCTGCTTTCGCAGGAATGACGATTGAGTGTAAGTGTCTGTCATTCCTGCACCTGCTACCCGCTTTCGCGGGCACAAGCTTCGCAGGTGTAAACTTGTCCACACCTCCACGGGAATGACGATTGAGTGTAAGTGTCTGTCATTCCTGCGAAAGCAGGAATCCAGTGATTAGTCACAAATATAATCTACCCCCAATTATTGAGAACTTACTCCTAAAGAACCAAAACTCCGTCTGTTTTTTTAAGTGCATAATTCCGATTTATTATTAATCCTTAAACATTAAACATTCAACCTTAAACCAATATGGTTTTGGTCATTGTTATTTGGTGCTTATTTGGAATTTGTTATTTGTAATTTGGATTTTATTTTTTGGGGAGCAATTCGGAGACAGAGTTTATGACTTCTTCAGGGGCTGGAAGCTTCTCATCGATGTCTATCTCTTCAATAAGTAAGCTCAACACAGATTCCACAAACTTTTTCTCATCTAAAGGTTTTTCAAAATACTCTGCGGCTCCGAAAGAATTCATCGCCTCATTTCTGTACTGAGCACCCTTATACAGGCCAGTCACAATGACTACGGGGACAGTTCCCTTTGTCTCACTATAGACCTTTTGCGTCAGATCAAAGCCATGCAACTTGGGAAGCATTGCTTCGAGGATAATCAAATCTGGTTTTTCAGCCTTGTATTTTTCATAGGCTTCTTGCCCATCAGAGGCTTTCACAATCACAAATTCATGGGGCAGGAAAAGGTTGACCATAGATTCCAGACTTTTTGGATCGTAATCCACAATAAGGATTTTTTTTGCTGCCATTATATTGAGTGTTAAATTTTAAAATATAGACCAATGTTTGTCAAACAAATTCGGTTTATCTGGTTTATTCGGTTTATCTGGTTTGTTTGTCTTATATGCGCGATAGCATTTTTTCAGTATGACAGTATTTCAGTATGACAGTATAAATGGTAAAACTGATATACTGCTAAACTGCCGTACTGCCGAAGAATAAGAAAATGGGGAATGGTAAATATCTTTCTTGCCTTAAACCTTCAACATTAAACCTTAAACCCTTTACGGCTTACAATTTCATTGCCAACTTTATTTATTGTATTGATAGTGATATTTTTTTTATGTTATCATTGCGTGGATGGAAAAAGGAAAACACCCTGAATTATCTCTCATCATTCCGGTCTTTAATGAAGCGGGAAACCTGCCTGAGCTCTATGGGGAGATAAATGACTCCTGTTCGAAACTTGGAAAATCATACGAGATTATCTTCGTAGATGACGGGAGCTGGGACGAGTCCTTTCCAGTGCTGAAAAAAATCCACAATCAAGACCCGAAAATAAAAATCATAAGGCTGCGGAAAAACTTCGGGCAAACGGCTGCTCTCACTGCAGGGTTTGACCAGGCCAGGGGAGATATCATCATCACGCTGGATGCGGATCTGCAGAATGATCCTAATGACTTCGGCTGCCTCATCAAGAAAATCGAAGAAGGCTTTGATATCGTCAGCGGCTGGAGGAAAAAAAGAAAGGATAGATTCCTTACACGGCGCCTTCCATCCGCAATTGCCAACTGGTTGATCTCTCACATAACGCGCGTAAAACTTCACGACTATGGCTGCACCCTGAAGGCTTTTCGCAGAGAAGTCATCGAGAATATTCAACTCTACGGAGAACTGCACAGGTTCATTCCGGCTATTGCCAGCACAATTGGGGTCTCTATTGCTGAAGTCAAGGTCAACCACCGACACCGCCGGCATGGAAAATCCAAGTACAGTATACTGCGGTTTCCAAAAGTCGGGCTGGACCTTCTTACCGTGAAATTCCTGTTGAGTTATTCAACGCGGCCTTTGCAGATGTTTGGCATCATAGGCATGATCAGTGGAACCGTTGGCGGCATCATAGGCCTATATCTTGCTTACCAGAGGCTCATCCTCATGGTAGGCATCAGCGGACGCCCGCTTCTTCTGCTTTCGATCCTGCTCATCGTTATAGGTATTCAGTTTATCACACTTGGGCTCCTTGCAGAGGTCATGGTCCGTGCTTACCATGAATCCTTAGGAAAAAGAATCTATTTTATTCGAGAAATCATCGAATCCGACGCTGATGAGGACTGATAAATCACAAGCCCATGAAAATTCTCATGCTTGCCCCGGAGCCATTTTTTCAACCTCGCGGTACACCTATCAGCATCTATTTCAGGATCAAGGCACTCTCAGACCTCGGTCATAATGTTGACCTTATCACCTACCACCTGGGAGAGGATAAAAGAATCAGTGGCTTAAAAATATTAAGGATCCCGGACCTTTTTTCTATCAAGATAATAAAAATCGGACCCTCTTTTGCCAAAATTCCTCTTGATTTTCTGCTGCTATGCAAAGCCACCTGGCAAATGATGAAAAAGCGATACGACCTGATTTTTTCACACGAGGAAGCGGGATGGTTCGGGACAGCGCTTGCAAAAATCTGGGGAATTCCTCATATCTATGATATGCATTCCAGCCTGCCGCAGCAGTTGGAGAATTTCAGTTTCTCACGCTCTAAGCTTATCAAAAGGATTTTTCTCAGGCTGGAAAGATTTGTTCTCAAGAATTCAAAAGCTGTTATCGTCATATGTCTCGATCTGGAGGCAAAATTAAAAGAACTGGGATTTGAGGCAAAGGCCAGGCTTCTTGAAAACTTTATCGATTTTGAATATCCGGAAATTTCTGAAGATGAGATAAGGAAAAAAAGGGAAGAGTATGCTCCAGGAGGAGTAAAAATCGTCCTCTATGTGGGAAATTTTCAACCTTACCAGGGCATCCCGTTCCTGCTGGAGGCTGCGGAAAAAATAAGGGATGGGAAAGTGAATTTTCTTCTTGTAGGAGGAGGCAGTGCTGATGTCGAAAAGATGAAAAGAATAGCCAGGTATTTAAACATTTCAGATCGCGTGCATTTCACAGGCCAGGTTGCCCACTCCAAGGTGCCGCTTTTTATCTCTTTAGGAGATGTACTTGTTTCTCCTCGGCGGTCGGGGACAAATACTCCTCTTAAAATCTATTCTTTTCTCAAATCCGGAAAGCCTGTTGTAGCAACAAACCTCTGGACACACACACAGGTTCTGAACAACAAAATCTCTGTACTTGTCGAGCCTGAAGTGGAGAGTCTAGCTAAAGGAATCTGTTTCGCTCTTTTCAACGAGGAGGCAAAAGAGCGGGCTCGGGCAGCCAGGGAAATGGCGGATAGAGAATTCACCTATCCCCGATATAAGAAAATAATCAGCGATGTGCTCGAGAAGGCCTACGGAGCCGGAAGGAAGAGTTAAGGCAGTGGCAGTAAAAGCATTCATCACAGGAGCTTCGGGCTTTATCGGAAACCATCTGGTTGAGGAACTTTTAGATAAGAATTGGCAGGTCAGCGTGCTTCTCCATAAACGCAGCATTCCGAAAGAAAAAGAATGCAAAGTCATCATGGGGAATATCGGCTACTATAGCTATTTAAGGGAGGCGTTTAAAGGAACGGATGTCCTATTCCATCTGGCTGCTGCCCTGGGAGCCTCGCTCATCAACAAAGAGGAGTTTTTCAGAATCAATGCAGAGGGAACAGAGAACATTCTTAGGGCGGCCCGGGAGGCTGGCGTCAAAAGGATCGTTCATTTCAGCTCTTCAGGTGTGCTGGGCTCGGTTAAAAAATATGAAACCGCTGACGAAGATTATCCTAAAAAACCAATCGATGTTTACGACAAGTCCAAGCTTGAAGGCGAAAAAATAGCCCTGCGCTATGCCAGGGAAGGAATGGATGTTGTCGTGGTGAGGCCGGGATGGGTTTACGGGCCCGGAGACAGGAGGACTTTCAAACTGATAAAATCCATCGCGAAAAAGCGGTTCATCCTTATCACCAAAGGAAAGGCATGGCAGACTCCTGTCTACATCAAAGACCTCATTAAAGCCACTTTGCTCTGTGCAGAAAAAGGGCAGAAGGGCCAGATCTACAATCTCGCCGGAAGAGAAGTCTTGACGGTCAAGCAAATCGTGGAAACCATCGCCGAAGCTGAAGGAATGAGGCTTCCGCGTTTCTCGCTGCCGCTATTTCCGGTCAAAATAGCGGCATGTTCTATGGGAAAAGCATTTTCCTTATTTAAGAGGGAAGCACCTTTGACCATGGGAAAGCTGGCTTTTTTCATACATCCCAAACCTATTTCGATCCGGAAAGCTGAAAAAGAATTAGGGTATTCTCCAGAGACAAATTTTAAAGAGGGAATGGCCCAAACCGTAGCATGGTACCGAGAACATAATTGGATATAATATAAAAGGAACGAGGGGGAGACCAGGAGAGGGGGAGACAATTAAAGACGTAAGACGTGAATCGTAAGTCGTAAGCCGAAACGTGTTTAAGGTTTAATGTTGAAGGTTTAAGGCAAGAAAGCTATTCACCATTTCCCATTTACCACCCGCCTGTCATTGCGAGTCCCGAAGGGGCGTGGCAATTCCATTCAAAGGCGGTAAGTTCTCAATAATTGGGGGTAGATTATATTTGTGACTAATCACTGGATTCCTGCTTTCGCAGGAATGACAGACACTTACACTCAATCGTCATTCCCGCGAAAGCGGGAATCCATAGCTACTACCCACACTTATTGAGAAGTTACCAAAGGCGCTACACTTTGGGATTGCTTCGTCACTACGTTCCTCGCAATGGGCATAATACTCAAAAAGTGTTGCTATTATAATTAACAACCAGCTAGTAGTAAACAAGTTATAGGAAAAAATTTGGAACAAAGTTAAAATGGTTAGACAATGGTAAAAAAAACATTGTCCTCATTGCAAAACTAAGAATGTCAAATTATACGGGAAGACGCGCCAAAATAAACAGCGTTTTAGATGTAAAACATGTCAAAAAACGTATATCTGGAAGGAAAAAACAAATAAATACAATCGCGAAAAACATTGGTTCAAGTTATGGATTAATGAGAGCTATTCTATACGACAGCTCTGCGATCTTTCTGGGTATAGCAAATCAAAATTACACCGTATCAAGGACTACTGGCTTGAGTTTGAACCGGAAGAGAATATCGACCTCACTAAGTGCAAATATCTTATTTATGATGGGACGTATTTTCATAAAAAAGGGTGTTTGATAAGTCTGATGGATGCTGTTGATCAAAGATTAATTTCCAACATATACGCAAAGAAAGAAGGCTATAGGAACGTGTATACATGGTTTTCAGAGCTTAATGAAGAAGGGCTTAAACCTCGATATATAACGATGGATGGAGAACGTTCTGTCATACGAGCTATTAATGAAATATGGCCTCAGGCTAAGATACAGCGATGTCTTTATCATATCCAACGAGAAGGGATGAGATGGCTAAGGACATATCCCAAAACGCAAGCTGGAAAAGATCTGCGACGCTTATTAAAAACGCTCTGTCGTATTAGTTCCTTAGAAGAACGAAATGAGTTTATTGCCTCTTATATGGCTTGGCTCGATAGATATAAAGACTTTGTTATATCCTTGCCGAGAGGTGAAGTTGCTTTCAAAGATCTCAAGAAAACAATGACTCTTATCTATAATGCTTTGCCAGATATGTTCCATTACTTAACCGATAAAAATATCCCAAAAACAACTAATACACTAGAGAGCTTCTATTCGCGATTGAAGGCAGACTATAGAAAACATCGCGGGTTAACAGAGAAACATAAAATCAGTTATCTAAATTGGTATTGTTACTTTAAAAACAAAGAAATTAGCAACACTCTGTGAGTATTATGCCCTTGATGACGGAGAGCCAGAAAACATAACAGGCGGAATGGGGGAGCGTGAACAGATTCGCTTTCGCTATGTGAGACTTGATCCAGAAGAGAAG
>DAOVDU010000017.1 GCA_030669305.1 Candidatus Aminicenantota bacterium
CCTTAAGCATTCCGGACAAATCTCCATACTTTTATACAGTAAAATAATGTAGTAGTATAGAAAATAGCGCAATAGCCTTTTTAGATGAATCGAGGGGTGATTTTTATTGAGGAGAGGGGTGAAGATTACGGGATGTTGACAGCAATAGAAATTTTTGATAATCTTTTTTTGGAGCCAAGAAATCATTGAATATGTCGGCGGAGGAAATCTACGCTTATAATAAAAGAAAAAAACGGACAGATTTCTGTCGCTTGAAGAGAGAAAAAAATCTCTGATGCGATTTTTCTTGGGGGAACCATTATGAAAGATAAAGACAAAACAAAAGAACAACTCATAGATGAATTGGTCAAGTTGCGCCAAGGGTATGCTGAATTGGAGAAATCAGAGAATGAGCGCAAGCGGGCGGAGGAGATTATTAATAAACGGACCAATGAACTTAACGAACGAGTCAAAGAACTAAATTGTCTTTATGGGATTGAAGAGATAATTCGAAAAAAGGGGATAACTACTGAACAAGCGCTTGAAGAAGCTGTTCAATTCATTCCATCTAGCTGGAAGTATCCAGAAATCACAGGATGTTGTGTTACTTTTGAGGAAAAGAAGTATAAAACCAAGAATTTTAAGGAAACTAAATGGAAACAAAGAGCAGATATTATAGTTGATAACAAAAAAGCTGGTGCGATAGAAGTCTGTTATTTAGAAGAAAAACCAGATATTGATGAAGGTCTCTTCTTAAAGGAGGAGAGGGCTTTAATAAATTCTGTAAGTAGAAGATTAGGGCAATTCATTGAACTAAAGCAGGCGGAGGAAGAATTAATCCGCCTATCCAGTGCTATAAAGGCGTCCACAGATTCTGTTGTAATCAGTGACATCAATGCAAGAATCATAGATGTAAATGAAGCTGTGCTGAAAATGTACGGTACTCACGACAAAGAGGACTTGATTGGGAAAAATTCTTTTGACCTTATAGTTCCCAAAGAGCAAGAAAAAGCGTTAAAAGGTATGAAAATAGTACTTCAAAAGGGATATATCAAAAGCCGAGAGTACAATATTAAAACAAAGGATGGAAGTAGAATTCCTGTGGATATGAGTGTATCCACTATTAACGACAAGGATGGTAAACCAATAGGATTTGTGGGAATAAGCAGGGACAATACCGAACGCAAGAAGGCGGAGGAAAAGATCAAGACAGCGCTGAAAGAGAAAGAGTTGATGTTGAAGGAGATTCACCACCGGGTGAAGAACAACATGCAGATTATGTCAAGTCTGCTTAAGCTTCAGTTCGCAAGGACCAAGAGTAAAAAGCTGCAGGAGATGTTAAAAACAAGTCAGAATCGTATCCATTCCATGGCGCTCATCCATGAGAAACTGTATCAATCTAAAGACTTCGCAAGAATTGACTTTGCTCATTATATCCGAAGCTTGACTGTTTATCTGTTCCATTCTTACAGAGTCGATTCGAATCTTGTCAGACTGAAAACGGATGTGAGAGATGTTCATCTTGATATCAATAGAGCGATTCCCTGTGGATTGATTGTCAATGAATTTGTATCAAATTCTCTGAAGCATGCTTTTCCCGTGGGTAGAAAAGGGGAAATTTTCATCAAGTTTTATTCGAATAAACAGGGTAAGATTACACTGGTTGTCAGTGATAATGGGGTTGGCTTTCCGGAAGATATAGATTTTCGCAGCACTGAATCCTTTGGGATGCAGGTGGTGAATGACTTGACTGAACAGCTTAGAGGAACTATTGAGCTTGACAGAAAGGGCGGAACAACATTTAAGGTAAAGTTTTGAGTTTATAGATATCCGTGCCATCTGATGAAAATATAACACCCTACTCCAAAAATAATCTTTCCAATAAAATATATCCCGTTTTTTACCTTAAACATTAAACCTTCAACCTTAAACCCATTTCTATTCTTACCTTAAACATTAAACCTTTAACCTTAAACCCGTTACGGCTTACGTTCAATGGGAATGGGGAATACTGATACACTGCTGAGCTGCTATTTTCGCCTTGTCTCCTCGTCATTCCTTTTGTTCTTTACTTATTCGTGTGCTTTAATTATTATTATAGAGAGTGATAATTCGATGATACTAGGTACAACAATAATTTGCATCCGTCATAAAGGAAAGGTGGCCATTGCAGGTGACGGCCAGGTCACTATTGGTCAAACAATTTTAAAGCAGAAAGCCAATAAGATAAGGATTCTGTACAAGGGGAATGTGTTAGCAGGCTTTTCAGGAGCGACCTCTGATGCTTTTGCCCTCTTTTCCAGGTTCGAAACCAAATTAGAGAGGTATCGGGGGAATCTTTCACGAGCAGCCATTGAACTTGCCAAGGACTGGCGTTTGGATAAAGCACTCCGAAGATTAGAAGCTTTTCTTATAGTTGCCGATAAGAATAATTCGTTTTTGCTTTCCGGAACAGGTGATGTTGTTGAGCCTGATGATGGAGTCGTTGCCATTGGATCTGGGGGACCTTACGCGTTGGCTGCAGCTCGAATTTTAATTAAACATACTGGCTTATCAGCAAAAGAGGTTGCGTTGGAAGCCATGAAGACAAGCTCTGATATTTGCATCTATACAAATAATCAAATAATAGTCGAGGAACTTTAAATGCCCATTGCGCTCCCTCAGAGTTTTGAAAAAGAAACTCAGAAATCCCTAGAAGCCGAACTCACACCTCGAGAGATCGTAGTAGAGCTAGACAAATATATCATTGGTCAGAAAGCTGCTAAAAGAGCTGTAGCTATTGCTCTTCGAAACAGGTATCGAAGAAGGCAGCTTCCTCCGGAGCTTGCTGATGAAATTGCTCCAAAAAATATCTTGATGATCGGTCCTACCGGAGTGGGAAAAACTGAGATTTCCCGCAGGCTGGCCAAGCTCACTTCTTCTCCTTTTCTCAAAATAGAAGCCAGCAAGTTTACTGAAGTCGGTTATGTTGGCCGGGATGTTGAATCCATGATAAGAGACCTGGTGCGAATTTCTGTCGAGATGGTCAAATCGGAAAAAATTGAGGAAATCAAAGAAAAAGCCGATAAAATTGCGGAAGAAATACTATTAGATATCCTGCTTCCACCCCTGAGAAGGAAGCCAGGCATTCCTGAGCAGGATGATACTGTCAGGTTCCGCGAGACAAGAGAAAAGTTTAGGAAACAACTCAGGGAAGGTCTTCTGGATGATAGAATGATAGAAATCGATGTCAAAGAAACCATGTCGTCACCATTTGAAATTTTTTCCAGCAGCGGTGTCGAAGAGATTGGAATTCACATTCAAGAGATGATTCCCGGGCTTATGGGTGGAAAGACAAAAAAGCGAAAAGTGAAAATAAAGGAAGCTCTAGAATATTTGTTAGAGGATGAGCAGAAAAAATTGATCGATATGGACCAGATAGCTAGCCTGGCTGTGGATAGAGTTAAACATTCTGGAATAATCTTTCTGGATGAGGTAGACAAGATTGCCGGCCGTGAAACTGGGCACGGCCCAGAAGTAAGCCGGGAGGGTGTCCAGAGGGACTTGCTTCCTATTATTGAAGGAACTACAGTCAATACCCGCTACGGTCTCGTTCAAACAGATCATATTCTTTTTATCGGAGCCGGAGCTTTTAATGTTTCCAAACCCTCTGATCTTATTCCAGAGCTTCAGGGAAGGTTTCCCATCCGGGTGGAGCTGACTTCTTTAGATAAGAAAGATTTTATAAAAATATTGACAGAGCCTGAAAATGCCTTAATAAAGCAGTATAAGGCTTTATTAGAGACAGAGGGAATCCATATTGATTTTACAGATGATTCCATCGATGAGATCGCGGAGATTGCAGAAAGGGTTAATGAGATTACAGAAAATATCGGAGCTCGAAGGCTTCATACAGTCATGGAGAAAGTCATGGAGGATATTTCGTTTGCTGCTCCAAATATAAAAAAGAAAAATATTTCAATCGATAGCGCTTATGTTCAAAAAGAGCTCAAAGATATAGTAGAAGATGAAGACCTGAGTCGCTTCATTCTTTGATGAAGAGATTATTATCTTACCTTATTTCTTTGTTTCTTTTGTTTCTCTTTCTCTCTTGCGGGAAAAAAGGGCCGATTCTGCCTCCTCTCGTAAAAATTCCTAAAAGTACTGAAGATGTTAAAGTAACCCAGAGAGGTGCCAAGGTAATTCTGACATGGAGTAACCCAACTGCTTATATCGATGGAAGGCCTTTAACGGAGATAACGGAAGTAGAGATTTGGTTGCTTGAGGAAAAGATAGAATCAGAGGAGAAGGAGCAGACTTTCAGCAAAGAAGAGTTTGAAAGGAATGCAAAGCTTGCCTCTTCCATAAAAAAGGAAAAATTTCCTGATCATCAGATAAAAGAAGGAGAAACATTCCATAAGCTTTGTTATTTTTATGAATTATCTGGAGAAGAATTTGAGATGAAAAAATTGACTTTTGGGCTTAGACTTAAGATTGGAAGAAAGAAAAAGTCGGCTTTTTCAGAATTGGTTTCCATAGAGCCTAAAATTCTTCCCGCTCCTCCTCAAAAGGTCCGGGCTTCTGTTTTTAAAGATAGAATCGAAATCGAGTGGGACGCCCCGGAAAAAAATATCGATTTATCTTTGCCTCCTGATTTTAAAGGTTATAATATTTATCGCGCTGAAGGCGAAGGGGAGGCTCGGCGGATTAATTCTCAACTGGTTGAAAAGGAAAAATACGATGACAAGATATTTGTTTTTGGCAATGTTTACTACTATTTCATCAGGGCATCAGCGACTGAGTCTTCTCCCTTTTTAGAAAGCGAGGATTCCGAGATAAAGAAAATCTCAGCCAAAGACACATTTGCTCCCGCTTCAGTTGCCGGATTGGTTTCTGTTGCAGGAAAAGATGTAATTGCTCTGAGCTGGGATGCCAGTAAGGAAGAGGATTTAGCGGGATACCAAGTTTGGCGAAAGGCGGAAGGAGAAGATGAATTTGTCTTGTTAACCTTCGAGCCTATTAGAGAAAATAGCTACAGCGATATAACGGTTGAAAAGAATACAAGATATTATTATGCTATTACTGCGGTAGATGAATCCGGGAATGAAAGCCAAAAATCAGAGATTGTATCTGACGTTATAAGGAAGGTTCTTCATGAAAATTTATCGCTATAAACACAGAAACAAGGCATATTACGGAATATTAAAGGAAGAAACACTTTTTCCCATTGAAGGCTCCATATTCAGGAAGTTTAAGATAAAAAAGAAAGGGATCCCTATAAGTGATGTAATCCTTGTCCCTCCTGTAAAACCTTCAAAAATTATTGCTGTTGGTGTTAACTACAAAGACCATGCCATGGAAACTGGGAGATCTCTGCCAGAAGAACCTTTGATTTTTTTGAAACCACCTTCAGCGGTTATTGGACCGAACGAGATAATAATCTATCCTAAGATGGCAAAAAGAGTCGATTATGAAGGAGAATTAGCTCTGATAATAAAGAAAAAAGCTTATGATCTGGGAGAAGACGATAATGTGGAAGATTTTATTTTAGGCTACACATGCTTTAATGATATTACAGCACGTGACCTTCAGCGAAAAGATATTCAGTTTACTCGTGCCAAATCTTTTGATACGTTTGCTGCTGTCGGACCTTGCATATTAACTGATGTTGATCCTTCTGGGCTCAGGCTTAAAACTTTCTTGAACGGAAAGCTGAGACAGTCGAGCAGTACAAAAAATTTAATTTTCCCAATTCCTTTCTTAGTAAGATTCATCTCGAGAATCATGACCATAAATCCGGGAGATATCATTACAACAGGAACTCCTGCTGGAATCGGGCCTATGGTGCCAGGAGATAGAGTCGACGTCCAGATAGAAGGAATAGGGACGCTTTCAAATAAGGTTATGAAGATAAAAAGGTAATCTGGTTTGTTCGGTTTATTTGGTTTATCTGGTTAAATTATGTTAGATTAATTAGATAACGAGATAAACTAAACAAACTAAATAAACTAGACAAACCAAATTTGGGAGGTAAACATGCAAATCTTTTTAGATACAGCCAATTTAGGCCAGATAAGAGAGGCTGCCAGTTGGGGAATATTAGATGGTGTTACTACTAACCCAACGCTTGTTTCCAGGGAGAGTGAAAAATTTGAAGATTTAATCAAAGAAATTTGCAGTTTGATAACAGGCCCTGTGAGCGTGGAGAGCGTTTCTACGCTGGCAGAGGATATTATTAAAGAATCAAGGGATCTGGCAAAATTAGCAGAAAATGTTGTCATAAAGATACCAATTTGTGTGGATGGGCTTAAGGCGATTAAGGTTTTATCCCAAGAAGGAATCCACATCAACACAACTCTAATATTTTCTCCAAACCAGGCTCTCCTGGCAGCTAAAGCAGGTGCAAAATATGTCAGCCCCTTTATTGGTCGCTTGGATGATATTTCTCATGAAGGGATGGATTTAGTGGACCAGATGAAGACAATATTTAATAATTATGGCCTGGATACTGAGATAATTGTTGGCAGTGTCAGGCATCCTCTTCATGTTGTCGAGGCAGCTCTGATAGGGGCAGACATAGCTACTATACCTTTTGCTGTTTTGGAGAAAATGGTTAAGCATCCTTTGACGGATATCGGGATAGAAAAATTCTTGAAAGATTGGAATAAGGTCAAGAGCCGCTGATCTATAAAGATAAAAAGATGGCTGTTAAAAAAAGATTAGACGAATTAAAACACAAAACAGAATTAGCCGAATTGGGGGGAGGCAAACAAAGAATAGAGAGACAGCACCAGGCGGGAAAACTTACGGCCCGGGAAAGATTAAACCTTCTCTTGGATGGAGCTTCATTCCATGAGATGGACAAACTTGTGGTGCACAATAGCCACGATTTTGGGATGGAGAAAAAGAAGATCTATGGTGATGGAGTTGTTACTGGGTATGGTAAAATCGATGGCCGGACAGTTTATGTTTTCGCCCAGGATTTCACGGTGTTTGGAGGCTCCCTGAGTGCTGTAAACGCCGCGAAAATTGTCAAGATTATGGATCTTGCAATGAAAGTAGGGGTGCCTCTGATTGGTCTTAATGATTCTGGCGGCGCAAGGATTCAGGAGGGCGTTGCGAGTTTAGGCGGGTATGCAGATATCTTTTTAAGGAATGTCCTTGCATCTGGAGTCATCCCCCAGATTTCAGCCATAATGGGGCCATGTGCTGGAGGTGCCGTTTATTCGCCAGCTATGACTGATTTTATCATCATGACCAAAAAAATCAGCAACATGTTTATTACTGGACCAGAGGTAATTAAAGCTGTTACCCATGAGGATGTATCAATGGAAGAATTAGGAGGCGCAGAAGCTCATAATACCATAAGCGGCGTGGCTCATTTTGCGGCAGAGAATGAAGAGCATACTTTAACTCTGATCCGGGAACTTCTCTCTTTTATTCCTGATAATAACATGGAAGACCCCCCTGAGAGGGAGACATCTGACCCTCCTGACAGGATAAGCGAAGAACTCAATTTTATGATTCCTGATGATCCTGACCAGCCTTATGATATGAGAAAAATAATAAAAGAAGTTTTGGACGATAACTATTTCTTTGAAGTTCAGGAGTATTACGCCAAAAACATTGTTATCGGCTTCGGCCGTCTTGGCGGAAAACCTGTAGCCATAGTAGCCAATCAGCCAGACCATCTGGCAGGTGTGCTGGATATCAATTCCTCCGATAAAGGAGCTCGATTCGTCCGCTTCTGTGATGCCTTTAATATTCCGCTTATTACATTCGAGGATGTGCCCGGGTTTCTCCCTGGTGTGACGCAGGAACATGGAGGCATAATACGTCACGGAGCAAAACTCCTCTATGCTTTTTCTGAAGCTACTGTTCCTAAAATAACTATAGTTACTCGAAAAGCCTATGGAGGAGCCTACTGTGTTATGGCTTCCAAGCATATTAGAGCGGATATAAACTACGCATTTCCTACAGCCGAGATTGCCGTTATGGGATCTGAAGGGGCAGTTAAGATCGTTTACAAACGTGAGATGGATGACGCAGAAGATTCAGAAAAGCTCCGCCAGAAGAAAGTTGACGAGTTCAGGGAAAAATTTGCTAATCCTTACATTGCTTGTGAAAAGGGTTATCTCGATGAGGTTATAGAGCCGAAATTCACAAGGCCTAAACTTATTGCGGCCTTGAAAATGCTGGAGAATAAGAGAGATACAAATCCCCCAAAAAAGCACGGAAACATACCATTATAAACGGTCTATTTGGTTTATCTGTAACTTCTCAATAAGTGTGGGTAGTAGCTATGGATTCCCGCTTCCGCGGGAATGACGATTGAGTGTAAGTGTCTGTCATTCCTGCGGAAGCAGGAATCCAGTGATTAGTCACAAATATAATCTACCCCTAATTATTGACCTAATTATTGAGAAGTTACGTTTATTTGGTTTATCTGGTTTATTTGGTTTATTTAGTTAGGTATGTTAGATTAGATAACGAGATAAACGAGGCAAACAAGACAAACCAGATAAACGATAGTGATGAATATGTTTAAGAAGATATTGATCGCAAACAGGGGAGAGATAGCCGTAAGGGTGATTAGGGCTTGCCGGGAGATGGATATCATTCCAGTGGCTGTTTATTCGGAGGCAGACAGGAAAGCCCTTCATATCAGGCTGGCTGAGGAGGCTTATTATATAGGTAAGGCAAAACCATCGGAGAGCTATCTCAATATTGAAAAAATAATCGAAGTTGCTAAAAAAAGCAAAGTTGAAGCTCTACATCCTGGCTATGGGTTTTTAGCGGAGAATTCAAAGCTTGTTAAACGATGCGAGGAAGAAGGGATTGTTTTTATAGGCCCTTCTTCTGAATCCATGGAAGCAATGGGCGAAAAAACCGCCTCCCGCATGAGAATGGTTAAAGCAGGGGTTCCGATTATTCCTGGAACTTTAAAGTCTTTAAAGGACGAAAAAGATTTAAGGGAAAATGCCGAGAAAATCGGTTTTCCAGTTCTGCTTAAAGCCTCTTCTGGTGGGGGAGGCAAGGGACTAAGATTAGTCAGAAAGAAAAAAGACCTCTTGTCTTCTTTCAGATTAGCCCGATCTGAAGCTCAATCAAGCTTTGACGATCCATCCGTTTATATTGAAAAGTATATCGAAGAGCCTCATCATATCGAGATCCAGATTCTAGCTGATAACTTTGGAAATATTGTCTATCTGGGAGAAAGAGAGTGCTCTATCCAGAGACGCTATCAAAAGGTGCTCGAAGAAACACCTTCTCCTTTTCTGGATGAAGACACACGCCGGCAGATGGGACAGGTTGCAGTAAAGGCTGCAGCAGCTGTGAATTACAGGAACGCAGGGACAGTGGAATTCGTTGTGGACAAGAGTAAGAGATTTTATTTTTTGGAGATGAATACGCGCCTTCAAGTGGAGCATTCGGTTACCGAGATGGTTACAGGAATTGATTTGGTCAAGAATCAGATCAAAATAGCTGCAGGTTTATGGTTGCCTTTTTGCCAGGAAGACATAAAATTCAATGGCTTTTCTATGCAGTGTCGGATTTATGCTGAAGATCCTGATAATGATTTTATGCCTTCGCCTGGAAAAATCGTACATCTTCGTGCTCCATCCGGGGGATTAGGGATTCGGGATGATAATGGAGTCTATGAAGGATACATGGTTCCTTTGGAGTATGACCCTTTGCTGTCCAAGCTAATAACATGGGGAACGACAAGGGTGGAAGCCATTCATCGAATGTTGAGAGCATTATCTGAGTATCAGATATACGGTATAAAAACCACAATTCCTTTTTTCAAGAGAATCCTTCTCCATCCAAATTTTATTGCTGGCGATTACAACACACATTTCATATCTAATCTGGAAAAAGAAGAAGACGGAGAAAAACCAGATGATTTGGTCGTAGCCCTAATTGCAGCAGGAATCAAAAGCTATAAGCAGAGTGATGTAGGTTTATCACATCGTCAAAAGAGAAAAGAGAGCAAATGGAAATTTCAAGGAAGACTGCAAAACTTTGCTAACAGGCGTTAAAATGAACATGTCCTTTTGGCTTAAAAATAAGGAATTTAAGTTAAACCTTGTAGAAAGAGAAAAAGATGATATTGAGGTTTCTCTCGGCAAGAAGAAATATCATGTTTCTGCTGAATTCTTAAGTGCTGATGAGGTAATGTTAAATATCAATGGAAAAATCCACAATGTTATAATCAATTCCAATTCTACGTTTTACTCTGTTTATGTTAACAGAAGATTTTTCAAGATTGAAAAGAAATCAGCTGTGCAGATTTTGGGCAAGAAGAGTGAGAAAAAGCGCAAGAGAGACATCAAGACATCAATGCCGGGAAGGATAGTAAAGGTATTATTAAAAGAGGGAGATGATGTTGCAGAAGGGCAGGCGGTTTTAATCCTTGAAGCCATGAAGATGCAGAACGAGATCAAGTCTCTTCAGTCTGGAAAAATAACCAAAATAGAGCCCAAGGCCGGCGAATATGTTGAGGCCGGTTCCCTTCTATTCACAGTCAGTTAATCAGTTAGTCAGTTAGTCTGTTAATCAGTTAATCAGTTAGTCGGTTAGACGGTTTGTCGGTTATTTTAATTGGTTCTCTTCCATATTGTGTGGGTAATAGAGTTTAATAATACCATCGAGACATGCTAATATTCAACGTAAACACTACGATTGAAGGAGATGTCTTGATGGATGAATATTCACTTTTTACTATTGCCTTGGGTCTTAAGAAACCCTGGAAAGTTGTGGACATTAAATTCTCAAGGGATAGAGGCCGTTTAGATCTTAAGATCGATTTCCATAAAGGGGCCACTTTCCCCTGTCCTTCATGCGAGGAAAGGCGTTGTCCTGTCCATGACACCAAGGAGAGGACGTGGCGGCATTTGAACTTTTTTCAATACGAGACCTATTTGCATGCCAGGGTCCCCAGGGTTAGATGTGGGAAATGCGGTATCAGACAGGTAGACGTGCCCTGGGCTCGGTCTGGGAGCGGCTTTACTTTGCTGTTTGAGCTGCTGGTTCTGCAATTGTGCAGAGAGATGTCGGTGGCAGGGGTTGGAGCGCTGGTCGGTGAGCATACGAATCGCATTTGGCGGATACTGGAACACTATGTGGAGCGGGCACGCCGGAGGATAGATCTTAGTTCTTTTCATATTTTAGGAATAGACGGGTTTTCTGTCCGCAAGGGACATGAATATATGACATCCTTCAGTGATATCGATGCATCCCGTGTGATATTTACTGGCGAGAGCCGGAGGAGAGAAGTAATTGAAGAGTTTGCCGATGATATGGAAGAGAGAGGGTACGATCTGAGGGATATTGATCTTATTTGCTGTGACATGTGGGATCCGTATCTTAACGGCATCGGGAAGCATATTCCTGGGGCGAGTGTAGTTTTCGATCGGTTTCACATTATGAAACAGATGAATAAAGCGATAGAGAAAGTCCGGTGGGCAGAGCAGAAGGAGAATAAAGATCTAAAAAAAACACGATTCATTTGGCTTAAGAATCCGAAAAATCTCACAGAGAAACAGGCAGAACAATTGACAGAACTGAAGAAACTGGACCTCAAGACAGCACGGGCATATCAAATTAAGCTGGCTTTGTCTCGATTTTGGGAGATCAGAGAGCCAAAGGAAGCGGAGCATTATCTTACGAAATGGTATTTTTGGGCAACTTACAGCCGTCTGGATCCGGTAATCGAGGTGGCACGAGGAATCAAAAGATACTGGCAGGGCGTTCTAAATTATACGCTCTCACGGATAACGAATGGAGTTGTAGAAGGCCTGAACTCCAAGATCAAAACAGCAATGAAAAGAGCCTATGGTTTTAAACAAACTCAATATCTAAAGACCATAGTATACTTGGTGGTGGGTAAATTATGTTTCGATTAATTACCCACACAATATGGAAGAGAACCTTTTAATTTAAATATTTAACAGATTAACAGACTAACCGATTAACAGATGAAAATTTGAATTTTTCGCCAAAAGTGCTATATTTATACTTCTTGTTTCTAAAG
Organism: Candidatus Aminicenantota bacterium; assembly: GCA_030669305.1. Taxonomy (GTDB): domain Bacteria; phylum Acidobacteriota; class Aminicenantia; order Aminicenantales; family Aminicenantaceae; genus DAOVDU01. The sequence goes on from DAOVDU010000017.1 coordinate 11,996, forward strand.
GTATCATGAGAATCATTAAAAAACTCAAATCTTTGATAGCTATCTCTGTTGTTGTGCTTCTTCTGACGGCAGCCGGCGTGGTTCTTAAGAATATTTTTCTTAACCAGATCAAGGGAAAAATCCAGACGAGCTTTGATTATACTGAGCTCCGTTTCTCTCTTTTCCCTCCTTCTCTTATTTTGGAGAATGCGAGATCCATATCTATATCTCCATTTTTCTTTGCAAAAAGAGTATCCTTTAAAATCTCTTATAAATCATTGTTATTAAAAGACAAACCTATTAATGTCCTTGTTGAGAGTCCTATCTTAAGAATTTACAGTTCTTCCAAAAAAAACGAAACAGAGGATAAAGCAAAATTTAGCTTGACTCTACCTTTTATTATTGAAAAGGGTTTGATTAAAGGAGGGGAGCTCTATTATTGGGGGAAGGAAACTCGAGTTCAGTCTAAAGGAATAAACGCCCTTTTTACCCAGAAGAAAGATAAATTTGTTTTGCAGGCAGAAGCCGAAGAAAATGTCATTTCATTGGGCTCAACCAGAAATAAGATTGAAGGAAGAGTAAGCCTATTGATAGAAGGGCAAGGAAAAGAAATCGATATAAAGAGTATAAGATTTAGCGGGCCAGAGGGCATTCTGAAGGCTGAAGGGAGCTTGATTGATTCCTTTGATCCTGAGTTACAGCTGGATAGTTCTTTTAATGTCCAGACGGACTTGATTATTGATTTATTAAACCTCCCTTTTGAATGGGAGGGTAAAATCGAAGGAAAAGCAACTCTGACAAGAAAAAATGGAGAACTTGTTGTAAAAGCCAGCTTTTTAAACAAAAAGCTTATCCTCAACAAGGTGTTTATGGGGAAAGTCGAGGGAAATCTTGATTTTAATGAAAAAACAGGTGGAAATGTTGAATTCTATGTAAAGAAAAAGGCATTACCCCGGGAATATGTTCAAATTCGTTTCAAAGGAGATAAGATTGAGGGAGTTGTGCGGGGAGTTCACCTTGATCCGATAGCGAATTTTATAAACATTCCCTGGCTTGTATCTTCTCCAGCCTGGGGAAAGTTTAGTATTGATAAGGGAGGGCTCAAGGCTGAGGCCGAATTTAAAGATGAAGTCCTTGAGGCGAAAGATTTGAAATTTCCATTTCAGGGCCTGGTCAAAATGGATTGGGATGGTAAGAAAAAAATTTCCTTCTTTTCGGAAAGCCTTACTTCAAGTTTTGCTCATGTTGAACTTGAAGGAGGAATGGTAGTAGGACAAAGCATTGATGTATCCATCAAAGGCGATATTAAGGACATTAAACAGGCCCGCGAGTTTACTTCTCTTGTCCTCCGCAAAGATTTTAAATTTCCTGAGATAAGGGGGAAAGGAAGGTCAGAAGTTCGAATCTTTGGGGATTTTGGTTATCCCAGGGTTCAGGCAAATTTTTCTCTAAACCCTGGAGGCTTTGATAGATTCGACTTTGATTCTGTCGAAGGCGAGGCTGAGATTTTTAAAAGAGATTTTTTTGGGAGATTCTTTATTGATGATCCTTCAATGAAAGGAAGAGTAGCTGTATTTACTATGCAAAAAGGAATTAAAACAGATATTCGACTCGAACGCGGTCTTGTGGAAAACATACTTCCTGCTTTTAATATCTTAATTCCTCTTAAAGGCGAGGCATCGGGAAACTTCGAATTTAATCAAGAGAATGAGGCTATTCAGCTCAAAGGTGATTTCTCAGGTTCAGAGATGAAATTTCTAGACCAGACTCTTACCCAGGTAAAAGGAAAGTTAGATTGGACAGGGGATATTTTTTCTTTTCCTGAGCTGCAGTTTGGTTTACACGAAGGAAGTATAAAGGGATCTGCGCATCTCCAGCTTTTAAGCCGTGAGTTTGAACTCGATATAATGGGTGAGAAAATCAAACTTTCTTCCATTTATCCAGCTCTTGAAGGGGATTTGTCTTTTAACCTGAAGGGAAAAGGAGCTTTTAATCAGGATTTGGCATTAGGCAATTTTGAAATAAAGAATCTATATTTGAATCCCTTCCAGAAAACCGAAGCGAGAGGGGGATTGAAGCTTGGTTTTACAGAGAGAAATATCAGTCTGGAAATAGATGGAAATTTTTTTCCCGGGGAAAATAAATTTTATGTTTCTCTCGATGTACCCCTTGACGGAATGCCGTTTTTGGGTGATGTGAGAGGATTTTTTACCAACATTGACCTTCTGCTTCCGTGGAAAGGAGCAAAAGGGCGCATCAATTATCTCGCAGAAATTAGAAGTGCGAAAGTTTCTCCTCAGATTAAAGGCGCTATCGATTTCCAGGGCTCTGTGTTTCCGTTTCCACAGTTCGCCCATGCTTTTCGAGACTATTCTGGGCTGGTTTTTTTCGAGGATGGCAACTTCTCCATTCGTTCCCTCCATGGAAAGTTGGGCGAGGGAGATGTGCAAGGTTCGGGTCGATTCAAATTGGGAAAGGGAGGAGTTGAGGAAATAGATGTCAATGTAGAAGGGAAAAGTCTGTTCCTCTCTCCTTTAGAAAGAACCATGGCTTTGGTAGATGGAAATATAAATCTTTTCAAAGACGCCGATCGCTTCATATTAGATGGAGATTTCTTCGTCCATAAACTTTCCTGGAGGCGGGAAATTACCGAGAAATTTGCTTTTTCGTTGGCCTCCTCTTATGAGTCCCGCAGAGAACCAGGATTTTTTGATGACCTAACTTTGAACATTCGGCTCAAGGCAGATAATAATGCCTGGATGGAGAACTCTTTGGGAAGCATAAGAGGAAGGTTTGACTTGAATATTACTGGCAATGTGAAATCGCCCATAGTACTGGGGGATATCGAAGCATTTGGAGGAAACCTTTATTTTCAGGATAGAGAGTTCAAAATATTAAGGGGAAGAGTAAGCTTTATAGATCCCTTATCCATTGAGCCTTATTTAAGCTTTAAAGGAGAGACTCATGTCAAGGATTATAGGGTAACTTTTTCTCTTGATGGATTGTTAGACCATCTCAATCCAGAATTCAGCTCTTCTCCTCCTTTGCCTCCTGAGGATGTTCTTGCTCTTCTTGCTTTAGGAGAAGCTTTTAAGAGGACCTATTCTTATGATAGAAGTACCCAGCTTAGTACTGCATCTCTTCTTTCTTTTCAGCTTTCGGAAGAGGCTAAGAAACGGTCTGAAGGGCTTTTCAATATTGATCGTTTCAGGATTGATCCTTTCATCATGGGTTCCTCAGCCGAGATGACAGCTCGCCTGACGGTTGGGAAAAAAATCTCGAGAAACTTTTTTATCCTTTACTCGACGAATCTGACAGCACAGCGAGAAGAAATCACACGGATAGAATGGGAGCTTACAGATGATTTGTCTATTGTAGGCACACGAGACGAAAAAGGATGGATTAGCATCGATGTTAAAATTCATAAGAGATTCTAACTGGAGCAGTAAAGGCTATGCCTTCCTATTGTTCATTATTCTATTCCTGTCTTTTCTGTCCGTGAATTTGGAATCTTACTCCCAAACTCTTGAATATTCCCCTATCATAACAGAAATTAATTTAATAATTGATGATCTGCCAGGAAGCAGGGAAATGAAGGAGTTGATTCCTGTTAAAGAAGGAGAATCTTTCTCCTTGAGAAGGATAACTGAGAGCATTAAACAGATATACAAGTCTGGACTTTTTTCAGATATACAGGTTTTAAAGGAGGGAGAACAAAGAATCAAACTGACTTTTCTCCTGACAAAAAAGCTTTATACACAAAAGATCGTGTTTATCGGAAGCAGTGATATTCCGCGAAATAAACTGGAAGAAGGTTTGTATGCCTTGCGAGAAGGAAGCTCTTATTCCGAGGATAATCTAAGCAAGGCTATCGAAGAACTAAAACAGGTTTTAAACAAAGAGGGCTTTTTTCAAGCGGAAATCAAAGCCATCACAGAAAGAGATCCTGCGACTTCTCAAGTTGATGTCTCTTTTGTGATTCGTTCTACAAAAAGGTTTGTCATTAGTAAAATTTCTTTTACTGGAGAAGTGCTGCTTTCAGAAGATGAGTTGAGAAGAAAAATACAAACCAAAGAAGGGAAAGACTTTATTCCTTCAATTCTTGAGGATGATATTGCCAGGCTGCAGGAGATTTATAATTCTATGGACTATCGACGGGCAGAAGTAGAGGTTAAAGAACAAATTTTTAATGAAAAAGAGGGGAAGATTTCCTTTCTTATAGAAGTTATTCCTCATGAAAAAATTGAGATTGTGGTCAAGGGAGCAGAAGTTCCTTTGAATTTATTGAGGCCAATCTGGGAGGCAAGAATCTTTGAGGAGTGGGGCCTGGCCGAAGGCAGGGCGAAAATTATAGGTTACATGAGGGAAAAAGGGCATCTATTTTCCTCTGTGAATTCTTCTATAGAGAGAAAAGATAATAAGATCCTTGTTGTTTACGATGTATCGCCAGGAGAGCGGTACAAAATTCAGAACATTTCTTTTAAAGGCTTGGAATATTTTACTCCTTCTCAGATTAAAGAAGAGCTTATGATAGGGCAAAGAATTCCATTTTTAAGCGGAATAGACGGCGCAAGGCTGTTTGAATTGCCCCGTGAGATTGAATTCCTGTATAAGAACCATGGGTTTCCTGATACAGGAGTTGATCTGAAATTTGAAATGCAAGGAAAAAAGGTTAAGCCTTTCTTTTTTATTGAGGAAGGAAAGCAGGAAAAGATTAAAAGCATTTCTGTAGAAGGCGTTTATTTATTTGGCAAAGAGATGCTGCTTGGACAAATAAGCAGTGTTCGTGGAGGGGCCTTTTTTCAGCCTAACATTCAAAAAGATATTGAAAAGCTGGAGAGCTTTTATTTGAATCAAGGGGTCAGGGGAACAGAGATTTCAGCAGAAATTCAAAGAAAGGATGAAGATCTTTTCTCAATAAATTTCAAAGTCAAAGAAGGCAAAAAAGTCAAAATTGAGAATATTGTTGTTACAGGATATAAGGTCACACGAAAAAGTACAATTTTAAGGGAGCTTTTAATACGAGAGGGTGATTATGCTCGTTATGATTCGATCAGAGAAACAAAAAGAAAGCTTGAAAGGCTTGGAATATTTACCGAAGTTAAAATCGAAGAACTTCTCGTTTCTCCAGATAAAGAGAATTTGCTCATCAGTGTGAGAGAGGGGGAGAGAAATTATGCCAGTTTGGGATTAGGTTTAGAAACAAGAAATGAGCCTTGGTCCTTTGCTATATGGAATAGTGTAGTAAGGCCGCGCGGAACTGCTGAGTTTATACGCAGTAATATTTTTGGGTCGGCTGCCCAGGCCAGCCTTGTCGGGCAGGTCAGTCTCAAGGAGAAAAGAGCAGTCTTTTCCTGGGAACAGCCTTACTTTTTTGGTCTCCCGATGGAAACTTTTTTGAACGCGTGGCTAGAAAGAGAAGAGAGGAAGAGCTTTACATATGAAAGGCGGGGCATTAGTTTGACGGGCATTAAATCTCTTTTTAAAAAAGAGAATATGACTCTCTTGACCACATTGAGGCTGGCCAGGACAACACTGGTTGAGCTTGATATTTCAGAATCAGAAGTGGACCGTCAGTATTTCCCATTTTCTACGACTTCTATCTCTGGAAGTTTTATCTGGGATGAAAGAGATGATCCTTTTAATCCGGAGAAAGGATATTTTTTCAGCTCTGTGCTTGAGTGGGCCTATCCACTCTTTAATGCTGAATCAGATTTTTTGAAAACCTTTACTAAGTATCAGCATTTTATCCCTATTTTACCTGACGTTACATTTAATACTACTATCCGCCTTGGCCTTGGAAGAGGAAGGATGCCAATTCATGAAAGATTTTTTGGAGGTGGCAGCAATTCATTTCGTGGCGCCGAATTTGATGAGCTGGGACCAAAGGACCAAGATTCTTTAAAGCCTATCGGTGGAAAGGCTTTGATCTTGTTTAACTTTAAGCTGACATTTCCTCTCCTTTCAGCTTTTAAAAATTTGTTTGGGACTGTTTTTTATGATAAAGGCAATGTTTGGGAAAGAAGGAAGCAAGTCAGCCTGGCTTCTTTTGAAGATGCCTTAGGCCTGGGCCTGCGCTATCGGACACCTTTAGGGCCGATCCGCCTTGAGCTTGGCTGGAATTTGGATGCGCCCCAAGGGGAAAAAAAGATTTTAGGTTTTATCACAATCGGACATGTTTTTTAAATATTTGGCTTTAGAATTTAGAGATTGTTTTCGCCGGGTAATTTCAAACTTTTTTTTGCTTACTGCCTTATGTTTACTGATTACGGTATCTGGCCTGCCAGAAATTATTGATCGCATCATAGCTGTAGTGAATGACCAGGTCATAACCTTATCAGACATAAGGATAGCAGAAACCTTTGGTCTGTATGAAAACATAAATGCAGAGTCAGAAGAAAATTTACACCAGCAAATCCTAGAAAAGCTTATCGATCAGAAATTGATCATTCAGTTGACGGGTGAAAGAGTATCTGTTGAGGAGGAAGAACTGGAGGCGGAGCTTGAAAGGATAACAGAAAAGATTGGCAGTTATGAAGTCCAGAAAAGGCTTGTCCAGTTTGGCCTGGATAGGAATGTTTTAAAAGAGTATCTCCATGAAAAACTTCTATATCGAAAAATTCTGTCTCGTAGGTTCAGCCAGAGTGTAATCGTTAGTCTGAAAGAAATTGAGTCTTATTACATACAGAACTATGTTCCTTCTCATAGAGCAAAAGGGTTCGAACCTAAGCCAATGGTAGAGCTCCTCGATAAAATTGAATCAGCCATTAAACAAAAAAAAATTGAGAATAAAGTCCTAGAATGGATAAAAAATTTAAGACAAGAGGCAGATATTCAGATAAAAATTAAATAAAATAAAACCTGTCTCCTTTTTTTAAGCCAAAAAGCTAAAATAAGGGAGTGATCATGAATTATATGGCATTTATGTTTCCCGGGCAGGGTTCTCAAGCAGTAGGCATGGGAAAAGATTTTTACGAATTTTCTTCCTTTGCCCAGGAAATATTTGCAAGGGCGGATGAAGCTATCGGTTTCAAGATTTCCCGACTCTGTTTTGAAGGGCCTGAAGAAGAACTGAAACTCACTCAAAACACCCAGCCTGCACTCCTCATTGTCAGTTATGTTGCCTATGTTCTTTTAGAAAGAGAACCTGTAATAGCGGCAGGCCACAGCCTGGGAGAGTATTCTGCTTTGGTTGCAGCAGGTTCTTTAGAATTTGAAGATGCAGTCCTTCTTGTTCATAAAAGAGGAAAGTACATGCAGGAAGCAGTGCCGATAGGGATTGGAGCTATGGCTGCTGTATTGGGTTCTGATTATAAAGATGTGGAAGAAGCCTTGAGCAGAATAGAAAGTGGAGTTGTGGAGATTGCCAACTGGAACAGCAGGGAACAGATTGTTATCGCAGGGCATGAGCGAGCAGTTCGAGAGGCATTGTCTTTGATAAACCCTTCTCGTTCGGTCATATTGCCAGTCAGTGCTCCCTTTCACTGCATGCTTATGAAAAGCGCAGAAGAGAAGCTTTCTTATGACTTGGACCAGGTTGAGTTTAAAGATCTGAGGTTTCCGATAATTACAAATGTGGATGCCAAGATTATACATAAAGGCGGTGATGCCCGGGATGCCCTTAAAAGGCAGGTAACACGGCCTGTGCTCTGGTATAGATCCATGGAAATCATGGAAAAAGAAAAGGTTGATTTATTTTGTGAGCTGGGGACTGGGAAGGTTTTATCAGGACTTTTAAAAAGAATTAGCCGGACCTGGCCGTCTCCTCCCACCTTACTTAATGTGGAAGATTTGAAGACCTTAGAAAAAGCCAAGAAAGCACTTTCTTAAAAGCTTTAATAAATGAACTGACAAAGCAGAAGCTCAAAACTAACAAAGTGAGGCGTTAGGAGTAAGGAGTGAGGAGCAAGGCAAACTCAAAACGAAAAGCTTAAAGCTCAAAACTGACATTCGTAAGTCGTAAGCTGAAAATGCCATTCTCTATTTACCATTCTCCATTTTCTTAAGGTTTAAGGCAAGAGTAGAAAATGGTTTAAGGTTGAAGGTTTAAAGTTTAAGGATAAAAAAAATAAAGACATTAAACCTTAAACTTTATTTTAGGAGTAATCCTAATATACTCAGCGGTTTGAAAGGACTTTAGAGCCAAATTTTACCCAATATTCTGCTGCAGAAAAAATTGCCGTGGCAATAACCACCCAGAGTCCGATTTGAGAAAGAAAATATAAATTTCCTAGATATTTCTTTCCCAGTATCAGTAAGGCTATTGTGGCGATTTCTGAATCCATTTTAATCTTGCCGAATAAAGAAGCAGGGATGTTAATTCCCTTAGAGGAAGCGACTGCTCTAAATCCAGTTACTGCAATTTCCCTTCCAATGATTATTACAGCCATCCATGCCGGGACAGCCCCAAATTCTACAAAACAGATAAAAGCTGAAGCTATAAGCAATTTATCTGCAATCGGATCAAAAAGTTGACCGAAAACTGTTATTTGCTTTTTTCTTCTTGCCCAGAGTCCGTCGAGCATATCAGTAAGGGCAGCTAAGAGGAAGAGAACAAGGGCAACAATCTCTTTCCCTTTAAACTGAGAGAGGAGTACGATAACTAATATAGGAATCAGGAATATCCTTAGAATTGTAAGGGTATTGGGTATGTTCATCTTTTAGGAAGGTATACTATAGCTCTTCTAGATTGTCAAACTGGGGTTTGGTGCTTGGGGTTTGGTGCTTTTATTTTCTAAATAAACCTTCAACCAGTTCTCAGTTTTGAATTTTGAGTTTACTTTATCCGAAGCTATTTATATGCTTGAAAAAGCCAGTATCAGTAAGTATAGTTAATTAGTGATTACACATAAACAGCACACTTGATTAGAGAAAATGGCAAAAAAGAATTCCACTACTCCAATGATGGAACAGTACTACCGCATCAAAAAGAATTATCAGGATGCCCTGTTGTTTTTTCGGCTGGGTGACTTTTATGAGATGTTCTACGAAGATGCCAAGATTGCCTCTCCAGTGCTGGAGATTACACTGACTTCGCGCCAAAAAGTTCCTATGTGCGGTATTCCCTATCATGCTGCAGATTCCTATTTGGCAAAACTTCTCAAGCATGGCTTTAAAGTGGCTATCTGCGAGCAAGTGGAGGATTCGAAACAGGCAAAGGGTGTGGTCAAAAGAGATGTAGTCAAAGTTTTAACCCCTGGTACAGCCGTTGAATTAGATCTTGAAGGAGCAAAGGAAAATATCTATATTGCTAGCTTATCTACAAAGGATGAAGAGTGGGGTCTAGCTCTTATAGACCTGGCTTCAGGAGAGATAAAAACAACTCAAAACGATTCTCAATCAAAGAGAGCCCTCTCTGACGAACTCTTCAAGGTTTCTCCCAAGGAAATCATCTTTCCTGAAAGTCAGGAAGAGAAAATCAATAAGATTCTTTCCAGAAATGATGGGAGTTCTGTGCTGAAAAGTCCTCAAGAGGATTGGATCTTCGATTTTACCCAGGCAAAAAACTTATTACTCGATCATTTCAAGATAAAATCCTTAGAAGGCTTTGGCCTTGCTGGTAATGACCTTGCAATTTCAGCGGCAGGAGCCCTTCTTTTTTATCTGAAAAAGCTGAGGAAGGATTCTCTTTCCCTTATTCATAACCTTTCCTATGTCCAATCCAGCGAACATATGATTCTTGATGCTTCGACCATAAAAAACCTGGAGCTTTTAAGAAATTTAAGGGACGGACGAATAAAGGGATCTCTTTTAGATCTCATCGATTACACAGTTACTCCCGTAGGTGGAAGACTTTTCCGGTTCTGGCTCCTTCATCCCCTTCTTGATTGTTCAGAGGTTGAGAAAAGGCTGGATACAGTGGCAGAATTTCTCAACCATACAATCGAACGCCATGAGCTGAGAGAAATCTTAAAAGAAATATTTGATTTAGAGCGGCTTACTGGAAAAATCTCTTTATCTGTAGCTAACGCAAAGGATTTAATTTCATTAAAAAAATCGCTTTTGCCTCTTCCTCTGATTCAAACCTTAATCGAGAAACTTTTGTCCATAAAAGTAAAAGAAATTCATGGCAGATGGGACAATGCTCAAGACATTGTAAAGTTGATCGATAAAGCTATCCTTGATGAACCGGCATTTTTGCTTAATGAAGGTGGAATCATCAAGGAAGGATACAATAGCGAACTGGATGAGTTGCGAAAAATAAGTCGCTCTGGAAAGACTTTTATCTTACAACTCGAGAAAGAAGAAAAAGTAAAAACAAGAATCTCTTCTCTAAAGATACGATATAACAAGGTGTTTGGATACTATATAGATGTAACAAAACCGAATCTGCCTTTGGTTCCCCCGGATTATATCCGGAAGCAGACTCTAGTGAATTCAGAGCGCTTTATCACTCCTGAGCTGAAGGAATATGAGGAAAAAGTACTCAATGCCGAACAACGCATTGGTGAATTGGAATACAATCTTTTTCTTGAGATCAGAGAAAAAATTTCCCGAGAAACCACGAGGCTCCAGAAGATTTCCTCGGATGTTGCCACCCTGGATGCGCTTTCTTCCCTGGCAGAATTAGCTTCACAACGCAATTATAGTCGTCCGACAGTCAATCCTGAGGAGAAGATAAAGATTGTGGAGGGACGTCACCCTGTTATTGAAGTCTATAATGAAGAACCCTTTATTCCTAACGATGCCTATATAGACAGAGATGATGACCAGATCCTGATCGTTACAGGGCCCAATATGGGAGGAAAGTCCACCTATTTGAGGCAGGTCGCCCTGATCTGTATTCTTGCTCAAATGGGTTCTTTTGTGCCTGCAAGTAAGGCAGAAATTGGCATTGTTGACCGCATTTATACGCGGATTGGAGCTATGGACTTCTTGAGCGTTGGCCAATCGACTTTCATGGTCGAGATGCTGGAGACGGCGAATATTTTAAACAATGCTACTGCGAAAAGTCTGATCCTGCTTGATGAGATCGGACGGGGGACCAGCACTTTTGACGGCCTCAGTATCGCGTGGGCTGTAGCTGAATATCTCCATGAAAAGGAAGAAATCAAGGCCAAAACTTTATTTGCGACGCACTATCATGAACTGACTGAGCTAGCTTTAACACTAAAGGGAATAAAAAACTACCATGTTTCTGTGAAAGAGTGGAAGGAAGATATCATTTTCTTAAGGAGAATTGTTCCTGGTCCTTCTGATCAGAGCTATGGCATCCATGTGGCCAAGCTAGCAGGAGTTCCAAGGCCGGTTATTGATAGGGCGAAAGAAATTCTCTTTAATCTGGAAAAACAGGAACTGGATGATTCAGGCCTTCCAAGAATTGCATACGATTCTTCTAGAAAGAAGGGTAAAAACCAGCTTTTATTATTCGAAGAGGATAGAAAACAGGAAATTTTAGTCAATATCAAGGAGGAGATTGAAAATTGTGATATAACGTCTCTTTCACCTTTGGATGCTTTAAATTTGCTCAACGAACTGAAAGAGAAAATAGAAAATAGTAAAAAGTAAGAAGTGAAATAAAATGAAATGGGATAAGTTCACAGTAATGTCTCAGGAAGCATTCCAGCTTGCTCAATCTAAAGCCGAAGAACTGGGCCATCAGGAGCTCAAACCTGAACATCTCCTCTGGACATTTTTGAATCAGAAAGAGAATATCGTGATTTCGGTCTTAGCCAAGATTGGCGCAAGCCCCTCGAAAATTCGCTCAGACCTGGAAAGGACTTTAGATAAAATACCAAAAGTTGAGGGAGGGGGAGAGGTCTATCTTTCTCCATCAATGCGGCGGATAATGAATAATGCTCAAAAAGAAGCGAATAAGCTCAAAGACGAATTTATTTCAACTGAACATCTGTTTCTTGTTATCCTGAAAGAAAGTTCAAGTGATGCTTGTAGAATATTGAGAGAAAACGGAGTGAATGAAGATGTTGTCCTAAAAGCCCTGATGGCTATCAGAGGGACTCAGAGAATTACTGATCCACAGCCTGAAGGCAAATATCAAGTTCTGGAGCGTTATACACAGGATATAACCGCATTGGCCAGACAAGGAAAGTTGGATCCTGTAATCGGCCGTGAAGATGAAATCAGAAGAGTGGTCCAAGTTCTTTCTCGAAGGAAAAAAAATAATCCTGTTTTAATAGGTGAAGCAGGGGTCGGTAAGACAGCTGTTGTTGAAGGCCTGGCCCAACGGGTTGCCAACGGGGATGTTCCTATTTCACTCAAGGATAAGAGAATTATAGCTTTGGATATTGGAGCACTAATCGCCGGTACAAAATATCGAGGAGAATTCGAAGACAGATTAAAAGCTGTCGTAAAAGAAATAAAAGATGCTGAAGGAGGAATCATCCTTTTTATCGATGAACTTCACACAATCATAGGTGCAGGCGCTGCTGAGGGAGCTGTTGATGCTTCAAACATGCTTAAGCCCCCCCTGGCAAGAGGAGAGCTCCGCTGTGTGGGAGCAACCACCCTTAATGAGTATAAAAAATATATAGAGCGAGATGCAGCTTTGGAAAGAAGATTCCAGCAGGTTTATGTGGGTGAGCCTTCAGTAGAGGAAACAATATCTATTTTGAGGGGATTAAAGGAGAAATATGAAGTTCACCATGGGGTGGAAATTAAAGATTCTGCTCTGGTTGCTGCAGCCACTCTCTCAAACCGCTATATTACTGGACGTTACCTTCCTGACAAAGCTATAGATTTAATTGATGAGGCTGCTTCTCGTATCAGAATTGAAATTGACAGCATGCCTGAAGAGATAGACGAACTGGAGAGACGCATTATCCAACTTGAAATTGAAAGACAGGCATTGAGGAAGGAAAGAGAAAAAAGCGCAAAAGAAAAATTGAATAAATTGAATAAAGAAATAGCAGAACTTAAAGAAAGAAGCAGTATTCTTAAAGTACATTGGCAGAGAGAAAAGGAATTGATTGAGGCCATGAATAAGTTGAAGGAGGAAGTGGATGCTCTTAAGATTGAGGAACAAAGTGCAGAGAGAAGAGGCGAATTAGAGCGTGTAGCAGAAATTAGGTATGGAAGGCTGATAGAGATTCAAAAAGAGATAGAAAAGATAGCCGGCCAATTATCAGAAATACAGAAGGATAAAAAGATGCTTAAGGAAGAAGTGGATGAAGAAGATGTGGCTTATATTGTCTCCAAATGGACAGGAATCCCTGTATCGAAAATGTTGGAAGGAGATTTGGAAAGACTCATTAAGATGGAGGCTAATCTTGCTAAAAGAGTTGTTGGCCAGGAACATGCGCTGAGAGCTGTTTCGGATACTGTTAGGCGGGCCAGAGCTGGAATCCAGGATGCTTCCCGTCCTTTAGGCTCTTTTATCTTTTTAGGGCCAACCGGAGTTGGCAAGACCGAGCTTGCTCGTGCTCTAGCTGAGTTTCTTTTTAACGATGAGCGAGCGATGGTAAGGCTTGATATGTCTGAGTACATGGAAAAGCATACTGTCTCTCGACTAATCGGAGCCCCACCTGGGTATGTGGGATACGAGGAAGGAGGGCAGCTCACAGAGGCACTAAAGCGCAGACCCTACTCGATCGTTCTTCTTGATGAGATAGAGAAAGCTCATACCGACGTTTTTAACATCCTTCTTCAGATTTTGGATGATGGCCGTTTGACGGATGGAAAAGGAAGGACAGTCGATTTTAAAAATACAATCATCATCATGACTTCTAATCTGGGAAGCCATATAATCAAGGAGCTGAGCCAGGACTTTGAGAAGATGGAGAAAGAAGTGCGGGCAATTCTGGATAGGCATTTCAGGCCTGAGTTTCTCAACAGGGTGGATGAGATAATAATTTTCAAATCCCTTTCCAAGGAAGTCATATTTAAGATTGTCGATAAACAACTTGAGGAACTGCGAAAAAGGTTAAGAGAAAAAAAGATTGATATTGAAATAAATAAAGAAGCTAAAAGATTGCTGTCTGAAAGAGGATATGATCCGGCCTACGGAGCAAGGCCGCTGAAAAGGGCTATCCAGCAGGACGTCCAGAATCCTTTGGCGCTTAAAATCTTAGAGGGACAGTATATGGAAGGAGATACTATAAAAATAGATATTAATGAAAAGAAGGAGTTTGTTTTTAAAAAAAAATGAATGATTTTTCAAGGAGAAAGACATGAAGGAAGAAGTTAAAAAGGCTATCGAGGAATTAAGGCCTCATCTTCAAGCTGATGGAGGAGATGTCGAGCTTGTTGATGTCACGGAGGATGGTGTAGTTAAGGTCCGTCTATCAGGGGCTTGTGTAGGATGCCCGATGAGACAGATGACTTTAACTCATGGAATTACTAGTTTTTTAAAGAAGAAAGTGCCAGGGATTAAAGAAGTTCGTGATGTGGAAGAGATTTGATAAAAAAATTAAATGCTGTAAACAGATAGAACAAAAAGGAGGTTATCATGAAAAAGGGAAGAACGCTGATTGCAATTGTCATGTCATTCGCATTTTTAAGCTCTATGGCACTGGCTAATGGTTTGAACCTGAACAGTCTTGGAACAAGAGCTTTAACAATGGGCGGAGCATTTGTCGGATTAGCTGATGATTTTAGTGCAATTTTTTGGAACCCTGCTGGTATTGCTCAGTTTGACAAGAAATATTTTGGCTTCTATGGGACTGACATCATTCCTTCCGGTACATACAAATTTGATATGCCTATTCCGGGCATAGGATCCGTTAGCATGGTTGATGCCAAAACTGCAAGAAAGCATTTTCTTGGAGGATTGGCTGCCTACTACTATCCTGTAAGCGAGAACATAGTGGCGGGAATAGGAGTTTTTACTACCTCCGGACTTGGATCCGAATGGAATGGTGAAGATTTCGCTGCAGTTGCGATGGAGAATCCAATGATTAACTGGAGGAGTAAGATTGGAGTTGTCACCTTTGCGCCGGCCATTGCCTATAAAATTAATGATCGCGTTTCTATAGGGGCTACCCTGAACATCAACTACGGAATATTTGATATTAATATGCATGCTGGCTCTCAAGATTTTGGAGTCGATCTAGGTCAATATAGTGAAAGCCTGAAGGGCTGGGGTTATAGCGCAACATTTGGCATTCTGGTAAAGCCCAGTAAGATGTTCTCTCTGGGGGCAACATTCCGGACATCCAGCAAGGTCAGCTTCAGCGGAGATGCTACTATTTCATATTTTAGTATTCTTGGGCAAATTCCAGAAAGCCCCCTTTTTGGAGCAATAATTAACACGACCTCTGATGCTGAAAGAGATGTAACATGGCCGATGTGGATAGCCGTTGGTGCTGCATTTATGCCCACAGAAGGATTGACCTTAACTGCTGATGTTCAGTATACCCAATGGTCAAAGATTGACACCATAGAAACAGATTACAAGGATACATTTTGGCATTTATTTATGTCGGATGCTGTTAGTGGTAAAGATAAAATGCATATGTACTGGGATGATGCAATCCAATTCAGATTTGGTGCTGAATACAGGATCAACAAGATTGCGATTCGCGGTGGATTTTACACAGATCCATCTCCAGCTCCTGACAGAACCTTGAATGTTCTTCTTCCAAATTATGACTTCACAGTCTTTACGGCTGGATTTGGCTACAATCTCAATGGGCTTCAAATTGATTTTGGTCTTGAATACCTCATGGGTAAAGAAAGAAAAGTTGATTTCCAGAAAACGCAGATAGATCCTGATTGGGCATCTGCCATGGCTGGCACATACAACATGAAGATTGTTGTTCCCAATGTCTCTGTAAGCTACAAATTTTGATCTGTTAGTCGGTTAGTCGGTTAGTCTGTTAGTCAGTTAATTTGGACAGAATCTATAATTATTAAAGAGAGAGGGGAGGAAGATGGTAAAAAAGGCAGTCATTCCCGCAGCAGGCTTTGGTACTAGGTTTCTACCTGCTACAAAATCGCAGCCCAAGGAAATGCTGAATGTTGTGGATAAACCTCTAATTCAGTACAGTGTTGAGGAAGCTGTTCTCTCCGGCATCGAAAGCATTGCTGTCATAACAAGCAGGGGAAAATCGTCCATGGAGGATTATTTTGACAGGAGTCCAGAGCTGGAGCAGTTCCTTGAAGAAAAGGGTAAGATAGATTTATTAGAAGAGATCAAGAGGATATCGAGTCTTGCCGAGTTTTACTTTGTTCGCCAGAAAAAGGCACTCGGGCTGGGTCATGCCATCTTGCAGGCGAAGAATTATGTCGGTCGCGAACCTTTCGCTGTGCTTCTTCCTGATGACATTTTTGAATGCTCAAAACCTTGTATAAAGCAGCTTATTGATGTTTATTCTGAATTAAAAGCTTCGGTCATCGTCCTGGGACGTGTAGATGAAGAAGGAACGAAAAAGTATGGAATAATTAAGCCCAAACAAATTTCCGAGAGAATATTTCAGGTCGAAGACATGGTTGAAAAACCAGGTCCGGAGAAAGCCTTCTCTGATCTTGGTATTCTCGGGCGATATGTTTTTAGCACTGAAATATTCGACGCAATCAAAAAGACAGAGCCTGATAAAAGAGGAGAGATTCAAATCACTGATGCCATAAGGCTCCTTCTTGAAACGCAGCCTGTCTATGGATATCTTTTTGAAGGAAAGCGCTACGATGCTGGAGACAAGCTTGGATTTATCGAGGCAACTATAGATCTTGCCCTCAAAAGGCCCGAATTTAGCCAAAGACTGAGGGAATATCTTAAGGAACTCTAAACTTAAATCTTAAAACTGACATTCGTAAGCCGTAAGCAGTAAACCGTAAGCCGAGAAAACCATTTACCATTCCCCATTTTCTTAAGGTTTAAGGTTGAAGGTTTAATGTTTAAGGCGAGAGTAGAAACTGGTTTAAGGTTGAATGTTTAATGTTAAAGGATTAAGGTAAGTTCTCAATAATTGGGGGTAGTAGCTATGGATTCCCGCCTCCGCGGGAATGACGATTGAGTGTAAGTGTCTGTCATTCCTGCGAAAGCAGGAATCCAGTGATTAGTCACAAATATAATCTACCCACACTTATTGAGAAGTTGCTAAATCTTAAACTAATTCGTTTGGAATTTGGGGCTTGGAATTT
>DAOVDU010000095.1 GCA_030669305.1 Candidatus Aminicenantota bacterium
CTTCGGTTATTAAGCTGATCTGTAGAGTTTAGTATATTTTTTTGAAAGAATATCCTTGTTTTGTGTGATAAATGGTATAATCGTTTAGACATGCAGAGAGGAGCTAATAAGTACTGTTCCATTTGTGGGGCTGAGTTAAGAATAAAGAGAGTTGAAGACAGGAAAAGGGTGGTCTGTCCAAGATGTAATTGGATAAAGTATGAAAATCCTTTGCCCAGTTCTGCCGCATTTGTAAGGAACAAAAAAGGAGAGATTCTTCTTGTCAAAAGAGGAGTTGAGCCAGGCAAAGGGAAATGGGCTTTGCCATCCGGTTTTATAGAGATTGAGGAGACCCCTGAACAGGCTTGTCTCAGGGAGCTCGAAGAGGAAACAGGGCTTCGGGGGAAAATTCTGAGGTTGATCGGAGTTTATGCACAAAAGTCCTTGATGTATAAGAATGTTCTTATTATTGGATATGAAGTGGAAGCCAAAGGGAATCTCTCGCCAGGCTCAGATTCCCTGAGTGCAGAGTTTTTCTCTTTGACGCAACTGCCGGAGATTGCCTTCTCAAGCCACAGTAGAATGATTAAAGATGGAGTAAAGTTAGAGAAAGAATGAAAACCTATCTAGATTGCTATCCCTGTTTTTTCAGTCAAACCCTAAAAACATCAAGGATGATTACCTCAGATGAGAGAAAAGTAAGGGAAATTTTGACTGAAATCAGTTTATTCCTCCCAAATATTTCTTTTGATGCCACTCCACCTGAAATTGGCCGGGAAGTCTACAGAATTATAGCTGAAATGACTGGGGTTAATGACCCGTACAAAGAAATTAAAGAAAAATGTACCCGCCAGGCACTTTCCCTTTATCCAGAACTGAAAAAAAGGGTTCACTCCTCAAAGGATCGATTGATGTCGGCTGTCAGGGTAGCGATTGCAGGAAATGTCATTGATTTTGGCGCCAATGCTGATTTTGATTTGAAAAGTGATGTTAAGACTATCCTGTCCCAGGATTTCGCTATAAATCATTATCGGGAATTTTGTGAGGCTATCGATAAGGCGAAAAAGATTCTCTACTTGGCGGATAATGCTGGAGAGACTGTTTTTGACCGGCTTCTCATCGAAGAGCTTCCAAAACCTGTTATCTATGTTGTCCGCGAAAAACCAGTGATTAACGACGCTGTTAGGGAAGATGCCATTGCTGCCCGGATTGATGAAAAGGCTGAAATAATGTCTTCAGGTACTGATGCACCGGGTACTATTCTGAATTTATGCTCTGAAGAATTTTTAAAGGTTTACCGCTCATCGGATCTGGTCATCAGCAAAGGCCAGGGGAATTATGAAGGGCTTTCAGAGGAAGATAAGCCTATATTTTTTCTTCTGAAGGCGAAATGTCAGGTAATCGCTCGTGATATCGGAGTCGAATATGGGGACATCATATTGATGAAAACAGATAAAAATTAGTATATAGCAACAAATAGTATTAAAGTTTATTAAAAATGGAGGGTTTTATGGTAAAAAAAATTGGGAGAAGAGAATTTGTCAAAAAAAGTGCAAAAATTGGGATTACAGCCGTATTAGGAACCGGTGTTGTTTCTCAGATCATTGAAGGCTCGGTGCGTGTTTTTGAAGGAGAGCACATTGACATTGGAGTAGTGACAGGTAGCGATTATTATTCAAGCACTATCAAGGCTGTTGATCTTATTGGTGGGATAAAAAGGTTCGTACCGAAGGATTCTAGAGTCGCCATTCTTCCTAATGTACAGAGATGGCATCCTGGGACATACACTAAGCCTGAAATTGTCCGTTCTGTTATAAATATGTGTAAAGAGGTGGGGGCAAAAGAGATAAACTGTCTCTCCTGGCTGGATAGAAAAAACTGGGAGGCAACTGGCTTAGCGGCCGTGATAAAAGAGGAAGGCGCAAACTTAAAATTAGTTGAAAGGGAAGAAGCCTTTTTCAAACCTGTAAAAATTCCCAAAGGGAAAGCTTTAAAAGAAGCATGGATCATGAAGGAGTTTTTTAACAATGATGTCTTTATTAATATGCCCATTACAAAGGACCACGCAGGCAATAAGTTTACCGGGACCATGAAGAATTTGATGGGTTTAAACTTCAGCACGAGTAATAGGTCCTTCCATAAAAAAGATTGGCAAACGGATAAAAATGCTATCGAGCATCTTGACCAGTGTATAGCGGACCTGAATACGGTCATCAAGCCAACTCTATGCGTAGTTGATGCCACAGAATTTATCATCACAAATGGCCCTATGGGGCCTGGAGAGATCATAAAGCCTCAGAAAGTTGTTGTTGGAGCGGACAGGGTGGCGGTTGACTCTTACTGCAAGACTTTATGGGGAATAAAGGATGAAGAGATATTTATGATTAAATTTGGATATGAACATGGACTGGGAGAGATGGATTTGAACAAAGTCAAGATCAAAGAGAAGAAAATTTAACTGTAAAAAAGAGAATAGCTTTGAAGAGAAATATTAGCTTATTTTTAATTCTAATCCCGTCATGTTTGCTGCTTTTATTTTATTCTTCTGAAAATTCATTAAGTGCCCAGCGCGATCTATATAAATACTTGCCGGATGAAGACAAAATAGAGGGATGGAAAAAGGATGGCCCTCTTCAGCAATATAAGGGCGAGGATTTATATTTATACATTGATGGAGGTGCTGAGATATACCACGAATACGGATTCAGGAAGGTGATCATACAGGATTATATAAATAAAAACGAAAAATCGATCTCATTAGAAATATTTGAGATGACAGCACCTGAAAGCGCCTATGGAATTTATACATTTAAGACCAGTCTTGAAGGAAAAGAATTAGACTTGGGCAACGGAGGGCAGCTTGCAGATTATTATCTGAATTTCTGGAAAGGAAATATTTTGGTAATCCTGACAGGGTTTGATGAAGACGAAGAGACGATAAACGGATTGTTAGAGATTGCCCGTGTTGTGGAATCAGAAATTGAGATCAGCGGGACTAGACCTCCTTTAGTTTCTCTGCTGCCTAAAAAAAATTTAGTACCACAGAGCATAAAATATTTCATGGGGAACCTGGGTTTATACAATAGCTATTCATTTTTCACAAAAGATGTGTTTGGTCTTAAAGAAGGGGTAAAAGGCGACTATAGAGATGGCTACAGCCTTCTGCTAATCGACTACGAGGATAATGTGGAATGTCAGAGGAAGCTCAGCGAAGCGAAGAAAAGCTTCCGAGAGAGCCCAAGATATAAAAACTATAAACCTTTTGTCGAGAAGGCATTCCAAGTCAAAAATGACAGAGGCCAATTTATTTTTATTTCTTCTTTTGATAGATATATATTGATTGTTGTAGGGACAGTCACTCAAGCTCAGGTAAAAAAGATTTTTCTCAATTTTCAAGAATATATAAATAATAAAACGTAGACCTCTCTGAGAAGTTTAGTCCGTTATCTCCGTTTATCTGGTTTGTCTGGTTATTATTCAATTTGACTAAAGAAAAAGATTGTGAATAAAATGAAGCGAATTATATATAAAAGGAGAGTATTGATGCATAAAAACAAACAAAAAGATATTTTGAAACAATTTGAGGGGCTTTCGAGAAGAGATTTTGTTAAGTATTTAGTTGCAGGTTCTGCCCTTTCTTTTTCTGCCCTGAATAAGTTAAATGCCTCTGTCTATCAGAGCATAACTTCATTAAACCAAAAATACATCAAAGATGAATCACCTGACGGTATTTACTGGGATGCGATAAGAAAACATTTCCTTTTTCAGGACGGAGTTATCATGATGAATAACGGAACTGTTGGCCCGATGCCTAAACCGGTTTTTAACACTTTGATGAAGATTTTCAAAGTCCAAGTAACCAATCCTTTTGACACTTATGCATTTATCCCTAGAAAGAAGGATGAAGTTCGAAACAAACTTGCAAGGTTCATCAATGCTTCTCCTGATGAAATCGTTATGACAAGAAACACAACCGAAGGCATGAATTTTGTGGCGAATGGATTAGACCTTAAAGAAGGAGATGAAGTGCTTCTCTCTACTATGGAACATCCTGGAGGAACACATCCCTGGAGACTTAAAGAGAAAAGATACGGTATAAAAATCAAGGAAGTTCCTGTGGGCCTTCCCCCGAAAAGTGTGAATGAGTTTGTAGATGCATTTGAAAAAGCCATCACTCCGAGAACAAAGGTCATAAGTATCAGCCATACGATATATATTTCTGGTCTGATCGCCCCAGTCAAAGAATTAAGCAAGATGGCACATGAGAAGGGAGTTCTTGTTCTTGCTGACAGTGCCCATGGGATTGGAATGCTGAATTTGAATATGAAGGAATTGGGGATTGATTTTTTTGCAACCAGTCCTTATAAGTGGCTTGGAGCTCCTACAGGAATTGGCCTTCTTTATGTCAAGAAAGAAGTTCAAGACAAGCTGTGGCCCACTATTGCCTCTTCGGGTTGGGACAGGTATGAGAATGCGAGAAAATTCGAAACCCTCGGCCAGAGAGCAGATGCCCTCATGATTGCGCTGGGAGAGGCTGTGGATTTTCAGAATGCTATCGGCAAAGAAAGAGTCGAGAGAAAGATCAAAGTACTTGCAGGCTATTTCAAAAGAGAAGCTAAGAAAATTCCAGGAGTTAAGTTACATACATCTGAAGATCCCTATCTCAGTGGGGGACTAACTGCATTATCAGTACAGGGAGTTGAGCCAAGCAAAATTGTCAATTATGTAAGGGAGAAATATAATATAGTCATCAGAACAATAGGAAACAGGGAAAAAGGGACTTACGGCATAAGAGTTTCAACTCATATCTACATTTCTTTTAAACATATAGATATGCTTCTGGAGGGAATCAAACACCTGGTCAAACATAAAGCTTAAAACTCAAAACAAAATGACCGTCTATTCGGTCTGTTCCATCTGTTCAGTCTATTCCGTTTAATTCAAAAATCAAAACTCACATTTGTAAGCCGTAAGACGTAAACAGAACTACTTTATTAAACTTCAACAAAGGAAGGATTTTTGTTTAAATCGGGGATTCAAGGGCTACTTCTTTTTAATAAAAATGCTTATAAATTTCACTACGAATTTGGAGAGCCATGCTAAATGGATTAATAATCAAATATGGGAAAAAATGATTGTTGTTGAATCCTAATTAATGATGGTAAAATTGTCGCTTAGTTGTCCATATAAATCAAATATAAAGGACAGTATCAATGTTAATACTTGTTTATCTTCTTCTAATTATAATATTTATCGTAATCGCTACGACAAAATTTAAATTGCATCCTTTTTTATCGCTTCTGTTGGCAGCGCTCGTTATGGGGTTTTTAGGGGGAATGGATGCAGGGACGGTTCTGTCAAAACTCACAGCAGGTTTCGGCGGCACATTAAAGAGCATCGGTGTTGTTATTGCCTGTGGAACAATTATTGGCACATTTCTCGAACGCAGTGGCGGAGCAAAATCAATGTCATCATTTATTCTCAAACTTGTTGGTGAGAAAAAATCACCACTGGCAATGAGTATTACGGGATTTATCGTTTCCATTCCAGTATTCTGTGATTCAGGATTCGTCATTTTGTCAACATTGAACAAAGCGTTGAGCAAAAGGACAGGTCTGTCTCTGGCAGTACTGGCGGTTGCCTTATCGACAGGACTTTATGCGACTCATGTATTTGTGCCGCCTACGCCAGGTCCGCTGGCTGCTGCGGCAACATTGGGCGCTGATATCGGTCTTATTATTCTGTTTGGATTGATTGTTTCAGTTCCATCCGTGGGAGCAGGATTGCTATGGGCGTTGTTTTATTGCAAAAAATTTAAAATCACGCCTGAAGAAAATTTAATCCAAAAAACTGAAGATGATAAACAGCAACCGGGCACGTTAACTTCTTTCGCCCCATTATTAGTACCTGTTTTTTTAATTGCTTTAAAATCAATAGCTGATTATCCCACTGCACCATTTGGCAGCGGGTTTGCCAAAGACGCATTCAATTTTATTGGTCACCCGGTGATCGCATTAATCATTGGTGTATTTCTGGCATTTGCATTGAAAAGCAAGCAGAATAGGGAATCATACTTTGATTGGGTATCATTAGGATTAAAAAATGCCGGAATTATCATTTTAATCACCGGAGCTGGCGGGGCTTTCGGAAACGTATTGCGAGCCACAAATATTGGCGACACCATTGGTCAGTCAATATCGCAATGGCATATTGGCATTTTCCTGCCTTTTATAATTGCTGCCGTATTAAAAACTGCGCAAGGC
The DNA here is from genome assembly GCA_030669305.1 of Candidatus Aminicenantota bacterium. Taxonomy (GTDB): domain Bacteria; phylum Acidobacteriota; class Aminicenantia; order Aminicenantales; family Aminicenantaceae; genus DAOVDU01. The sequence goes on from DAOVDU010000095.1 coordinate 6,243, forward strand.
TCTTCAACTGTGGCAATTATTACAACTGCTGCAATCATTTCGCCTTTACTTGCACCGATGGGATTAGCTGCTCCAGTAGCTAAAGCGCTCGTTGTTTTATCAATTGGCGCTGGTTCAATGACGGTGTCTCATGTGAATGACAGCTATTTCTGGGTTGTTTCTCAATTTTCCAACATGGATACCGCAACAGCTCTCCGCTGCCATACATTGGCTACATTGTTACAGGGTTTAACCGGTGTCATTGTGATTGCTGTTTTAAGTTGGATTTTGGTATGATAATTTTCAGAGAAATGAACACTAAAATTTGGGAATATAAGATGATACGAATGAATAAGATTCTTTCGGTAGTCTTGCGAATAAAATGAGCGAGCATTACCGAAAGAATCTTATTCAAAGCCGCTTACAGATAACCAGGTATTTAAAAAATATTATTCCGATCACCCCATCGAATTAATTCACGGACCGTTACTGGGAGGAGTCACGGAAAATAGCGCCAGGTTTTGGATACGTACTGTTAATGAAGTGTCCGTTACAATTAATATTTATTCAGATACAAATACGACCCAAATAATCCGATAAGAAAAAATTCTTATAAATATTGGGAGAATTTTCAAATATTTTAATTCTCTGGATTGTAGAGAAATTTTTCCAGCTTAAGATTAGCTATTTTTTGCTTTGGTAGCGTGCAATTTAGATAAAAAGTCACTATCTATGGACAATTAAAGAAACCTGTCCCTGAGATATAAATCTTTTTGCC
>DAOVDU010000043.1 GCA_030669305.1 Candidatus Aminicenantota bacterium
AGCAAGGACCGTATCAGGTCAATAGCACTTATCCACGACGATTTGCATCTATTCAAAGGCCGGGAAAGAATTGACTTTGCTAACTACATCCGGAATTTGGTAGCTCGTCTGTTCCATTCTTATGCAGTCGATACAAATCTAATCAAATTTAAGCTGGATGTTGATGATATTTTCCTGGATATTAAGAGAGCAGTTCCATGCGGTCTGATTATTAGCGAGCTTGTTTCAAATTCCTTGAAATATGCCTTTCCAGACAAGAGAGAAGGGGAAATATGTATTGACTTCCATAGGGATAGAGAAGGTAGGTTTATGCTGATTATTAGCGATAATGGGATTGGCTTCCCGGAGGATCTGGATTTTCGAAATACAGAATCATTAGGTTTGCAGATAGTAACTGATTTTGTGGAACAGTTAGAGGCTGAAATTGAGCTTGATAGAAAAGTCGGAACAAAATTTAAGATTTCGTTTTGAGATTTGAGTTCTTTCTTGTTCCTTACTGTTTTTGTCTGCCACTCTCCCTGTCCTCTTTTCTCACTCCCTACTTAATCCCTAATCCATAATCCCTAACCCCTAATCCCTTCTTAGATACTTGGTTAGTAAATGGTGAATGGTAAATAGAAAATACTGATATACTGCTAAACTGACATACTGACAAAGAAGGAAATGGCTAATGGATTTTTCTGCTTACGGCTTACGAGCGTCAGCTTTGAGCTTTTCCCTGTCGCCGTTTCGTTCTTATTACTCCGAACTCCTTACTCCTCACTCCTTACTTCTTGAGTTAGGTTTAAGGTTTAATGTTTAAAGTTTAAGGTTTTTTAATTCAACATCAAACCCATATTTATTCTTACCTGAAACCTTCAACCAGTTTTCAGCTTTGAGTTTTGAGTTAAACTTGTCTTGCCAGCAGAGCGTTATCTTGCCTGTCTTGCTTGTTTTTTATTGGCTATTTTACAATATTCATTTAAAATAAAGTCGAAATGGCACGCTATTTTATCGGTACAGCTGGCTGGAGTTACAAAGACTGGGAAGGAATCGTTTATCCCGAAAAAAAGGCCCAGAATTTCCATCCCCTCATCTTCCTGGCTCATTATATCAATATCATTGAGATAAACAGCACTTTTTACAGGCCCCCTGCTATTCATATTTCTCTTTCCTGGATAAAGAAAGTCTCAGATTACCCTGATTTCCTCTTTACAATAAAACTCCACCAGATTTTTACTCATCAGAGAAAGGATTTTTCCCAAAATGACGTGGACAAATTCAAGTTTGGCATCGAGCCCCTCCGGGCAAAGAGCAGGCTGGCTGCGATCCTCATTCAATTTCCATGGTCCTTCGCCAACACAAGCTCAAACAATGACTATTTGATTAGCTTATTCAAACTATTTTCTGATTATCCTCTAGCTTTAGAGGTCAGACATGGCTCTTGGAACGCCTCAAATTTTTACAAGCTTCTCTCTGAACACAAGGTATGCTTCTGCAATATTGACCAACCCATTTTCTACAATTCCATAAAGCCCAGCTCAATCAGTACTAACTCTCAATTCTCCTATGTACGGCTTCACGGCCGAAATTACAAGAATTGGTTCAAGGAAGATGCTGGCCGGGATGAGCGGTATAACTACTTTTACGCAAAAGATGAACTAGGTGATTGGGTCGAGAGGATAAAAGAATTAGGGAAAAAAAGCGACAAAGTATTTGTCATTACAAATAACCATTACAGAGGACAAGCACTAGCAAATGCTCTTCAAATAAAGAATATGATAACTGGCGAAAAACTCGATATCCCCTACTCTCTTATTAAACAATATCCAACTCTCAAAGAAATCATAAAAAAAATTAAACAAGGACAGCTCGATCTCTTCGGAGAAGAATAATCAATTAGGGGTCGCGTCTCAACATTTGACATTATATTAATTAGCAAGACAGGCAGGACAACTCTTCGCTGTCAAGACAAGTTTAACTCAAAACTCAAAGCTGAAAACTGGTTGAAGGTTTCAGGTTGAAGGTTTCAGGTAAGAATAAATATGGGTTTGATGTTGAATTAAAAAACCTTTAACTTTAAACATTAAACCTTAAACTTAACTCAAGAAGTGAGGAGAGAGGAGTAAGAAAAACGCAAAACTTATTTCAGTTAGTCTGTTAATCGTCTCCCTGTCTCCCACTCTCCCCCTCTTCCAGTCGTTCCTTTTATAAAGAAAACATGATGGGATTGCCACGGCTCTTCGAGCCTCGCAATGACACTTCGGACTAAACGGACATAACGGTCTAAACGGATAAAAATGAGCAGTTGAAAATTTTCGGGCGTCCGTTGCCGTCACTTTGGATCTCTCCCCTCAGGTAGCAGGCAGGCGGAGAGCCAAAGGTCAAACATTTAGTCACTCCCACTCCCTCCAGAAGTCCGGTCTCATCCTCAAAAAGAAAGAAGTACTTCCGGCCGCCCGTAACTCCTTTCTGGCGGGCATCCACTACCCTGACTAAAAGTTCCACCTCTTGCCCTACATAATCCTTTAAGTCCTCTATTCGAAGAACCGGCCTCTTCCCCATGAAGAGGGAAAGGGAGTCCCCTTCAGGATCGAAACCCAGAGATTCAACGAGCATCTTCTCCTTCTGTTTCGAATCAAGATCAGAGATTTCTCCCATGCCCTCCAGCCCCCGGAAATACCGGAGAATCTGCCGTGTCCTTCGAGGTTCCAGGGAATCGAAGATTCCTGCTTTGATGAGGGAGAAGAGTTCTGTCTTTGTCAAAGAGACACGCGAGAGAAAATCTTCTACGGAAAGATACTCCCCGTTTCGTCTCTCTTCGATGATCTTATCAGCAGTCTTTAGGCCCAGCCCTTTGATGGAAGTTAAACCCACTCGAATATTTTTTCCCTCCATTTCAAACTGGTAGCAGCTGCGGTTTACATCAGGCCCTAAGACTTTGATCCCCTTTCTCTTTACCTCCTCGATGTACTCAGCCAAACCGTAGTAGCCTCCTCCGGCATTGAGTACCGCTGTGAGGTAAGGAACCGGATAAAATGCCTTTAAATAGACAGCCTGGTAGGCCATATAGGCATAGGAGGCACTGTGGGCCTTGTTGAAGGAGTAGGAGGAAAATTTCTCCATGATCTTCCACAGTTTTTTTATCTCGCCTGGGGTGTATCCTCTCTCCTCTGCTTCCTTGAAAAACTGCTCCTTAAGGGGCGAGTCCTTTTTCTTTTGCTTAAGATTCCGACGGAGAAGGTCCCCTTCTTCCGGAGGCATTCCCGCCACACGCTCGGCGATTTGCATCACTTGTTCCTCATAGAGGAGAAGACCTCCTGTCTCGGGAAGTATTCTTGACAGAAAAGAATCATGGAAAGCCGGCCGTCCCTCACGGCTTCGAAGAAGAGTCTCTTTCATGCCGCTCTCGGTCGGCCCTGGCCGGATAAGCGCTAAAGCCTGAGTCAGCTCATAGATATTCTCCGGCTTCATGCGTCGGAGAAGATTCATCATGGCCGGACTTTCCACCTGGAAGCAGCCGATGGTCTGGGCCTTCTTCAAAAGGCTGTATGTCTTTTCATCTTGATGAGGAATACTCCTGATCTTCAGTACCTTTTTGGTCTCAGAGATAGCAGCCAGTCCTCTCACCGAGAGAAGGTCGAGTTTGATGAGCTTCAGGTCTTCTACGGCATCCCTGTCGAAATGGGACATGATATAGCCTTTAGCAGATTCCACCAGAGGAAGATACCGGTCCGCAGGCGCAGGGGTCAGAATAATTCCTCCCACATGGAGGGAATTTTCGCAGTAGACAGAAGTAAACTCAGAAGCTGCCTTCCATATTTCCATATAATCCGGTGAAGGCTTGTCCTTTTTCAAAAAATCAGGCTCAGCGAAAAAGGGAGCCCTTTTGCTCAAGGCTCTTGCTTCCCCTGGAGGAATGCCGAATGCGCGGGCTGTCTCATACAGGGCGGAACGGGCACGGTAGTTCTTCAAGCTGCAGACAAAGGCCGCCCCGGTCCGGTCTTTGCCGTACTTTTCCAAAACATAAGAGAGAACCTGGTCTCTTTTCCTGGAGTCAAAATCTAGATCAAAATCCGGCGGGTCATCCCGGCCTTTGTTCAGGAATCTCTCAAAATAGAGGTCAAATTCGACAGGATTAATACGGGAAATTCCCAGAAGATATGCCAGAAAAGAGGAGGCTCCTGAACCTTTGAGGTTGTGGAGGATGCCATGGCGGCGGGCGAATTGCACCACATCATGGACCACAAGGAAATAGGGAGAAAAACCTGATTTTTCTACAACACCGAGCTCTCTTTTGGCTCGCTGCCTTTCTTTCCAGCTCAGGTTTTTCAGGCTCCTCAGCTTACACATCACCATATCCCTCAAGGTTGTGGAGAAAAGGTCTTCTGGAAGCGGGGGGACAATGTCCTCAAAAGAGAATTGGCATTTCTCCGCCATTTCAAAGGTTTTCCTGAAAAGCACCTTTGACTCCTGGCCAAATTTCTTTAGTGCCAGAGCTTCTTGGCCTGGACCAAAAAACCTCATTCTGCCTCGCAATCTATCTCTTTCCGGAGGGAAGGGAATTTTCTTCTTGATGGTGTGGAGAAGAATGAGCCTTTCAGGGTTTTTTATATACTTCAAGGAATTAGCCCATACAAGCGGCAAATTTTGGCTCTTGGCCCATGTTTGGGCTTTTCTGAAGTTAAAAAAATCGCACCCAATATAAAAATCTTCCTCTGGGATAAAATCAGAATCCTCCAGAATTTTTTCGTCTTTAGGCTGAGGAATGAGGATAACAATCAATCCTTGTGTCTCTTTTATCTCCTTCCGGTTGAGAATTTCCATCAAATTCCAGTAGCCCTCTCTGCTCTTAACAAGAAACAGAAATCTCCTCTCCTGAACTTCCATCTCACAGCCAAAGAGGGGAACAAAACCGCTCTCCACGGCAGCTCTTCTCCACCTTCCCCATCCGTAGAGGTTTTCTATATCTGTTAGGGCTGCGGAAGGGAGCTTTCTCTGGCGGACCCAGGAGGCCAGCTCTTGAAGGGTTATCCCTCCTCTTCCTTTGCTGTAGACAGAATGAACACGCAGGGGAACAAACATTCTCTAGCTCCTATCCAAACTGTTATTATCTCCCACTCTCCCCGTCTCCCTGTCCTCTTTTCTTCACTCCTCACTTTGTTAAAGAGGCTGTCTTCAGGACAAAACCTCGCTCCTTCTCAAAACCGTAGAGGCCCTCCAGCATTCTTTCCCGGATCGTAAGCAATGAGCCAAACCCGTATTTCCCTCTCACCTGGTCCACTGCAAAACCCAGCTTCTCCTGGCGTTCCGAGTAAGGCTCAAAAAGAGATAGAGGCCTGGCCCTGACCAGGTCGGAAGCCTTAACTCCGACTAGACGCAGGGATAAACGCGAGGAGGAGAAAAGCTGGAGGAAAAGGTCCTGAGCAATCCTGTAAATCTTTCCCATCTCCTGGAGGGGTGAGATGAGAAGTCTCCGGCGGACTTCTGTCTTAAAGTCAGAATATCTGACTTTAACTTCTATGATATGCGCAAAAAGGTGTGCCTTCCGCAAGGGAAGTGTCAACCTATCGCAGAGATAAGCCAGGTGAGCCAGAAGGAGGCGCCGATCCCAGATGTCCTCTAAAAACGTAGTCTCCCGGGAGACCGATTTAGGGATGGAGGTCATGACTAGGGGACGGCTATCAATTCCTCGAGACTGGAGGTAAAGCTCATCACCGTTCAAACCGAAAAGCGAGCGCAGGGTTGCCCGCGGTAGCCCCCATAAATCTCCGATCTTATGTATATTGAGCATCCGGAGGATGACCTGGGTCTTTGGCCCTATTCCAGGCAATGATGCTATACCTAGATTTTTCAGGAATTTTTCCTCTCCGCCCGCTTCGACTTCAAACAACCCGCCTGGTTTAGCCTTGCTGGTCGCAAGCTTGGCCAGAAGCTTATTAGGTCCCACGCCCACCGAAACCGTGAGCCCCAACTCCTTCTCTACCTTGTGTTTAATATCCCGAATGGTGTGGAAAAAAGAGGAATAAAGAGGACGGCAGCGGGTCAAATCAAGATAGGCTTCATCCAGGGAAGCTTCCTCCACATCCGGAGTATAACGGGAGAGGACACGGAAGAGCTTCTTGGAGAAGGCGCTGTAAATCTGGTAGTTTCCCCTGACGAAAACGCCGTTGGGACAGAGCTGGTAAGCTTTCCGCAAGGGCATGCCAGAATGGACCCCGTACTTTCGCGCCTCGTAAGAAGCCGTGGACGCTACCCCTCTCTCATGGGGAAGGCCGCCGACGATGACGGGCTTTCCCTTAAGAGAGGGATCGAGTAGCTCCTCGACGGCAGCAAAGAAGGCGTCAATATCGATATGGACAATACATCTCCTTCTCATTTCATCTCATCCTTTCTCTTGTCAGTCTAGACCGTTATGTCCGTCTTATCCGCTGAGTCCGTAGAATAAGAAAGCAAGGCGAGCTAGACGGGCAAGGCGAGTAAAAGGGGTGTCATTGCGGGCGACCGGAGGGAGCGTGGCAATCTCATCACTCCTCACTCCTCACTATATTCAGTACTTCCGCAAGACCCCGATTACTCTTCCGAGAACTCTCAACTCATCGACTTTGATCGGATCAAACTCCGGGTTCTCAGGAACAAGGAAGATATTCCCGTTTTCTATCTTCAGCCTCTTCAAAGTCACCGAGCCATCATTCAGAAGAGCGACCACCATTTCGCCTGCATTGGCCGAGTTTGTCCTCTCCACAAGCACCCGGTCTCCATCATCGATATAGGCATCCACCATACTTTTCCCCTCAACAGAAACACAGAAAATATTGCCTTTTTTTCGGCCAACCATCCAGTCCGGAACATCCACTGCCTCTCCGGAAACATCAAAGACTTCCTTCGGGTGGCCGGCTGGAACGAGTCCCACTAAAGGCACTTTGGCCTGCGTCTCCAAGCGAGACGGGAAACCCATAAGTCTCATCTCGCCTTTCTTCCTTTTCAGATAACCTTTCCTCTCCAGACTCAGGATATGCTTAAAAACAGCCGAAGGATTGGCAATGCTTAACAATTTCCCCAACTGGCGGATCGTAGGAGAATAACCATACTCGAGGATGAACTTTTCGATGGTCTTCAAGACTTTTCTTTGTCTCTCAGTCAATTTTTTTTGAGTCTTGTTTACCATTTTGTTCACCATATATATTAATAAGCCTTTTCATCCCCCTTGTCAAGTAAAAAAATAAAAAAATTGGTTTGTCTAGTTTATCTAGTTTATTTGGTTTGTTTTTATGTAGGGGCTTGATTCATCAAGCCCACCTGTTGATTATATTACTTAATTTGTTTGGGTTAAAATACGCGAGAAAAGGTTAAGGCGTGAAAAGCGGGAAAAGTAAAAAAAAATGTCAAATGTTGAGACGCGACCCCTCTAGGCCTTATCCCATTTCTCTAATATTTCGATTACTTCCCGATCAGGAACATCGTACCAATTTCTGTAAACTTGGGCTACTGCCTGAAAAAATCTAGGTCTCTCCAGAATTACCACCTCATCAACCATTTTCCCTAATTTATCTGCCATTTCTTCACCTGAAACAGGGGCTGCCACTACGATTTTCTTGGCCTTCCTGTTTTTACAAAGCTTGATAGAGGCACTCATCGTAGAGCCCATAGCAATACCATCATCAATTAAAATTACTGTCTTATTTTGAACCTCAGGTAAAGGCCTCCCTTTTCTTAAAACATCTATTCTTCTCTCTATTTCCTGTTTCTGTTCTCTGATAATCTTATTAATCGTTTCCTCTGAAAGATAATATGAATAACTTTCATAAATAAATGTACTCCCATCTTCTGCTACAGCGCCAAAGCCCGATTCTGGATTATCAGGAAAAGGAAGTTTTCTTGTCACTATCAGACTAAATTCAGCATTGAGATATTTGGCCACTTGATATCCAACCTCTACGCCTCCTCTCGGAATGGATAAAACAAGGACGTCTTTATCTTTATATTTAGCTAAAGCTTTTGCCAGTTTCTCACCAGCATCTTTTCTATCCTCAAACATTTTAGTTGTCCCTTTCTAACATATCCAAAACGCAGCGCTTTCTTCAACAGCCCGCAATGACACGTAATCCCGACACCTTTTTTCCTAATCCACGATAAATACTTTTGCGCCTTTTTCGGTATAGGCCAAATGTGGGTTGGCATCATCATCACCAGCCTGAAAGCTTGTGCCGGGAGCCATTATAAATTCCCTGCCGTCCTTTAGCTCAATCACAAGCTCACCTTCCAAAACCAACAGTACATGACCGCGGCCGCACCAGTGGTCAGACTTAAAACCTGGCGAATATTCGACCATGCGTACGCGTATGTTTCCGGCCTCAAAAGCCTTCCAGAAAGACGTTCCGGTTTCGCCTTTATACTCAAGCGGCTCGACCTTATTCCAATCGGTTATGATAAAAGGAACGTCTTGAATTTTCATTACATCCTCCAATTCCCGCTACTTTATTTCAAGAACTCTTCCTGTTCCCATTGGCGTATAATTCTTGCCGTAGGCTTCCTTAAATAATCCAATTGCTTTTTCTCCGGTACAGTGGGTTGCGCCGCACTTCAAGACTCCAATCTCCTTGAAGCTTCGGATAATCTCTGCCAATTCAGCATCCGGAGTTCCCCCAAGATGAAACCCTCCAAAGACCAGGTATATAGGCCTATCAAACATTTCCTTTGCCCGCTTGAGGATATTCACGATACCCTGATGCGAACATCCAGTCACAATGATCAAACCTTTACTTGCATTTATGATCAAGGACTGCTCTTTGATACGGTCCCCCATCTCACCGGTTAAAAAGACATTCTGGCAAATCTCAACGGGTTCATCCACGCTTACGACTTTAGCCTTTTTGCTTTCAACTCTTCGGACAAAGTTAGAAGGAAAGGAAACCGGCAGATAGACCTGAACATCATGATTTTTGTCCAGTACAGTAAAAAGCCCTCCTGTGTGATCACCATGATTATGAGAAATGACAATCTGTTCCACCTGGTTTAGATCGACTTTGAGTTGATCAATATTATACAGCAAGATTTCAGGGCGAGTTCCTGTATCAAATAAAATAGTCTTTTCCGTCCCTTCTATCAAACAGGAAAACCCCCAGTCTGTTTTTGTGCCTTCTTTAAAGAGATAATTGTCGTAAAGGATAGTGAATTTAACAGGATTCTTTTCCAATAAAGACTTAACCTCTTCCAGGTTTCCCTGCCGTGCTGCTCGGTGAATGTCAGCAGCCCATATAGACATCCCAAACACAAACAAGGCAACCATTAAAATGATCATTTTTTTTAGACTCGTCATTTGCTACCTCCTTCAATGTATTTTAAATGAAAAAGGGTCGCATCTCAATAATAACTTAAAACTCAAAGCTGACTTCGTAAGCCGTAAGCCGTGAGCTGTAAGCCGTAAAGAACTCAAAACTAAAGAATATAATAAGGAGTGAGGAGGAAATAACGCAAAACTCAAAGCATATTTCTGTTAGTCTGTTAATTGTCTCCCTGTCTCCCACTCTCCCCCTCTCCCAGTCGTTCCTTTTATAAAGAAAACATGATGAGATTGCCACGGTTCTTCGAGCCTCGCAATGACACGACTGGCCTTCACCCTTTCGCGCTTTTACCTTTTCTCGCATATTTCTCTTTATTTACGTTCTTTCTTTACGTTCTTTCTTTTTGACTGTAAACTTAACTTTATGCTATAAGCAGGATGGCATGACCCACTAAATAAAAAACCAAGAGAGGAAACACCAAATGGACAAAACAGGCTACAAATCCATGGAGACAAAAAGCTCCATCAACAGGAGAGAATTTCTAAAGATAAGCAGCGGAATCGGCTCAATGGTCGGAACTGGCTTGATATTGGGAACTCCTCCGCTCTGGACGCAAGATAAAAAGAAAGGCACCACTCCAAAAAGACCTAAAACCAACCTCGATGAAGTATTATCTGTCCCGAGAACAAAACATTCCTTGCCCGGACCTTTCCCTGGCCGGGTCGTGGAAGTCCATGATCCTGAAGCAATGAAGGATGAAAAGCCCTCATCGCAAGTAATCAACAAGATGTTCGAAAAAGGGATTCGGAAACTGACAGGGAAAAATATGAAAAAGAGCTTTTCCCTATTTTTTGATAAAAATGATGTTGTTGGAATCAAAGTCAACCCTGTCGGCACCGGTTTCATCAGCACAAAGCTGGAGGTTGTTGATTCTGTTATCGCCTGGCTGTTAAAAGAAGGAATTAAACGGGAAAACATTATTATCTGGGATCGGTTTGACTATATGCTTAATGACGCCGGGTTTACAGCAGAGCGCTATCCAGGCATAGGAATTGAAGGACTGCAAACTATGGATGAAGAAGCGGCTGCAGGGAAAAAGGAGGATGACAGCACCTGGCTGGATAAGAACGGACACCATGTCAGCGAGGGCAATTTCGACATGGATTATTATTACTGGGTCGATTTCGAAGGGCCCAAGGATAAAGCCTATCTGAACCAGCATGTATTCAACGGCAAATATTCCTACTTCGGAAATCTTTTGACAAAAAAATTAACAAAAATAATCAATGTTCCTGTATTCAAGAATACTGGGAGCGGCATTTCAATGGCAACAAAAAACATCGGATATGGCGCCATCTGCAACACAAACAGGCTTCATAAACCTCTATTCTTCGATGTCTGCACTGAAGTACACGCTTTTCCTGTAATCAGGGACAAGCTTGTTCTAAATATCACCGACGCACTTAGGGCACAATATGAAGGAGGGCCCATGCCAGCGGTAAAATTTGCCTACTTGTATAACAGATTGTTTTTTGCAAGCGACCCTTTTGCACTGGATATAACCTGTCATAACCTTCTCATTAAAAAACGAAAGAGCATGAAAGTCCCAACCAACGAGCATCCCAAATACACCGAATACCTCCGTTATGCCCAACGCCTGGGACTGGGAATCGCTGACCCTGAAAAGATTAAACATATAAAAGTATAAAATTTCAATCTGAAGAGATGACAAAAAAAATAATAATGTGTTTAAGCTTAGTCCTCATACTGCCCTTTCAGGTCAAAGCACAAACTCTTCGTCTTCCCGAAGATGGCTTTATGGAAGGTTGGGAAAAAATTGATAAATCACTCCATTTCAATCGAGGCGGACTCTATGAATATATTAACGGAGGCGCAGAGCTTTTCTTAGAGTTCGGTTTTGAGGAGCTGTTTGTCCAGCATTACCGGAAAGGCAATCATGAAATTAGCCTTGAAGTGTATTGCATGGAAATTCCTGAGGCAGCCCTGGGTATATATCTTATGAAATGCGGGCAAGAAACACCACTCCCTGAAATCAAAGCAAGGAATTCTGCAGACCGGCTTCAATTTATGATTGTCAAGAACAACTATTTCTTGCTCGTTAACAACTTCAAAGGAGAAGAAAAACTCATTCCCGTGATGATTGAATTGACAAATGAAACTCTAAAGTCTGTACCATCAGAAAACCCGGTAAAAATATTTTCCTTTCTGCCAGAGGAAAATTTCGTCGAAGGCTCCCGGCGCATAATCCGGGGCCCTTTCTCTCTGCAGTCGCTTTATACACTTGGCAAAGGGGATATCCTTCAACTGCGGGGAAAGGTATTCGCTGTCAGCGGAGAATACACAGATTCCGACGGAAAAACTTATACTAGAATTATTGTCCCTTATATTGATGAAGATCAAGCCCGTGAAGCCTACATACATCTTCTCTCTAATCTTGACCCATACCTTAAAACAATGGAGAAAGGCAGCGACTGGTTCACATTTAAAGACTACAAAAACCAGTACGGAATCGTCTTGTTGAGGAAAAATATCATCGACATCAAAGTAAACCTAAAAAGTAAAAAGGGGTCGCGTCTCAACATTTGACATTCAAGAAATTCAATAATTTCTTACTTCTCTATCAAATTTTTCTAACATCAATTTCAATTCATAATTCCTTTCTGAGTTTAAAATAAACCTCTTAATCATTTGAGAAACTGCTGCATAATCCATCTCTGACAAATTAGCTATCTTTCTCAAGCTTAAATTAGTATATTTCTTCAACCCATAAAGATATATTTTCCGATATGTATTATCTCTTTTCTTAATCAATAATTCCTTTTCATTAACTTGAAAAGTAATAAGAATTATTTTCTTTATATCTTCTATGTTTAGCTTTTTCAGATGTTTTAAATCTGGCTTCTCTCGAAAATCAATTTCCCTAATGCGGGATCTAAATTTCTTTTTAATCCTGTCACTGAACTCTTTTCTTCCTAATATTGAATGTTTACCACGGATATCTTCCTTTCTAATTTCATTTCCTTCGATCATGCGACTATAAACAAATGCCTTATATTCTTCTCGATTACCTGAAAACATTTTCAAAATATCGTGTGTAAATATCCAAAGAATTAATTTATCATTTTTTAAATAGCTACTAAAACTGCTCCATCTATATTCTTCTGGTTTAATCACTACCCCTGCACGAACTGGATTTAAATGAATATATGCACTTAATGTTAATAAATATGCTTCTTTCTCTACTAAAATTGACTTATATCTTCCTTGAAATATTGACCCTATTATTTGATGTTTTGACTTAAACCAATTTGAATAACTAGTATTAAGATAATGCATTGCCTTTGACAGATTCCCTTCTGGCGTTTCTAATAAAAGATGGAAATGATTATTCATCAATGCATAACAATGTATTTTCAGATTAAATTTATCGATCAATTCGCCAAGTTTTTCTAAGAATTTCAGTCTTTCATAATCATTAAAAAAAATATTTTCATGTCTTTCTCCTCTTGAAATCACATGGTAAAAAGCCCCCTCATATTCTATTCTTAGTTGTCTGGCCATCAGTTAGAACCTGTCTTGAATGAAAGACGAAACAATTATTTGATTTTTCTCATTTAATGGAAGGAAAAATTCTTAATTAGTCATCAAGAGCTAGCAACAAAAAACAAAAACTAATCTTTATCTGAAATGAAATTGAAGTGATTGAAGGAAGAAATGTCAAATGTTGAGACGCGACCCCTTTTTTATTTTTTAGGTTTTCCAGCCGCCAGCGACGATCAGATTTGTTCCCGTGATAAAATCTGCCTTCTTTGAAACCAAAAACAAGACAGCTTCGGATATATCCTCAAACTTGCCCAATCGCCCTTTGGGAACATTTCTATCCTTGGGAAAAACCCCTTCTTCCACAAGTCCAGGTGAAACCATGTTTACTGTTATCCCGTCAGAAGCCACCGAAGCAGCTACAGTACGTGTCAAAATCAGAAGGCCTGTTTTAGCAATCGCGTATGGAGTAATTGTGCTGAAAGCCACAAGATGCTCAGCCCGGCTGTAGCCAAGATTTATGATCCTCCCCCATTTTCTTTTCCTCATGTCAGGAAGAACAGCCTTCACACAGCACAATGCGCTCCCCAGGTTGCTGCGCAGGATGTATTCCCATTCCCCCGCTGTTACTTTCTCCCAGGGCTTAACCAGAACAGGGCCGAAGTTATTGACCAGAATATCGATTTTTCCGAATTTTCCCTCTACATTCTTGATTAGGCCCGAAGCTCCGCTTTCTTTTGTTAAATCTGCACAGAAAAAAGCTGCTTGCTTCCCCTCTTCTTTGATTCTTCTAACAACATCTTCGGCAGCTCTCCTATCGCTTTTATAATGAATTGCCACTCCAGCCGCGATATCAGCCAGCCGAAGGGCAATATTTCTACCAATCCCCCGGCTGCTTCCCGTTACTAATGCTATTTTATCCTTCATTTAAGTTTCTTTTCCCTATGAGTTTTGAGTTCTTTCTTGTTCTTTACTGTTGTTGTCTTCCTGTCTCCCACTCTCTCTATCTTCCCGTCCTCTTTCCTTACTCCTCACTCATTTAAGCGAGCCGACTGCCTTCTCCACAGCCCCCAGTATCTCCCCAGATTGCACAACTTCCTTGAGCTTGTTGATATCATCATAAAGAGGCCGGTCCTCCTCCAGGTAATCCACATATTTCCGGACCACATCGTAAGCAGCCTGCACCCCTCTGCTCGGCTTTAAAGGCTTGCGAAAATCAACAGCCTGTGCTCCTGCCATTATCTCAATAGCAAGCACTGCCTGGGCATTGTCGATTATCTGTTTAGTCTTTAAAGCTGTTGTCATGCCCATGCTGACAAAGTCTTCCTGGTCTGCTGCAGCAGGAATGGAACCCGTTGCCGCCGGATGAGAGAGGATTCTATTTTCGCAAATCAGAGCACCAGCCGTATACTGAGAGAGCATCAAGCCTGAAAACATGCCAGCCCCTTTGGTCAGGAAAGCAGGCAGCCCCATACTCAGATGGGAATTCATCAACCTGTTCATCCTCCTCTCAGAAAGGACACAGACAGTAGTCACTGCTATTCCTAAAAGTTCGAGTGCAAAAGCCATAGGTGTCCCTTGAAAATTGGCACCTGTCAGAACCAAATCCTCCTCAGGAAAAAAAGTGGGATTATCGGCCGCTCCATTCAGCTCAATCTCAATCATGTAGCGTGCCCACTTAAGAGCATCCCTCGCTCCGCTCATCACCTGCGGCGTACTCCGCAGACTATAGGCATCCTGGATCTTTTTCCCTTTCTGAGCTAAAAGCTCGCTTCCCTCTGTTATGCGCCTGATATTATCACTCGACTCAATAGCCCCAGGATAGCCTCTAACTTTATGGAGTCTCTCATCATAGGCTATCATGTTAGCATTGAGGACCTCGAGAGTCATGGCAGCAGAAATCTCTGAATTTTTTACCCAGCGTTTTGCATCATATATCTCAAGCGCACCCATACCTGCAATCACGTTGGCTCCGTTAATCGTGGCTAAACCATCACGGGCCTCATAGACAATCACAGGAATTCCAGCCCTATCCATCGCTTCCTTCGCGGGCAGACGCTCCCCTCTGTAAAATGCCTCGCCTTCTCCCATTGGCACAAGGGCCATCTGAGCCATAGGAGAAAGGTCACCGCACGCTCCTACTGATCCTTTCTCACACATGATCGGTGTAACCCCCTTATTCAACATTTCTTTCAGCGTCTCCACTACAACTAACCTCAAGCCCGAATGGCCGTGGCAGTGGCAGTTTATCCGGCTCAGAATCGCTGCCCGGACAACATCGATGGGCATAGGCTTACCGTAGCCTGCTGCATGAGAGTAAATCAAATATTTCTGATATTTCTCGACCTGGTCTTGAGTCAAAACAACCTCAGAAAGCTCGCCGATCCCTGTATTTACACCATACATAATTTCTTTCTTCTTTATCTTGTCCTCAAGTAGATCTCTGCATTTTTGGATCTTTTTCATAGCTTCAGGATGAATAGCTATGGCTTCATTTTCTCGTGCAACTTGCACAACTTTTTCGATGGTGAGGTTATGCCCATCAAGTGTAATACTCATGATAATGCCTCCTTAAATAATGAGTTAAATTATTCTGTGAAATAAAATTTTAATTTATGAAAACGCAAAAATGAAAAATCATTATAGTATTTACAGGGTCAATTAAAAAGTCTTTTCTTTGTCCAGAGATAAACAACTGTAAAGAAAGCAAAAAACAAACAGGGCCCAACGATGTTGATTTGATTCAATTTCGTGATACTAAGAACAAGGAGTGAATCAAAAATCCACATTCCCATGGCAACCAATGATACAACAAATCCGTATTTTCTAAGCTTAATCAATCCGAATGCACCAATATAAAGAAAAAGAGACAAAACAATATCAGGAACAGCAAAGGCATTATATACTGCAGGATCCAAAGGCATTGTCGAAGGGAAAGCTTTCCCCGCCAATTTGGTAAGCCAAAAGATGTCTGTGGCCAACGCCGCAAAAAACATGATGACAGAAATCACTACGATACCCAGAGGGAACTTTGTTATCTGTTCGACTTCTTCTTTCATTTTTCTCTCAAAGTCTATCCCAAATCAGACTTACATGTAAAATTTTTTCTTCCCCGTGTCATTGCGTAATTTCCCCCCGCCTTTCCCGTCTTTCCCCTTTTGAGACTAAAAAAAGGATTTAAAAATACCCCCCAGAATCACCCCAAAAGGCGATTGTATCCATAAGTTTTTAGTAGCACTATCATTTTATATCCGTAACAGAAACGGAAATCCCTCGAAAAAACACGGAGGGCCTGCCCTTGTGGAAAAGGAGTAGGATTCGCGGAGGTTCCTCTCCAAAGGCCCTCCTATATATACATCCTACCAATATCCCCTCATTAAACTCCAATGGATCGCACTACACTCCGTCTCCCACTCTCCCACTCTCCCTGTCCTCTTCCTCACTCCCCACTCCTTACTCCTAACTCCTCACTCTTTATTGTTGACATCTCTCTTACAGCAAGCTATAAGATAAAATGCCATTGCGAGACGCAAAGACCTTTTGTGTCATTGCGAAGAGCGAAGAAGATTCCTTCGCTTCGCTCGGAACAGGCTGAGCAATCTCATTATGCGTGCTATAAACAGAAAAAAGCGTAGAATACCTTCTGTGTACAATCCTTTTCTTCTCGCCTTGTCTCCATGTCATTCCT
>DAOVDU010000060.1 GCA_030669305.1 Candidatus Aminicenantota bacterium
GAACTGGGCTGGCTGAAACCTTCTTTCTCCTCTAATAGTATTCTCTCCTTGCTGTATATTCTTTATATTTTTTCCTTCTGCCTTTGACTCAAATATCAAATCTATTACTTAACCGAGACTTTGTCAAACACATCCAGTCTATTCGGTCTGTTCCGTCTGTTAGTCAGTTAATCTTCCATTAACCATTAAGTATTCAAAAGGAATGACAGGGAGAGGGGGGGAGAGGGAGATGGGGAGACAAACTCAAACAAACTTAAAGACGTAAGCCGTAAATCGTAAGCCGTGAGCTGTAAGCTGAAATAATGGTTTAAGGTTTAAGGTTTAAGGTTTAAGGCAAGAAAGCCATTTACTATTCACCATTTACTATTTCCCATTTACCATTTTCTTATTCTTCGGCAGTATGGCAGTTCAGCAGTACATTCGTAAATCGTAAGCCGTGAGCCGTAAGCTGAAATAATGGTTGAAGGTTTAAGGTTTAAGGTTTAAGGTAAGAAAGCTATTAACCATTCACCATTAACTATTCACCAATAGACGGGAAGATTGACATTATCTCTGGCATATGCTACTTTTTGGGAGAAAAAACATGAATTTTTTGAAACTCATATTACAGGGCAGCATTGTTGTTCAACTGGTCCTCCTTGTCCTTATTTTCTTTTCTGTGTTTTCATGGGCTGTGATATTTTTTAAAAGAAATACCCTTAAAGCGGCTTCTTCCCAGTCTAAAAAATTTCTGAATGTGTTTAATAAAAGCCGAGATCTGCTCGAAGTGAACAAGGCCGCAAAAAAATACAAAGCCAGTCCATTGGCAGCTCTCTTCCAGGCTGGATACAAAGACCTTTCCTATCACGCTAAATCCAACCCAAATCCCGAATTGACCTCGGCAAATCTTGAGAGCCTGAATAGATCCTTACTAAAGGCTTCCAACAAAGAAATCTCCAGGCTCGAGCATATGATGAGCTTCCTGGCAACAACTGGAAGCGTCACGCCATTCATAGGCTTATTCGGAACAGTTTGGGGAATCATGGATTCATTCGTCGAAATCGCCAAACTCAAATCTGCAGCCCTCGTCACTGTCGCTCCCGGAATCGCCGAAGCGCTCATCGCCACAGCTCTTGGTCTTTTTGCTGCCATTCCGGCAGTCATAGCTTACAACTACTTCCTCCATCGTATAAAAAACGTCGCTTCCGAGATGGAAGATTTCTCGATTGAGTTCTTAAGCATATCAGAAAGGCTCTATGGCATATAAATTTAAACCTGTAACCAAAAGAGAGATAGGTACATCTCTATCCGAAATAAACGTCACGCCTCTAGTGGATGTCATGCTCGTTCTCTTGATCATTTTTATGGTTACCGCTCCCTTGATGCAGTCAGGAATTGGAGTTAACCTCCCTCAAGCAGAAACAGTATCCGCTCCTGCAGAAGAAGGGCTGACCCTTACAATCACAAAGGACAGATACATTCATATAGAAAATTCTGCCATCAACCAGTTTCTCCTGGAGCAAAAATTGAAGGAATACTTTTTCGGAAAAGAAAAGAAGATCGTATTCCTCCGGGCTGATGAGAACCTCAATTATGGATTTGTGATTCACATCATGGACATCATTAAAAAAGCCGGGGTTGAAGTCCTGGGGCTTATTTCAGAACCCCCGGAACCCAATAAAAAAAGATAAAAAATGACAACTTTGAACAGGGAATACGCCGCTTTTAAAAAGGCAGTAATCATCTCCTGTACAGTTCATATGATTCTATTCCTCCTTATTCTCCTCTCGCCGCATTTTCCAAAATCCTCACGAAAAGGCATGATCCATTATGTAAACCTCATCTCTTTCCCCGGAGGAGGTGGCGGAGGAGGAGGCTCACCAGGAGGCAGCCCGCCTGAGGGGGAAGGAGGAGAAAAAGAACAAGTTGTCGAAACCTCTGTACCCACAAGAGAAACTCTAAGGGATTTAACGACGCCCCAAAAACTTCAGCAAGAAACGACGCCATCCTTGAGGCATCCAGTCGAGAAGCCTAAAAAAGAAAGAAAGCCAAAAACCCAGAAAAAGGCTGTCATTCAAAAACCCCAGAACACAAGCAAAAAGACTTCTCAAACCAGTAAGACCGGCACAACAAAGGCAGGATCAGGTGCTGGGACTGGCTCTGGGGTCAGGATAGGCGTTGGAAGTGGTTCGGGCACCGGGGGAGGCTTCGGGTCAGAATTCTCATCTCAGATAGGCCTCTCAAATTTCCCCTTTACATATTATCTTCAAATACTCGTGGATAAGATCTCAAGCAATTGGTACCCTTCTCAAGTCAGCGCTGGAATATCAGGAGATTTTCATACAACTGTCTTCTTTAAAATATTCAGAAACGGCCAAATCTCCGTAGTGAACATCGAAGAATCAAGCAGGATAAGGACTCTCGATCTATCAGCCGTTAGAGCCGTCCAAAACTCAGCTCCTTTTCCCCCTCTTCCTGATGATTACGAGGATGAATATTTGGGAATACACCTTATTTTTGAGCACAACAAATGAAGATAAGAGGAATTTTATTATATACGAGCCTTCTTTTACTTGCTGTTTTGTTTCTCCATCCACAACAGGAGGTTGTGCTGAGCATAAAAGAAGGAATGCCAGCCATTCCTCTAGCTATCCCTGAGTTCATCATCCATGATTCCTCGCCAAAAACCTTTGCTGCTGCCGAGACGCTTTACAAAATTCTCTATGATGACCTGAAGTACAGCCGTGTCTTCCAACACTTGCCAAAGAGTTATTACAGCTACATAGAATCTTTAAATCCAGAAAAAATATTATTCAAGGACTGGGAGTCCATTCAGGCAAAAATTCTCTTCGTGGGTGAAATCTCTGATGGGGATGGAGATAACATTATCTTCGAAGGAAAACTCTATGATGTCAAAGCCGAGCGCGGCATTTTTGGAAAGCGCTACCAGGCAGAAATATCCCTCCTTCGCTTAGTTGCTCATAAAGTGGCAGATGAAATAATGAAAAGATTTGGAGAAAGAGAAATTTTCACCTCCAAAATCGTCTTTATATCCAACAGAGATAGTAATGACGAGCTCTACATGATGGACTACGACGGCCACAACCAAACACGCCTTACATTTAACAGAATAAAAGACTATATGCCCGCCTGGTCTGCCGACGGAAAAAAGATAGCCTACACTTCCTATCTCCGCGAGAACGCAATCTTGTGTATCTTGAACCCTTATGAAGGAGAAAGATTAGAAGTCCAAAGCAGAGGGACAAATTTCTCTCCAGCTTTTTCCCCAGACGGAAAAAAATTAGCTTTTTGCTCAACTCTAGAAGAAGGAAATTCCGAAATATATGTTTGCACAAGTGAAGGTAAAAACATAAGAAGATTGACCTTTAACAAAGCCATTGATACAGCCCCATCCTGGTCTCCCACAAGCCGGGAAATAGCTTTCACCTCTGACCGTGGAGGGACTCCCCAAATTTATATCATGGATGCAGAAGGCTCCAACATCAGAAGAATCAGTTTTGGAGGAGGCTACTTTGATGCCCCATCCTGGTCTCCTATTGGCGACATGATTGCTTATGTCTCCAGGGTATACCAAATATTTGATATCTATGTCCAGAATCTCCGAACAAAGCAGACTATAAAGCTTACAGAGAGTAACGCCCGAAACGAATCTCCCTGCTGGTCTCCTGACGGAAGGCATCTCATTTTTTCCTCAAACCTCACAGGTACGATTCAACTTTACACAATCGACTATGATGGCGCCAATTTGCGGCGTCTTACTTCCAAAGGCGAGAACAAACTTGCTGACTGGTCCCGCTAAAGAAAATTGCAGAGTATGCTTCCAGAAATACATGCTAGAACAATTATATTTATATTATGTTGACAGAAAAAGACTTAAATTGTATAAAAAGAGGCACAAGATTATTTTTTAATGGAAAGGAATGAAAAATCTTTCAAAGGAGGTCCAATGAAAAAAGCCATAATCCTTTCTCTAGCTTGTTTTTTGGTTTTTAATTTCATGGTTTCTTGTCGAAAAAAAGTGGAAGAGGTACCACCCCCTCCACCTCCTCAGGTAAAAGAGCAACCTAAGGTTGAAAAGGTCGAAGCACCCCCCGTGGTTAAGGAACCAGTATTAACCGAAGAAGAGATTTTCATGCGTAAATCTCTTGAAGAAATCAACAATGAAGCCCCCTTGAACATGGTTCATTTCGACTATGACAAATATTTCATACGAGATGATGCTAAACCTGTCCTTGAGGCCAATGCACAATGGCTCAATAAATTCAAAACAGTAGGAATCCTTATCGAAGGCCACTGCGATGAAAGAGGAACTGAAGAATACAACATGGCCCTGGGAGAAAAAAGGGCAAAAAGCACTCTTGATTACCTTGTCTCCCTCGGAATCTCCTCAAACAGAATAAAAACAATCTCCTACGGAAAGAGCCAACCTATAGATCCTGGACATAACGAAATTTCCTGGCAGAAGAACAGACGTGCTAAGTTCACCATTATCGCAAAATAACATATGATCAAAAAACGCTCTTCTTGGATATTTCTTATCCTGGTATTCCCGGTTCTGCTTGAAGGAGCTGACAAAACTAAAAAAGCTTATGAGCTTATCTATCAGGATGTTCAGCTTCTTAAGAAGCAAATCCTGCAGCTCGATAAAAAGATAGAAAGAAATCAAGAGGATATAAAAACTATAATGAAACACTTAGAGGAAATTCTTGCTCTAAGCAGACTTGCCCAATCACAACAAGCGAGTTTTAAAGAAGATCAGAAAAAAATCCCTGCTCAATACCAAATTCTTCTCGAGAAATTGGACAGCGTAAATTCCCAGCTTTCAAAATTTTCGGAGGAGCTGATGGAAATAAAGAAAGTCTCTCCTCCGACCCCAGAAGAACCAGAACAAGAGAAGGAAGCACAACCTAAAAAAACACCCCCTCCCAAAAAAGAAACCGTGGAAGAAAAAAAGGAGGAGCAAACAGAAGAAGAACCAAAACCTTCGATCTCTCCAAACCTCTCACCACAAGAAGTATATAATATGGCACGTTCAGATTATCTAAAAGGAAACTTCCAATTATCCATAGACGGATTTAAAATCTACATAGAGCAATTTCCAGAAAGTCCTTTCGCTGACAATGCATTATACTGGATTGGAGAATGTTACTTCAGTCAAAAAGATTTTGAAAAAGCTATCGAACAATTTAACCAACTGATTCTCAGCTATCCCAGCGGAGACAAAATCCCAGCTGCCTACCTAAAGAAGGGAATTAGCTTCATGGAATTGGAAAAAAAAGAGGAAGCTCTTTCCGTCCTCAAACTCCTGATAAGCAAATATCCTCTTGAAGAAGAGACTAAGATCGCTCAGCAAAAAATCAAGGAGTTGAGTTTAAAAAAATGAGAGATATTAACAGCCTAAATAGAGTTATTTTGATCGGACGTCTCGGGAAAAAACCTGAAATAAGATACCTTCCCCAAACAGAGAGAGCAGTATCAAAATTTACTTTAGCGACAAACGAACGATATTTCAATCCAAGTACAAATGAAAGTGATATTCGTGCGGAATGGCACCGAATAGTTGTATGGGGGAAGCTTGCCGAATTTTGCGAAAAATATCTTACCCAAGGAAAACAAATTTGCCTGGAAGGGAAATTACGAACGCGAAGCTGGCAAGACAAAGAAGGGAATAAAAGGTACACGACTGAGATAGAAGCACAGAGTATTGTTCTTCTCGGTAAGCGAGATGATACTACCAGAGAGGAATCCTATTCAGAGCCCGGAACTCCTGATTATCCTGCTGAGAAGAGTTCCGTACCTGATACGGAAAGCGAAGGCAGTACTGAGGATGAAGGTGACGAGGAAGTCCCTTTCTAATCTGTTAGTCGGTTCATTGCGAACGTAGGAGATTCCTTCGCTTCGCTCGGAACAAGTCTGAGCAATCTCATTGAGTGGCGCCAAGGATGATTGCCACGCATCGCTAGCAACAGAGGATTGCCGCGCTCCCTTCGGTCGCTTGCAATGACGTGGGGAGACAAACTAGACAGAGGGAATAGCGGGATGTCAACGCACAAAAAGGGCGATATCGAAAGTTTTAGAAAAGAAATATTCGAAGACATTCGTCCCTGGGGGAAATTCCGTTCATTTCCCTACAAATACGCAAGAAGCATTAAAATCATCACAGTAAATCCGGGGACAGCATTATCTCTTCAGTATCACAATCTTCGAAGTGAATTCTGGGTCGTGTTGGATAGAGGCCTTGAAGTTACGGTTGCCGATAGGGTCTGGCAGCCTGAAGAAAACGAAGAAATATTTATTCCTCGAAAAACACCCCACCGGCTTCGTTGCCTTGGTCAAGAACATGCTCGAGTCATGGAGATCTGGATCGGCGATTCTGACGAGTCAGACATTATTCGCCTCAAAGATGATTTCGGAAGGAAATAGAAACAGTCCAAAGTCAATATCAGTTAGAACAGAATGAGTAAAAAAATTGTAGTCATTGATGATGACAGGATAACCCTCACAATGCTTGAGATGGTATTCTCCAGACACGGATTTCAGGTCTTCAGTGCCCAAGATGGTGCTGAAGGGTATGAACTGGTACAAAAGGAAAAACCAGATATTTTAATTAGTGATATGTTGCTTCCAAAGATCCATGGTACAGAACTATGCAAGAAAATCAAAGAAACTCCAGAACTTAAACAAACAAAGGTCATATTAATGACCGCTGTCTATAAAGGCCCATCATTCAGGTTTGAAGCAAGGGATTGTGGGGCCGACGATTTTATTGAAAAACCTCTTGATATGAAAGATCTGCTAAGCCGGATAGATAAATTTCTGAAGAAGGAATAGAAAATAGTTTTAAGTTATCTGTCCCATCAGGAATGCTTTTGGATGCTTCACTAGAATTTTCTCAATGATATACTCTTCGATTTCCTGGGCTGTCTTTAAAGCCATCGCTTTTTGAACGATTCCTTTTACTGTCTTGTATTCAACCGAACGCAAGACGTTCTTTATCCTGGGAATGAAGATGGGATTCATGCTGAATTTTCTTAAGCCGAAACCAAGCAAAACAATAGCAGAAAGAGGATCAGCAGCCATCTCTCCGCAGACAGTAACTTCCTTACCCTCTTTCTGAGCATTCTGGATGATAAATTTGATTAGCCTCAAAACAGATGGATGAAGAGGCTTAAACAGGTACGAGACCAATTCATTTGACCGGTCCACGGCTAAATAGTACTGGATAAGGTCATTGGTTCCAATGCTTAAATAATCCACTTCCTTCACCAGTATATCGGATATGGCAGCAGCCGCAGGCACTTCAATCATCACCCCCAGGGGGATATTTTCATCAAATTTAATTCGCTTTGCTTCAAGCTCCCCTTTAACCTCCTGAAAGAGTAGCTTCACTTCCTTGACTTCCTCTAATTCTGTTATCATAGGGAAAAGAATGCGGACGTTTTTAAGAGAACTCGCTCTCAGAATAGCCCTGAGCTGAATTTTAAACAGTTCCCTGTCCCTCAGAGAAAACCTGATGGCTCTCAAGCCAAGGGCGGGGTTAGGTTCTTTTTCTATTTTCAGCTGGGGTAAATTCTTTTCACCCCCAACATCCACAGTCCTGATGTATACCGGTGAGGGATAAGCTTCTTTGGCAATTCGAGAATAAATTAGAAAATGGTCTTCTTCAGTTGGAAGAGATGTGCTTTGAAAGTAGATAAATTCCGACCTGAAAAGCCCAATCCCTTCTGCCCCTAATGAAAAAGCCAGGTTTACTTCCTCGGGAAGCTCGATATTAGCTAAGGGGGAAAAAACTACTTCATCTAAAGTTGAGGACCTTAATCTGGCCGTCTTTTTAAGTTCTTGCTGGTAGTCATCATATTTTTCCTTTTTGCTTGCAAACTCTTTCCTTATAGCCAATGGTGGGTTTATGATAACTTCCCCATCTGTACCGTCCACGATTAAAATATCTCTGTTCTTCACTCTCTGAGTAATGTTGCGTAAGCCCATCACGGCAGGAATATTTAAAGAACGGGCAAGAATCGCGGTATGGGAAGTTTGTCCACCCATATCGAGGGCAACGGCTAAAACATTTCCCTTACTGAGACGCACAGCAGCTTCTGAAGGGAGAAGATCATGAGCAACCAAAATCTTTTCACTATTATCATCCCTTTTTTTCAACTCTATAGGTTTTAAATTACTGTAAATTCTTGATAAAACATCAGAGATATCAAATTTTCTCTGTCTGAAATACTCGTCACTAATGGATTCAAAAAGCTCCTGGTATTTATCATGAACCCGGGAGATTGCCCATTCTGCTCTAGATTTCTCTTCTTTGATAATTTTTTCAAGGCTAGAAAGTAATGATTTGTCTTTAAGGATGAGCAAGTGAGCTTCAAAGATGAAGGAATGTTCTTCCCCGATTTTCTTTCTTATTTCTTCCTTTATAAGAACCAGTTGATCATTTGTCCGCCCAATTGCATTTTTCAATCGTTGAAGCTCTTCTTTAACCTGCTGAGAAGAAATAGTCTCTTTCCTTGACGTAAATACTACTTTTTCTGTGAGATGCACCTCGCCTATGTCGATACCAGGGGAAACCCCTAATCCTCTTAGCCTGATATAATCCATATCAATCTACTCTTTCTCCTCGAAGTTATTCTCAATAAGGGCCATCAATGCCTTAAGTGCTAAGTTTTCGTCCTTCCCTGAAACCTTTAGTCTTATTTCAGTTCCTTGGACGGCAGCTAATGTCAGGATGCCTAGAATGCTCTTGCCGTCTATTTCATTTCCGTCTTTCTCGATTTTGACTGAGGAGCCAAATCTGTTAGCCAGATTAACAAATTTCACTGCAGCTCTTGCATGCAACCCTAGTCTGTTCCTGATGATGATTTTTTTCTCAAGCATCGGATCCCGATTATATCAATTTTTAGAGTCTAAGAGAGCACTCGCAAGATGTATGTTCCTTTTGCCTTGTTCAACTACTTTTTTTGCCACTTCTTTCAAATTGTTGCTTCTCTGGAAAGAAACAAACTTAATGAGCATCGGCAGGTTGACTCCTGTGATGATTTCGATCCGATTACTTTTTAAAAAGCTAAAGCTCAAGTTTGAGGGCGTTCCACCAAACATGTCCGTAAAAATCAGCACTCCACTCTTCTGGTGAACCCTTTTCAGGCATTGGTTGATCTTTTTCCTCGACTCCTCCACATCATCATACCATCCAATAGAGATAGCTTCCATGTTCACAACCTCCCCCAGGATAATCGATAGCACATTTAAGAGTTCCTCGGCCAATTTTCCGTGGGAAACGATGATTCCGCCTATCATCTATCTGTTACTCCGTTAGTTTGTTTTTCTGTTAATCTGTTTAATAAAAGAATTTTACCATTAATCGCTCTTAATCTTAAGCTTTTTTTCTTATCAGATTAACTGATTATCCGATTAACCGACTAACTGACTAACCGACTAACTGATTAACCGACTAACCGACTAACTGATTAACTGACTAACAGATTAACTGACTAACTGATTAACTGAGTCACTTTATCTTCTCTTTTGATTCTTCCCATATCTCATCCATTTCTTCCAGAGTTGCTTGACCCAATTCTTTTCCCTCTTTCTTTAATTTCTTCTCTACGTATTTAAACCTCTTTAGGAATTTTTCATTAGCCCGTCTTAATGCAATCTCAGGATTTACCCAAAGAAGACGGGACACATTTGCCACTGAAAACAAAATGTCCCCAATTTCCTGAATTATTCCCTCTCCATTTTTTTCTTCTATGACATTCTCTAATTCAGAAACCTCTTCCTTTACTTTTTGAAGAGCATCTAACGGCTGTTTCCAATCAAATCCATAAGCGGAAACGCGAAGCCCTATCTGAAAAGCCGCAAAAAGAGCGGGACAATGTTTCCCCATACCATCAAAGAGGAATTCTCTCTTTTTCTCATCTCTTTTCTGTCTATTCCATTCCTCCAGAACTTTTACAGAACTTATGATACGCTTTTGTCCGAATACATGCGGATGTCGGCGAATCATCTTTTGATTGATTCCTTCTAAAACATCTGAAATAGTAAATTTTTCTTTTTCTTTAAAAATCCTAGCAAGAAAGACTACTTCCATCAAGACATCTCCCAGTTCCTCAGCAAGAGATTGAGCATTCCCGGACATAAGAGCCTCAACCGCCTCGTAAACCTCCTCTAAAAAATAATTGGTTATTGATCTCTCATCCTGTTCTTTATCCCATGGACAGCCATGCTTTCCTCTTAGAGAATCCAAAATTTGGATTAATTGTTTAAATTTTTTCCCTGCTTTTTCTGCGTCTTCCATTTTTAAGCTTCCTTGAATTATTTTATGTAATATTGTAATATTTTTTTCTGATTTAATAAAAATATATTAAACTAGTATTAATTTCAATCCTGAACTTTTTAAAAAATTCTTTTAAAGTTGGGTAATAAAAATGACAGACAAAGACAACAATCAAAAAATCATTCCTCCTATCGATTTTAGTTCTCTTGTTCTTCCTTTCTTTACTCAGGCTTTAATAGAGCTTGGACAAGAGAATGATCCCAAGGACAAAAAAGAGAAGAAAAACTTTGACCTAGCCAAAAGATTAATTGATCTACTCGACCTCTTGAAAGAGAGAACAAAAGGAAATTTAAAGCCCGAAGAGGAAAAATTTTTAAACTCATGTCTTCACCAACTCAAAATAGCCTACATGGAGAAAGCAAAAATAATCAAGTTGTAAATCAATGCAAGTCATTCACGGATCCGAAAACCTGCCTCCTCTTTCCAAGAAGTCAGTAGTTGCCATCGGGAATTTTGATGGCATACACATGGGACATCAGAAAATACTTAAATTTCTCACGAGTGAGGCAAAAAAACTCGATCTTTTTTCTCTCATTCTGACTTTTTCCCCTCATCCTGAAAAAATCTTAGGAAAAGGCAGAATAAAAATGATTCAAACTCTTGAACAGAGGTTGAGGGAGATAAAAAAATTTGATGTTCAAATCGTTCTAGTTTTGACATTCGACAGGAAGTTTTCAGGACTCTCGAGTCAGGAGTTCATCCAGAAAATCGCCCTCAATACTCTTAAAGCAAGAGAAATTATAGTGGGAGAGAATTTTCATTTCGGCAGAAATCGTGAAGGCGATATCCATACTCTCCGTCATCTCTCGTCGAAACTCAATTTTAAGGTTTCTTCCATTCCGCCTGTCGTAATAAATAGAAACATAATAAGCAGCAGCCTTATCCGCAGACTTCTTCATGAAGGAAAAATAGAAAAAGCTAATGTTTTAATTGGTAGGCCTTACGAAATTGAGGGAACAGTCATAAAGGGAAAATCTAGAGGAAAAGCTTTAGGCTTCCCTACAGCCAACATCCAGACAGCAAATGATATTATCCCCTCTGGAGTTTTTATAACAACTGTGAAAATTGGCTCAGAAACTTTTCCCTCTCTCACAAACGTGGGATATTGCCCCACATTTAATCAGCAAGATACTAACATTGAATCCTATATTATGAACTTCAATACTATTCTCTACGGGGAAAAAATAAGAGTCCATTTCATAAAAAAAATCAGGGATGAGATTAAGTTTAACACCTCAGAAAAACTTGCACAGCAAATTAAGTTAGATCTGCAAAAGGCAAAGACATATTTTGATGTGAAATCTGTTAGTCGGTTAGTCTGTTAATCTGTTAGTCTGTTAGTCTGTTAGACTGTTATTCGGTTAGACTGTTACTCGGTTAGTCGGTTAGTCGGTTAGTCGGTTATTTTAATTAAAATATATAACTGATTAACTGACTAACTGAAAAACTGAAAAAACGGAATTTTGGAGCTTTGAGATGCTCAAAAGTCTGTAATTGTTTCTTGACTTTTGCT
>DAOVDU010000051.1 GCA_030669305.1 Candidatus Aminicenantota bacterium
ATGAACTCAATGACACGCATAAGGCCGTCCTGAAACTGTTAGATATTGACGAAAATACATTCTGGGTCTCCAAGTGAGAACCCCGGAAAATCAACAGATTTTTCCCTTCTTAAAGTGCGGAATGTAAGTTCTAAGGCCTTTTATAGCCCAATTTATAAGCTTAACTCCAATAAAATTAATAAAATATCTTGGTCTGACCCCAAATTTCAAATTTACGGTATCAATATTCCTGGATTCTCACCGATATTTCCTCTTTCACGCGAATCTTTTATTGACTGGATATGTTTCTTCTATGTATTATTGTAATGGAGCAACTCAGAGGGTGGAAATTGAACGAAAATGAGTAGAAATTAAAGCAACCCCAAAAAGCAAATTCCTATGTTTTTCCCCAGGAAAAGATGCCTGTCCCCATTTTTTCGATAATTGTAGATTACAGTTTATATTTTTGTTAAAATACTCTGCTCAATAGAAGGGGATGATTAATATAAATAATTTTTTTTTCGAAAGGAGGAACATGAAAACCCAAAAAAAATTCATCTTTGTTTTTTTATTGTTGGCCTTTTTCGGTCTCACGATTTCCTCTTCAGCCCGAGTTGGTCCGACCTATGCAATTATCAACTGCAAAATTTTTCCTGTATCAGGCCCCCCTGTTGAAAATGGAGTCATTGTTATTCGTGATGGCTTCATAGAATCGCTGGGCCCTCTAGAGAAAATTTCCATTCCTGAAGATGCTGAAGTGATAAAAGCTGACGGCATGTTTGCCTATCCTGGCTTGATTGATGCTCACACAAATGTTTTTATTGAGGTTAAGAAAGAGGAACCACAAAGGCCAACAGGAATTCCCATGCAAATCCAAGGGCAGGAGACAAAACACCATCCTGAATTGGAAGCTTTTAACCTTTTGAAGCCAAAAAAATCCACTCTCGAGAACCTCCATAAAATAGGAATTACCACAGTGCTTGTTGTTCCTGAGAAAGGAATTTATGCTGGACAGAGCGTGCTCTTGAATCTTAACGGAGAGAAAGCAGAGCCAATGTTGATTAAAAATTCCTTTGCCCTTCATATCAACTTCTCAACAGCTCGCGGCGCTTATCCTTCTAGCCTGATGGGAACAGTAGCTCTCCTTAAGCAATCTTTTCTTGATACCGAATATTATTCTTCATATAAATCTCGATTTTCCCGGTTTTCAAAAGGATTAAAAAGGCCAGAATATGATCCATTTTTGGAAGCACTTATTCCCTTTGTTGTAGAGAAGAAGCCAGTGGTTTTCAACTGTGCTAATTTGGAAGATATCAAACGCGCTCTCAGAGTCATCAAAGAGTTTAAACTCAATGGATATTTAACCGGCGCCAACGAAGCCTGGAGAGTCGCTTCGTTGCTCATAAAGGCAAAAGTCCCTCTTCTTGTTTCTCTCGATTTCAAACCTCCTTTTACCAGCCTCTATGCTAATCGAGGAAAAGAATTAAAGGAAAAAGCAGAAAAAGAGATTTACCCGGCCAATGCTTCAAATCTCCACGAACAAGGAATAAAATTTGCTCTCACCTCACATGGCGTTAAAAAAACTTCTGACATTTTAAAAAATATCCAGAAGGCAATAAAAGCAGGTCTACCTAAGGAAGAAGCTCTAAAGGCTCTGACAATAATTCCTGCTCAATTCCTGGGTGTCGATGATATTCTGGGAAGCTTAGAACCAGGGAAAATTGCCAATATCATCCTGACCTCTGAGGAAATTTTTGAAGAAAAAGCCAAGGTCCAAAGAGTCTTTGTTGATGGCTTCTCCTTTGAAATCAAACAGCCGCCCAAAGGAGTAAAAAAGGCTTCCTTGAATATAGGAGGCAAATGGCGCGCTACTGTATCTGGTCAGATGGGGGAGATGGAAATGACCGTAGAAATCGAGCAAGAAGGAAACCAAATCAGCGGAACCATATCATCCGATTTTGGGCAATGGGAAATCAGCGATGGTTTTCTAAGCGAAAATAAGCTCACTTTCACAATATCGGCTACAATAATGGGAGAATCAATGGATATGGCCTTTACCGGAACAGCCGAGAAAGATTCTATAGAAGGGACAATTTCTTTCATGGACGGAAGTGCAGAATTGAAGGCCACAAAAATCCCTGATGTCTTTCATTAGTAAGGAGGACCACTATGAGAAAAAAAACAATTGGTTTTATTGTGGTATTGAGTCTGGCTGTTATTGCCAGCTTTTCTTACGGACAAGACCTTCTTATAAAAAACGGAACAATCTTAACTGTGACTAAAGGCACTTTACCCAAAGGAGATATTCTCATCATCGGAGGTTTCATAAAACAAATAGGAAAGAATATAGAACCTCCAGAGGGAATAAAAGTTTTAGATGCTTCAGGAAAATATGTTATACCTGGGATAATCGATTCTCATACACATATAGCTCTTACTGTAGTGAATGAAAGTGCGGTGACTATATCAAGCGAAGTCAAAATGCGGGATGTTCTAAATGCCGAGGATAATTCAATCTTTACGGCTTTATCAGGCGGAGTGACGATGGTCCACACCATGCACGGAAGCGGAAATCCTATCGGTGGAGAAAACATCGTTCTCAAGATGAAATGGGGGAAGACTTCAGAAGAGATGATTGTCCACGAGGCTTACAGGACTCTGAAATTTGCTCTTGGAGAAAATCCTAAACAGGCGAATCGTTTCGCCATGACAGCCCCCCGTTATCCTCAAACACGAATGGGAGTTAATGCTATCATCAGACGAGAATTCTTAAAAGCCAAAGATTATATGGAACAGTGGGATCGTTACCTCAAAGCAAAAAAATCTAAAAAATTGGCGAAAAACTTGATACCTCCCAGAAAAGACTTAAGGTTAGAAGCTCTGGTAGATATGCTCCGCGGAAAAATGGTTGCCCGTTGTCACGCTTATAGGGCTGATGAAACCTTGGAGTTTATAAATCTTTCTAAGGAGTTTGGTTTCAAAATAGCCTGTTTCGAACATGCCTCAGAAGCATTTAAAATCGCTAAAGAGCTGGCAAAAGAAAACATCGGTATTTCCATCTTTCTTGATAATTGGGCTTATAAAGTAGAAGCTTCGGAGGGAATTGCCTACAATGCAGCCTATTGTACTAAGAATGGAGTCCTTGTTTCCATAAACTCTGACAGCAGCGAGCGAATCCGCCGCTTGTTCAATGATGCTGCAAAAGCCATGAAATACGGCGATCTCAGCAAGGAAGAAGCCCTGAAACTTGTCACCATCAATCCAGCCATTCAGCTCGGAGTGGAAAAGATTGTTGGGAGCTTAGAAATCGGGAAACATGGTGATATTGCTATCTTTAATGAGCATCCTCTGAGTGCTTACACCCGCTGTGATAAAACAATAATCGAGGGAGAAGTATATTTTGATCGAGCTCAATATCTTAAAGAAAGAGAAGAGATGGAGAAGAAAAAGAAGGAAAAAGAGAAAAAGAAAGTTGGAGGGAAAAAATGAGTAAGAAATTAGTTCTTTATATAACAATTCTTGTTCTTTGTGCCTCTTTCATTTTAGCTCAGGATAAAGGTCCGCAATTCATCGCCATAAAAGGCGCCACAATAATCCCTGTTGTTGGCAAGGATATTGCCGAGGGAACAATTCTTTTAAAAGATGGTCTGATCGAAGCTGTCGGGAAAAACATAAACATTCCTGAAGGTGCAATAGTTTTCAATGCCAAATGTCTTTTTGCCTATCCTGGAATGATCGACAGTCTCTGCTCCTTGGGACTTCAAGAAATCAGTTCCGTAAGAGGCACGGTCGATTCAAGAGAAACAGGGAGGATCAATCCCCAGGTTAAATCTGTTGAAGCTCTCAGGCCTGATTCTATGCACATCCCCATCTCAAGGGCAAACGGAATAACGGCTGCTATTGTGGCTCCCTCAGGAGGATTGATTGCAGGCCAGAGCAGCTTGATTCGTCTTGCGGGCTGGACATCACAAGAGATGATTATTAAAAGTCCTGTTGCCATGCATATCAATCTGCCGACTATACGGCCAAGGTTCAGAAGAACAACAACAACGCCTCAAGAAGAAGCTTCCAAACAGATTAAAGAGCTAAAAGAGCTGTTTAATAAGGCTCGCTTTTATCTGAAGAGGAAACAGGCTGCGAAAAAGAATATGCTTCTTTCAAAACCTGAATTTGATGAGCAATTGGAGTTTCTTTTGCCTGTAGTCAATGGTGAGCTTCCAGTGATGATCTCTGTTCATGGTGAGAAAGATATTCTCGATGCGATCAAATTAGTTAAAGAAGAGAAGCTGAAAGCTATATTCTTTGGAGTGAGCGAAGGATGGAAGGTTGCTGATGATATAAAAAAGTCTGGTATCCCGGTCGTTTTTAGTTCCCTGTATGCGATGCCGCCAAAATGGGAAGATGGCTATGATTCCCTTTACAGGAATCCAGCCGTGCTCCAGAAGGCAGGAGTCAAAATTGCTTTTTCTTCCCAAAGCGCAAGCTTGGCTAAAGATCTGCCCTATCATGCTGCCAAGGCCGCTGCTTTTGGCCTGGACAAGAAAGAAGCGCTAAAAGGAGTAACGATTAATCCTGCACAGATATTCGGTGTGGATGATATTTTGGGAAGTTTAGAGAAGGGGAAGGTAGCCAATATTGTCCTTGCTGATGGG
Source organism: Candidatus Aminicenantota bacterium (assembly GCA_030669305.1). GTDB lineage: Bacteria > Acidobacteriota > Aminicenantia > Aminicenantales > Aminicenantaceae > DAOVDU01. The sequence goes on from DAOVDU010000051.1 coordinate 4,632, forward strand.
GATATTCTTGAACAGGGAACACATATCAAGTATGTTTTTATTGACGGAAAGGAAACCGATCTTTTCACCCGGTACGAGGAACTGCTCGAAAAATATAAGAAAAAACATTAAAAAGCTAAAAAAAAAGGAGGAATTATGAAAAGAAGATTTTTATCTTTGAGTCTAATCTGGTTTTTTGCGATCATTTTTCTGATAGCAGTTTCTCACCCAGCCCAAAAAGGAAACGTTGATGAATATGATGTTCTGATAAAGAACGGAAGAGTCCTTGACGGCTCTTTAAAGCCAGCTTTCAGAGCAGACATCGCCATCAAAGATGACACAATTGTTAAGGTAGCAAGATCGATTAGAGGAAAAGCAGCAAAAGTTATCGACGCCAAAGGACTTTATGTTACACCTGGTTTTATCGATCTCCATACTCATGTTGATAGAGGGATGTATTATCCTGAAAACAGAGCTTGTTTGAATTATCTAAAGCAAGGAACGACGACAATCATCGTCGGCCAGTGCGGATCCAGTGCTTGGCTAATATTTGAGAAAGCAGAAGATCAGATGAAGCGTTGGGAGGAGGAAGGAATAGGGCCTAATGCAGCTCTTCTTGTGGGGCATGGCTCAGTGCGAGGGCTCGTTCTTGGTATGGAAGACAGAGAGCCTACCCCAGAAGAATTAGAAAAGATGAAAGCGCTGGTTAAAGAAGCAATGGAGCAGGGTTCTTACGGGCTATCCACTGGTCTGATTTATCTGCCTGGTACCTTTGGAAAGACAGAGGAAGTTATAGAATTGGTTAAAGTCATTGCACCTTATGGAGGAATTTACCATACCCATACCCGCAATGAACGGGATAAACTTCTTGAGGCAGTTAAAGAAGCTATTGAAATTTCCAAAAAGTCGGGAGCTCCTGCCCATATATCTCATTTTAAAGTTATGGGAAAGAAGAATTGGGGATTGGTGAAGGATGCTTGTACACTTATAGAAGAAGCACGTGCTGAGGGAGTAAAAATCACAGCTGACCAATATCCTTATCGTTTCTCAAGTGGATATCCCTACAGATCTCTAATTCCGAGATCAACCTGGCTTGGGGAAGAAGAGACAGAAAGACTAAAAGCATCGGATATTGAAGCTATTTTCGATCATCTCAGAGATTTACAATTGATCGAGCTCTACAAAAAGGTTACTCCCTATATACCAATCAGTGAACGCCATCAGCAATTCCTCGATGAACTTACTCGAAAAAGGCTTGTCCGTTTTGTCGCCCAGAGCTTAATCAGCCTGGGAGATTTTCAAGGGCCTGATAATTCAAGAGAGAGAATGCTTTTTCTAAAGCGGATGAAAGATCCTGAGGAAGCAAAAAAGATTCGCCAGGAAGTTAAAGATTACATTGATAATCTTGTCGGCCCAGAAAATTACATTGTCGGTATTTGTGTAGAGAGAAATCTTGAAGGAAAATCCTTAAAGCAGGTTGCTGCGATGAAAGGAAAATCGATAGCCGATACAGCCATTGAGCTGGAACTGATGGGAGCCAAATGCATTCCTCTTCAGATGTGTGAGGAAGATATTGAATACATCATGAAAAAAGATTATGTAGGAACAGGAAGCGATGGAACTGCACCTTTTTATGGAATTGGACTCACCCATATCCGCTCCTATTCAACCTTTCTCCATAAAATTAAGAAGTACGCCCTCCAGAGAAAGTCTGTTTCTCTTCCCCATGTGATACGCTCTCAGACCTCACTTCCTGCTGAAGTCATGAATTGGGATGATAGAGGTTGGCTGAAAGAAGGATACAAAGCAGACATCGTTATTCTTGACCTGAAAAATATAAAGATTAAAACCTCTATCTCCAATCCTCACCAGTATAGCGAAGGAATTAAGTACCTGCTGATCAACGGCAAAGTTGTCCTGTTTGAAGGCAAATGGAATGGAAACCTTCCAGGTAAAATCCTCAAACTGAAAAAATCGTAAGATTTGAAAGCTTTCGCTTGGGAGGACGCTTCACTAGGTAAAAAATAGAAATTATACTACCGAGTATGCCCAGCAAAATAAAGGGCGAATTTATTCCAAACTTATCTGAAAGAAAAACTAAAAAGAGGCCAGCTCGATCTCTTTGGAGAAGATTAAAACAGGATTAAAAAATGGCGTGGTGGGAAAACAATTTTTTAAAGGTTAAAGCCGGAAAACTCTATATCGGCCAAAAAGAAGCCACAAAAATCGTTGAAAAATGGAGGACTCCCCTCTTCCTTTACAGTAAAACTCAACTCCTCTCTAACTTTCACACCCTCCTCGAAATCTTTCGGATCAATACTCCCTTAGAAATCAGAATTTATTATGCGATGAAGGCAAACCCAAATCACAGCATACTGAAAATCCTCAGAGAGGCGAGTGCCTGGATTGATGCGGTCTCTCCAGGAGAGGTGTCCGAAGCTCTTAAGGTCAGATTTCCCGCAAATAAAATTCTGTATACAGGAACAAGCATAAGTTTAGAAGATCTTCGCTCGGTTTTCAGTAAGGACCACCTCATTGTCAACATAGATGCCGAAGAACAACTGGAGCTGATGAAAGAAGTCAGAGAGAAATGGTTTAAAAACAAAAAAATTAAAGTCTCTGTAAGATGGAATCCAGGAATTGGCAGAGGCTTTAATCCCAAGGTGGTTACGGCCGGTAAAAAATCACCCGATGGAACACCCATAAAATTCGGGATTGAGGAAAAGCAGGTGATATCTGTTTTCACAAAGGCTTTGAAGTATGGTTTTATCCCTTTGGGGCTGCACCAGCATCTTGGTTCAGGTTGGGTCAAAGAAGATTTTGAAGCAGTAAAATATGCGGTAGACAAAATGATCCGGAAAGCCTTAGAGATCCAAAAAAAGGGTTATAACCTCGAATTTCTAGACTTCGGCGGGGGCTTTGGGCCAAAATATTCAGAAGAACAAAATGTTTTTCCTTTGAAAAAGTATGCAGAATACATTTGCCAAAAGATTGCCCAATCTGAGCTAAAAATAAAAGCTATAGCTTTGGAGCCTGGGAGATACCTGGTCGGAGATGCGGGTGTTCTGCTTCTAAAAGTTGAATACATCAAAAAAAGTTATGGGAATGTTTTTGCCTGCGTAAACGCCGGAACTTTCAACACAGCCCCCCGTCCAGCCATCTATACCCAGGCCCAACATCATATCCTCAACTGCTCGAATCTCTACACAAAAAAGAAGGTAAAAATAACGATCGCCGGCAACCTTTGCGAAACAGGAGATCTGTTCGGAAAGGAAATCCTTATGTCTATCCCCAAGCGAGGCGATATTCTTGCCTTGCTAAACGCCGGGGCTTACTGTCGAAGCATGGCCTCCAACTTCAACCTGAGGGAGATACCAAAGGAAATCATAATATAGTATTTTTTTTTGCGCGTTTTCCCATAAGATCTAATTTTAATTTTCTGATGCTTTCAGGAAATATCTTCTCTCCTTTTGCGCTCCTCAACTTATGAATGAGTGTCAGATTTCCCTGATCCCGGATTATTACATTAATGCATTAGGACTAAAATTTTACAAATCCATACCCAGACGATTTAAGGCCGCACCTGTAGGCTGGTGCAGCTGGTACTGTTATTACATGGGCGCTACAGAAGCAGATATGGCCAAAGAAACCGATGCTCTTGCTAGATATCTAAAACCTTACGGCTTAGAATACGTGCAACTCGATGCACGTATTCTTTCCACTTAAAGAGATTTGGCTTCAATTCATAATCGGAAAGAGCTTCGCTCGTATGAGGAAAAGTTTCACCCAGCCTTTCCCCTATTGACTCTATTTTTTCTTTCCCGATTTCTACCATAGAGACAACACGGATTGAGATTTCTGTTCCGTCAAAACGATTCCGCTCCTGCGCCTCAAACAGGAAATCTAGCATCTTGGAATTCGGGTTGAGAAAAGCAAGGGGCTTTACCTTGGAGCTCCGGAAGGCTTCTTCCCAGAGATCAAGAGAATAGCCGTAATGAGTGCAGTTTAGACTTACGTATAGAGGTGATTGGGTATCTTTCATTTTATGGAGAGCTTCAGCCACATAGGCAGAAATCAGCATTTCTGTCTCATCGCTGGCATAGCCTTTTTCGATATAATTGACTAATTCAGGGCAGGCCTGAAGGATTATTCTTTGAGAAAGAATCCCTTTCTCTTCCAGTTTCTTTTTATGAGTCTCTTCGCTTACTGTTGTATGAGTCGCGAAAATAATGACTTCAGACTCAGGGGATGTTTCGAGCTTTTGGGCAATAAGATCTACTCCCGCCTCAACGATTCCGACTACAGGGATGCTTGTTTCTTCAGAAAAGGAGGTGTCATCGTAGATTACCGATAGAGTGTTGCAGCCAATCAGTATCAAGTCTGGATTGTAATTTTCCTCCAGGCTTTTGAGAGCACTATCGAAGATTTGGATTTTTTCCTTGCGGGTTTTTAGACTGTTGAAGCCACCTTCGTTTGAAAAGAGGGCATTAAAAAATATAAAATTCACCTTCTGGAAAATTTTAGATTCTCTCATTCTCTCCACAGCATCAGCCATGATAGAAAGACCGCCCAGTCCAGAGTCTGTGACAGCAACAGTGACTTCATTATTGAGAAAAAATTTATCGAGCTTCTCCTCTTGTCCAGACAACTGTATTTTTACAGGGAAGGAATAAAAAATTTGGGCTAGGAATAACAAAAATAGTAATAAAAGGAAAATGGATTTTATTCTATTCTTCATTCTTTTTTCCTCTTTTTAGAATTTTAAAGGTTTAATTCCAGATTTTGGAATATAGCATTGAGATGTTTTATAGTCAAACATGAATTTGGGGTTAGACCTTTAAAACTTTTCTAATTTTTAAATTAGAGTTATAAGATAGAAAATTAGGGACGGCCGCATTCAGCCTTAAAATTCGGGGAGGAAATACGGATACCTGCAATGCAAGCTGGGCTGGTCAAAAAACAACTCAGCTTTCGGGAAATCTTCACGGCATTGGAGATAATTTTTTGGTGGTTTTTCATGTTTTTGAGAACTTGGGTCCGAGTAGAGAAGTTTACGTGGATTTCGGCTTAGTAACAACAGTTGCCTGAGTAAGCACCATAATTCTTACCAACATATTCGGCAAGCTTATCTTTGGATGTTTTTCCGAGATGAAAAGCTTTGATCGGCAAAGAAATGTATTTAGTGAACTGCTAGTTCGCCTTTGCTGGGAGGCCAAGCAGCCGGCGCAGCTTGTCCATGTCGATTTTTGGCTTCTCCTTGGACGTTTTCTCCTGGGCGGAACTGCTTCTCGAAATCCGAGACGGCTCTTTTGAACTCCGGACCGTCTTTGTCAAAATCCATGATTTTCTTTCCATACATCGCGACGATCGGGATAACTTCCATATAATCGTCCCAGAGAGTGCCAGTTCGCTCAGAAGGAAGAAACCAGATTTTTTTAATTTATGTGATTTTGTCCTTGTCTAGGCTTTCAAGGTCATCGAGTGTTATCCACCCTTTTCCCATATATCTTCGGTATATTAATTTAGAGGATCAGAAAAAATGGAGGCCAAATCATGGCATTGCTGACAAAACTCGAGGAGCTGGTCCTTATCGCTGTCTTGAGACTAAAGGATAGAGCCTATGGCATCTCTGTTTATAACTATATTGTCGATCTGACAGGAAAAGAAGTCTCCGCCAGCAGTGTCTATTTTCCTCTAGAGAGACTTGTCAGGAAGGGGTATCTCCAGACTTTGATGGGCGAACCTACTTCCAAGCGAGGCGGTATGACTGAGTCTTTTGTGAGCCTCTCCTTTATAGGGAGATTATTTGTCTAGGATTAAAGCAGAAACGAAATTTTGCTATCTATCTTTTTTTTTGCTTTTATACTTCTTGTTGTTTTCCTCAATTTTGTGTGTTGGTTGAGAGCTGTTTAGAAAAGTGGAAATTCCTTTAGAGTTTGTTGCATCAAGCAAATTCTCCAAAGTCTCTATCTTATTCAGAAGTTTTTTCTCAATATGCCTTTCTGACAAAAGAGTAACAATATACGTATTGAGAGAAATACCCTCATCCTCTGCCCCATTGGAAAGAGCTGCATGAAGGCTTTTTGGCATCCGAAGTCGGAGTTGTCCACTGTAGGGAGTGATTTTCTCATGCAAAGGCAAAGGCTTTCCAGCCGCTTCTAAAGCTTCGAAATAAGCCTCAGCTGCAATTTTCAATTCAGAAAGCGCTTTTTCTCGTTTAGCACCGAATGCGCTGAGGGCTTTTATCCCTGGAATTGTCGCAATAAAACCATTATCCTCATCACTCCATTTAATGCAAACCGCATGTTTATTCATGGCTCACTCCAAAATGTCCAGTTTACTTTCCTCTATAAAATCCAATAGTTGCCTGACCTGATATGGCTTTGCCATTCCATCCTTCATTTTTTGAATGGATATTAAAAAAAATGGATCATTTATCCTATAGATAAAATGTGATCCCTTGATCCTATCACATGTCATCCCGATACATTCACATAATGTCTTCATTTCAGAAAATCTAAGGCCTTTGGGATTTGATTTTGCTTTTTCATACAGACCATAACACTTTTTGTTCAATTCGCTTCGTTTTTTATATTTGATTTATTGGTACCACATATGGAACCTTTTGTCAATAATTATTCCGGACAATTCACAAATTACTGTTATAGCGTCAATACCTTCTCATATTCAGTGGGCTTTTTTTCTATCTCCCGCGTTTGTCAGTTGATCTAGCATGACTGTCGCGGCTCTTACTGGATATGCTCGAGTAAAAGCCGGCAAGCACTATCCTTCCGATGTCATTGCCGGTGCTGTCCCCCCCCACCATCATTGTTTTTGTACCGATAATGATGTATGTTCAGGGCTCTGAAAATATTGGAGGAGGAGGAACGTTATGAAAACAATCAGCAGATGTCTTTCGTCTGCGGTTATTGGGATCCTGGTGCTGGCAGTCTTCAGTCCGGCAGCAGCAAATCAGCAAGCCAAGCGGATACTTAAGGCCGAAGATTATGCTCGTGCCGAAAAGTTTCTGCGTCAGTATACAGATCCGCTTGTATTCGGTGCCAGCGTCCGGCCCAACTGGATCGACGAGAATTGTATCTGGTACCGGAACAATATCCCAGAGGGATACGAGTTTGTGCTGGTGGATGCAAAAAAGAAACAAAGGAAAAGAGCTTTTGACCATGAAAAAATGGCCTCAGCTTTGTCTGAGGCTTCTGGAAAATCATATAAACCCTTCAAACTGCCGTTTCAGAGGCTTGAGTTTTCCGATGACCGGAATTCTCTAATTTTTACCGTGGATTCTTACCAGTACACATACGACATCCAGAAAAACCGCTGCTTAAAGGGTAAGGCGGAAAAAAGGACTGACCGCAATATGATCGTTTCTCCCGATGCCACCCTTGCTGTGTTCATCCGTGAATACAATCTTTGGGTAAAGGATCTATCGACCGGAGCAGAAACACAACTTACTACTGACGGTATCAAGGATTTCGGTTATGCAACGAACAATGCCGGTTGGACAAAAAGCGATCGGCCCGTGCTGCTTTGGTCGCCTAACTCAAAGAAGATCGCCACCTTCCAACACGACGGGAGAGGGGTGGGAGAAATGTACCTTGTGACAACCAAGGTGGGCCACCCCAAGTTGGAAGCATGGAAGTACCCTCTCCCTGAGGATAAGGAAATTTTCCGTATCCACCGGGTGGTGATTCATATCGACGGACCCCGTGTGGTGCGGCTTCAGATGCCTCCCGACCAGCATCGTTCCACAGTCACCGATCACATCGCTTTGCGGACAGGAGAACTGGCCGATGCAGAATGGAGCTCGGATTCTTCCCAACTCGCTTTTGTCTCTGTTTCCCGTGACCATAAACATGTCGTGCTCCGGACAGCCGATCCGGAAACAGGCGCTGTCCGAGATGTCTTGGAGGAAAAAGTCGATACGTTTTTTGAGTCGGGATTCAATAAAGTGAATTGGCACGTACTGCCCGGATCGAACGAGGTGATCTGGTTCTCACAGCGTGACGACTGGGGACATCTTTACCTCTATGACCTGGAGACCGGAGAACTGAAGAGCCGCATAACCGGCGGCAGTTGGAACGTGTTGCAGGTCCTGCGGCTGGACAGAAAGGAACGTGTCCTTTACTTTACGGGAGCGGGCCGGGAAAAAGGCAATCCCTACTTCCAATATCTCTACCGAGTCGGCTTGGATGAATCCAAGATAGAACTCCTGACTCTGGGCAATGCAAACCATACGATCTCTTTGTCCCCGTCAGGAGATTACTTTGTCGACACCTATTCGACTCCAGTGGAACCGCCGGTCAGTGAGCTTCGGGATAAAAACGGTCGGAAACTCCTTGCGCTGGAAAAAGCCGACATCTCCCGCCTTTTAGAGGCGAAATGGAAACCGCCGATTCCTTTTACAGTTAAAGCTCGAGATGGCAAGACCGACCTCTACGGGCTTTTGTTCAAGCCCACCGACTTCGATCCTGCCGATAAATACCCGATCATCAACTGCATTTACCCAGGCCCACAGACAGGAAGTGTGGGTAGCCGTAGTTTTTCAGCTTCACGCGGCGACAGGCAGGCTCTGGCCGAATTGGGATTCATCGTGGTTTCCCTTGACGCTATGGGAACACCCATGCGGTCGAAATCGTTCCACGCCGCCTACTACGGAAACATGGGCGACAACGGGCTGCCGGACCAGATCACCGGCATGAAACAGCTCGCTGAACGGTTTCCCTGGATTGACATCGACCGGGTGGGAATATACGGACATTCGGGCGGCGGGTTTGCATCCACAGATGCCATCCTCCGTTATCCCGATTTCTTCAAGGTGGCAGTGAGCGGAGCCGGGAATCATGACAACCGAAGCTACGAAGACGATTGGGGGGAAAAGTGGCAGGGCCTCTTGGAGACATACTCCGACGGCACCTCTAACTACGATAACCAGGCAAACCAGCTTCTGGCCAAAAACCTAAAGGGCAAGCTTCTGTTAGCCCATGGCACCATGGACTCCAACGTGCCCATGTACAATACGCTCCTTGTCGTGAACGAGCTCATCGCGGCCAACAAAGATTTTGATCTTATCCTGTTTCCCAACCGCGGTCATGGGTTTAGCCGGGAATCCTACATGATGAGGCGCCGATGGGATTATTTTGTCAAACACCTGATGGGCGCGGAGCCGCCGAAAGAATTCAAGTTCCGGGAGGAATGAAACCAAATAAAAATGCCAACGTTATAAGTTATGTGAAAAGCCTAATTCTTCCTTTCCCTCAATAGTACGAATCAGGTTCAAAAGGGTTCATCAGGTGAGGATCTCTTGATGAATTCGGCTATTCATACCGCAGGGAATCTACAGGATTGGCTGTTGCGGCGCGTATGATTTGCCAGCTCACTGTCAAAAGAGATACTACAAGGACAGCAATTCCCGTCAG
>DAOVDU010000057.1 GCA_030669305.1 Candidatus Aminicenantota bacterium
GTATTTAATTACTATGATCATAGCTTTTCAAGCAAATCAGAAAGAGATATGTACTGCTATGCCGTTACCTGTGTCGATGATGCTGGTAGAGAGAGCATAAAAGCAGAAACCTCAGGAGGAACAAAAATTCCGCTTGTGGACAGTTTAGAGAAAACAACTAATAAGAAAAAATCTTATCTGATAAAAGATATGTAAAAAGAATTAAAACTCACAGCCTATTCCCCCCGGGACCGAAGGAATCAGGTTTGAAATAATAATTTAGAAATATGCTACAACAAAATAAGCTGCAGGGATTTTTGTTATTTTAAATTTCTCAATTCCTTCTGCACGGTATAATTTTTCTATTTGTTTTTTTGTGTAAAAATAAACAGCGCATTTTCTTTTCATTAGCCAGATTTTTCTAAGTGGCATTTGAGGAGTAAACTTTGCAGGAAAAGCCACGACCATTTTTTCTTTTGTGACATTTTTCATTTTTTTTAGAAAAGGCAAAGGTTCTTTGAGATAATCGAAAATTCCAAGAGCCAAAGTAAAATCAAAAAATTTCTCTTCTGGTGTGTCGATTAAGAAATCTTCTTGTTTGAATTTTAATTTTAGTTTATTGTTTCCGTGAGTTTTATTATATTCATGTGCTAAATCTATCATTTCAGAAGAATAGTCAATTGCAGTTACATCTAAATTGTTTTTTGCCAAAAGTACGCTGACTCTTCCTCCGCCGCATCCAATATCTAAAACTGTTTTGTTTTCTGAACCGAATTCTTTTAAGGTTCGTATGAATCTCTCTTTCATTCCCTTTCTAAAAACACGATTTATTATTGATTTAAAATAAGTTCCACTGTCATCATAGATTTCGTCAAACTCTTTTGCCTTGACCTTAAAATATGTTTTAATTTGTTCTTCCTGCATTTTCAATCCATTCTTTATTTGAGGTGAATCTGAAGTCATTTAATAATTTTTTGAATTTTTTTTCTGTGGATTTTATGTTGAAATAATAATACCATTTTAGTGATTTTATTTTTGAGTTGTCTGGGTCGAGTTCCCATGGGTGTATGTAGCAGATTGCTGGTTGGTTTTTTTTGTTTATTTTTTTTAGGGCGTAGCGAATAAAGAAGTATGGGAAAAATCTCAGATAAAAACCGCCGGCCACAGGAATTCTTTTTTTTATGAAGGGAATTTTGAAAGTTGATAAAGGGAATTCGAGAAATGTTTCTTGAGGACTATTTTTTCCAATATCTTCAGATGAAATCCTGTATGGTTTAGTTGGAGCTCCTGGTACACCATACAAGGGAGTTTTAACAGGGAAAATACTTGAATCATATTTCAATCCTTTTTTCTTTAAGATGTCTATTGCCCATGCTGTTTTTCTTACAATTGTAAATTGAGGAGCACGATATCCCCAAACTTTTTCACCGGTAATTTTTTTTAGAATCTTTAATGATTTGTCTAAGTCTTTTTCAAATTCCTTTGGGGTTTGGTTTGTAATCCTTGTATGACTATAGCCGTGAGTTCCGATTTCGTGTCCTTGGTCTAGAATATTTTTGACTAATTCAGGGAAAGCTTCGGCGACATAACCGAGCATAAAAAAAGTTGCTTTGTTGTCTGTCTCTTTTAGTAATTTCAGGATTTTGTTTGTTGCTTCGAGGACGCGGTTTTCGTGTTTGTCCCATTCGCTGATGTCTAAATCACAGAACCAGTCTTCCACGTCGATTTGGAGCATGTTTTTTTGTTTGGGCATTTTGCACGATTTTGGTAACACTGAAACATTCCTCCTTTCTTCTTTTTTATTTTAGGTCTTCTGGAAGCCAGCCAATATCTTTTCTGCTTCAGTCATGGGTTAATCTACATGAGAAAATTCAAAATTATCCACCCACAACTCTCCCGATCCCTGGCTTGTTATCCTGAAGTGGAGGTCTTTCTTGGATGTCAACTTAAAAAAACTTTCAAATTTTTGATAGATGCCTTCCTTGAGAAACTCATTCCCCCTTAGGTTCCTTTTCCAGATAACCTCATCTGTCTTTAGAAAGAGAACACTCAATCCCGTAAGAAAATCGGCTCCGGCGTGGTCTTTTGCTTTCAACCGAAAAGTCACACGGTATTTTCCAGGGGGAACCCCTCTAACAGGCCCGAGGAGAATGGAATTATTTTCAGAAGTGCCGTCTTTAGCCAGTACAGTAAATTGTTGGGAAGCTTCTGAATCAAATCTTGAAATTCCCTCAACTGTGAGTGATTCTGCCTCAACAACATCTCCTGCGCCTCTTTTGTAGAGAACACCTTTTTTGTCCCAATTGATCTTGAAAATTTCCATGATCCATTTCAATTTTTCATCTGAATATATCTTGACGAGGAATGGCGCCAAAGATCTTGCCCGAATTTGTCTGAGAGCTGGAATCCTTCTCCAGTCGGCCGCCTCCAACCCCCCAGAGCCAATAGCAATATAATTTATTCTATTATTTTCTAGATAGCTCCATATTTCATTGATATCACCACGACGAGGAATGGTTTTCAACTCGATCTGAGGAGCCTGCATATTCGCAATGTCAATGCCCTCGCGCATAGCCATAGTCTCCCCTGGAGGAATATTTTGAGCGATCCACATCCCCCATTTCCTCGCATCACCCCACACTTCGCCCTCTCCCCGAAATCTATCTCTCATAGCCAGAAAGTTCTGTCCATAGATAAAAATAAAGAAGACAATGACTAAACTCATCCAAACGCCGGCTTTCTTTTTTCCTTCGAAAATCTTACTCACTAATCCCCCTGAAAGAATTATGGCAAACGGGACTAAGGGCAAAACTAGACGCAAACTGCGCACAACCGCATAAATCCAGAAGAGTCCTAAAAAGTAAAAAAGAAAAACAAGGTGAAAAGAGAGGAATTTTTTCTTAGTGAAAAAAAGGAGGCCAATGAAGGCCAGAGTCATAAGAAAATAGTTGACCTTGTAGGTATCCTGGATAATGATCTTTATCCCCCGCCACCCCCTTGAAAATATATCTCTGAGAGAATGGGTGGATAAATATGAAGAAAGAGTCGGGCGAAATTCAGGATCAAACAGCTGTTGATGATCATCGGAAAACAAGTATCTCGCCGCCCGGCCTTCAAGAGAGTATTGGGGAGAACTCATTCGGAGCGCAAAATAAGGGCTCGCGACCAGAATGAACACAAGAACAATGTAGGCCAGCCAGCGCCAGTTCCACTTCGGGATTTCCCTCCGCCAGATCCAGGCGAAAACAAGGATAAAGGGAAGCAAAAAGATTCCATTGAACCTGACATAAAAGGCTAACACAGAAAAACCGGATGCAATAAGAAGATATGTTCTGTTTTGTTCAGATTTTATTAAAAAATAGAAAGAAAAGAGAACTAAAAAAATAAAAAGAGCTTCCGTGTATCCATGCATGGTCCAGTGTATGAGACCAGGCCAGAATGTGAATAATACTGACGCTATAATTGCGCCCTTCCACTTAAAAAATCTCAGAGCAATTAAGAAAAGAGGAATGATGATCAAACACTCTAAAAAAGCCTGAAGGACCTCTGCAATACGAGTATCTTCGAAGATATCTCCCGATCCAAAAAAGAGCAGAAAAAAGGAATAAAAAAGAGGAAGGCCTATCTCGGCCCATTTTGGGGTGAAATCCCCCTTTAAGATCTCTTCGGCTTTTACCAAATAATGATACCCATCTTCCCTCCAGAGGGGAATCAATCCAACAAAGGAGAACCTGATGATAAAACAGAGAAGAATTATTAATCCAAAAATAAGATAGATAGAGGAATTCTTTCTAAAAAAACTAATTTTCATCTCTTGGGTCTCTCTCACCAGTTATTCTGAGCATTTTTGTCCCTCAATTTTATATTAATTCTCGAAAAATCAAAACCTTTTTTGTTTTCACCTGTTGGGTAAAAATGTAGATTATTTTTCATGCCTCTATTATACCCGCTTTTCTTGGGGAAATAGAGGCTTATATTTATCTATCCCTTATGATCGTAGAGGTTTACTCGATTATTCGGGGCACTTAAATCATTAATTGACAAATATAAATTATTTGGATAATATAAAAAATTCAATTATCTTAGGAGGGAAGTAGGATGAATATTAGAAAAACTTCTCTAATTTTTATTTTATTGGCTCTTTTTATTTCCCTGAATACGTTTGGCCAAACAAACTTATCTAAAAGCTCATCAGAGTCTGGATATCCCAGCGTTGCGGTCAATAAGGACGGGGTCATATTAGCTGTCTGGCCAGAAGGAAGCCACGAAGCTGGTACGCTTTTTTATTGTGTTTATAAAGACGGCGTGTGGTCCTCACCACACAATACAAATATTACCAAAATACAGGGTTGGAGTCCTCAGCTTGATGTCGATTCAGAAGGAAATTTCCATCTTGCTTATGCTGATGGAAGTTCAAGGATGAATCGAGAGATATATTATTGTGTCTATAATCCCGATTCCGGATGGGAAACTCCTGTTATGATATGGAATAGCCCTGAGAATTCAGCCTGGCATAAGATAGACATAGATGGGAATAGGATTTGTATCATATGGCATCATGAGCATACCGATCCTTATACCGGCTACGATATTATCATGCAATCGAAATTAATAGAAGACGAGTTTTGGCCTAGCAGCTATGAAAGGCTTTCTTGGACTGCCTATGATAATAGTACTCATCCTGCTTTTAAAGTGAGAAACGATAAAATTTATGTTTGTTACATGGAAGGAGTAGGAGATTTGATGCCTTGGAGAATTTTCTTTAAGGAGGCACCGAGAGGTTCCGCCTGGCAAGGGATTCCTGTTGAAGAAGTTGCTCCTCTTGGCTATCGGCCCGAATTGGATGTTGACGATGATGGTAATGCCCATGTTGTCTACAGTACCAAAACTGGAAACTTTATGTGTAGACGCAAGATTGATGGTGTTTGGAAAGGTAATGAGGTTATTTCGAATAAGTTTTCCAAACAACAGTTTGGAGACTTAAGATACAGGAATAATGTTTTAGTTGCTACCTGGGTTCAGGAAGATGCGGGAGGTATATCTTCCTATTATGCCAAGAAAGTTACCGGAGGCAATTGGGAAACCCCGGTTCAGATTACACAGGGATCAAGTGCTCTTTTCTCAAGAATTTGGATAGATAATAATGGCTACGGCCATTTTGTCTGGCAAGACCATGGGGAAGTCTATTATTCTAAAATCGCAGTTCCTCCACCTGTGCCTTTCCTCAGCTCGAGCACCAGCTCCTTATCCTTTACAGTAGATGGTGCATATCCGGACCCCGCGACTTTTACATTGAAGAATATTGGCGAAGGAACCCTGACTTTCCAGGTAAACAAAGATGCAGATTGGATGTGTGTGACTCCTGCAAATGGGAGTTTAGATTCCCAGGAGGATGTTGAGATAACGGTTGATATTTGTGACTTAACGTTGGAGGAGGGAACTTATAATGGCATTATTGGAATTTCAAGCCCACAGGCTTTAAACAGCCCCTTAGAGATTCCGGTAACGCTCAATTTCATAGCGCCTCCGATATTTGCTCCTTTGAATTTCACCGGGGAAACAAAAGAGAATAAAGCTTTATTCTACCGTGAATATATACATTACCTTTCCTGGCAGACTAATCCGGACAACAGAAATATTGAGAAATACAGACTGTACGAGGTTAGCGGAGTCAACCGGTATTTTATTGAAGAGTTCTCGTCTTCTACCTTCGAATATCAGCGCCGCCATGTTGATAAAGATAAAACTTATACCTACGAACTTAATGCTGTGGACAACAAGGGGCGAACTGGAGATGCAGCAACCCTAAACATAAATGGAACATCGGTAAAGACTGACCTTGATGTTATGATGGATATGATTGGCCTGGTCTGGTTTATCCAGTTTTAAATCAATCTGAGTTGCTCTCCCCATCTCCCCCTCTCCCTGTCATTCTTCTTCCCCCTGTCATTCCTTTTGAATAGTGAATGGTAAATGGTTAATGGTAAATAGTGAATGGTGAATAGTGAATGGGAAATGGTAAATAATTAATAGTAATCTTGCTTTAAACCTTAAACTTTAAACCTTAAACTCGTTCCGGCTCACGGCTTACGAATCTTGAGTTTATAGATTAAATCGGTAGATGAGACCGATTCCGTATTCAACTCCACCGAGGTTCACACCGACGTCGCCCTCTGTGGTCTTGGCTATGTTGTATTTTATATGAAGCTTGACGGCAAGGGATGGAATGATGTTGAAATAAGATCCTGCTTGAATGTGAAATCCTAAATCCGATCCACCAACAGAATCAATTGGAAAATCTTCGGGATATCTTTCTTTATAAACAGTGTAGTCGATTCCAACGCCTGCGAAAGGAGTAAATCTCGATATTTGTCTTAAATACCTGAGGCCAAGAGAAAATGTTGTGATATTGAGTTTGACTTCTTCTTGGGTTATTGTTGTATTTCCCATTTTCTGGAAATAGCTCACACTCGTCCACACATCAAAACTTTTTATATTTATTGGAAGAAGGAATGAATATTCTGCTCTGAGGAAGGCTCCTCCTTTCCCATAGACGTCCAGGAAGGCTTCGTCCTGTAGAAAGTAATATCCTGAAGAGAGGCCAAAGGCAATCTTTTTTGTTGTCTCTTCTTCCTCGGGAAATTGTTCTTCAATTGCGGGAAAGGCAGGCTCCTTTGGCTCGACAATTTTTTTTGGCACAGCCTCTATTTTTTCCTCTTCTTTTTTTTCTTCGGCCTTGATTGTTTCTTCAATTTTCTCTTTTGGCTTTTCCTCTTCTTCTGGTTTCTCTCCTTCCTCTGTTTTTTCTTTCCAGAAGAGGACCATGAGACCCTTTTCTGTTTCTTCTATTTTGTAGTGGGGAATCTCGTCTGCGAAAATAAAGACTACTCGACCTATACCTGGTTTGAATTGGCTGGTTCTGATGCTCAGGATGTCAACATCATTGATTTCGATAACAGGTTGTGTGGAGACTTTGTTGATCCCCGAAAAATCTAATACAAGTCTGTTTGGATCGATAAGGGAAAAGCTTTCATAAGAGATCTCTCCTTTGCATTCGATTTGAACTTCAATTTTATTATTTACTTTTTTAAAGCTTAATTTTACCAGTTCCGTGTCTTGTTCAGACTGGGCAAATAAAAGATTTGTGGTCAATAGAAGTAGAGGGAATATGATCATTGATCTTATTGCTTTTTTCATTCTTTCCTCCGATTAGGTTTTTTCATGGAACTGAGAATAATAAAAAAGGGAAAACAGAGTTTTTTATAATTGAATTTCTACTTTATGTCAAACAAAAAAAGGGACTTGCTTATTTAATTTAATAAAGGTTTGACTCTGACCCAATCCACCCAAAAAGCGCCATTTCCCTGAGCGAAGACCCTGAGTTTCATTTTTAGAGGCCTTTTGAGTTGAATCGTCAGACTGAAATTTTGGTATCCATCATGAACAAGGTCTTTCGGAAACAGATCTTTGACATTGAGAACCCTGTGGATTTCCTCAGATACAACATCCAGGCGTGCTACTCTTTTTGATGGGTTTTTATAAAAACCTTGTTTTTTAATCTTGAATGTTATTTCATAATTTCCTTTAGGATATTTTTCCTCACTCGTGATTAAAGCGACATAATTCGGTTTCTTTGACCCGCTCAATACAGCAAATTTTTTAGAAGCTGTGCTGTCGAAACGGGGAGTGCTTCCCTTTTGAGTAAAAAGTTCTGCTTCAAAAAGCCCTTCCTCTGCTACTTCCTTGACAGGATTGACGTCATAAAGAAGAGCCTCTACGGTCCAGATGTGATAGCGGGCAAGCAGGCTGGCCCTGTTCATGACCTGGGGAAAATTTCTTTCAAAGATGAGATCCTCGTTAAATGCGGTCGTAGTGAATACGTGAGTTATGTTGAATATTTCAAAGAAATCCTTTCGGTCGTTTATGTAGCCCTGGAAATATTCGTGAGCCCTGTGCTCATTTTCAAGGCAGACCGCTGGAGCCCAAAGACCTGCAAGAGTGGCCTTGTCAAAGGCTTTTCCGAAATCTTGAGAAGCCTCTTTGAGCTGGAATTGGGGATTTAATGCCCATCCCATGTATTTTGAAACCTGAAAAATCATTGAGGCTAACAGCAGCAGGATGAGCAGAATTATCTTAAAAGAAGGAGCAGGTAAGAATTTTTCTTTTTTAATCCAGAATTTCAGAAAGAGGAAAAGAAGAAGTGTCATGAGAAGAGAAAGAATGAGCAGAGAGAGGTTAAGACCTATCTGCCCTCGGAAAAGTCGGGGGAATTCTTTTGTTATTGTTTTCATGAGCAAGCTTGCGGGGAAAAGCATCCAGAGGAAAACAAGCAGCCCATAGAGCAGCCTGTGTTTTCTAGGTCTCTCAAAGTTCAGATTCGTGAAAAGATGATGGGCCAGAAGGATTGCTAAAAATACCAACGGCACAATCTGAGGGATATAGTGTCGTGTCACTCTCTGCTGAATCACTGCATAATAGAGGAATCCGGCGAAAAACCAGAAGAGGAAAATCCAGTCCACAAGAAGGACTTTTTTTGAGTTATGAACAGCCCTGAAAAGAAGCATCAAAGAGAAGAGAGCAGCCAGCAGAAAGATTACAGGCATTTCGTGGAGGAGTATTTGAGGCCGCGTCCAAAAGTATTTCAAGATCAGAGAAAGGCTTTTAGGAGGAATAAGATATTGAACATTAAGCTGGCTGAAAGAATTGATGAAGTCCCGATTCGGGATATACAATAAAAAAAGCCAGGGGATGAAAGGGAGAAGAGCTCCAACAAGAAGAAGGCTGAGCCGTTTTGCAATTTCCTTGATGGAAGTATTCAGAAGGATATAAACCAAATATCCTGCCAGGACAGCTCCGACGGCAAAAAATACTACAGATTTTGAGATAAGGGCTAAAAATAATGACATTCCCGCTCCGATAAGCCACAGGGGTTTCTTTTTTCCCTTCTGAAGGAGATAGATGCCGAGGAGAATAAAGAAAATCGGAGGCATGACTCTATTAGCGATTCGGCTGTACATAAGAAAGAGGTAATTGAACCCGAGAAGTCCGGTTCCTATTAAAGCTAAGATATTGCCAAGCCTTTCGCGTATGATAAGGAAAAAAAAGATTAAACTGGCGAAACTGAACAATACAGGAACCAGGTTTTGCTGGGCATACCCGATGCCTAATAGCCTGAACACAAGATAGGTTACAGAATGAGGGGGGAAACTCAGGTACATCATATTGAAATTATCGACTTCCCACGAGCCAAAGAGGGTTTTATTGCGAGCATTGAAGCTGTAGCCCGCAGGGTCTCCATACGGGCCTCCGCTTGTGCTTAAATCGTAAGGCGGATCAGCCGTGAGATGAACGAAGCGGATAAGAAAAAGGATGAGGAAAAGAGAAAATAACACCAGCGTGATGGTTTTTTTCTGAGACATTTTCTCATAATTACAATAAAAGGATAAATGAGTCAACCTTTATACAGTCTATTCGGTCTATTGGTAAATGGGAAATAGTGAATGGTTAATGGTAAATGGTGAATGGGAAATAGTGAATGGGAAATGGAAAATACTGCTGTATTGTTATACTGACGAAGAAAAAAAATAGAACCATCCCCTTTTTTCCCGGTAAGGCAGTATAGCAGTATGTCAGTTCCCTCTTGCCTTAAACCTTAAACCTTAAACCTTAAACCATATTACGGCTCACGGCTTACGATTTACGGCTTGCGATTATAAATGATTTAGCGTAATATAGCATCGAGAATGGAGAAGCCCAAGGAACAAGTAAAAGGCAGTATTCATAAAACCTTAATAGATCAGAGAGAATCTGCATTCAAAAAATATGTTGATCTTTTTATCGGGAAAAAAAGCCTCTGGCTGTTTATAAAATATGAATGCATCATATTTTTATTCTCCTGGATTCCCGGGGCGTCAGGCCTCTTTTTGCGGAGAATTTTTTATCCCCTGATTTTAGGTAAAAAGGGAAAAGGAGTTGCCTTTGGCCACCACATAACTCTACGCCATCCCCATAAAATATCCATTGGAGATAATTGCTTAATCGATGACTATGCTGTTCTGGATGCAAAAGGAGAAAAAAACCACGGGATAGTCATGGGAGAGAATGTAATCGTTGGTCGAAACACAATCCTTAGCTGTAAGGAAGGATCTATTTTTCTGAAGGATTATGCAAACATCTCTTCAAACTGTTCCCTTCTTTCAGAGACAAAAATCACTGTCGGGAAACATACATTTCTGGCCGGACATTGTTATCTGGTCGCAGGAGGCAACCACAGCTTCGAACGGACAGATATTCCTATAATGTTCCAGCCATCGCTTGTAAAGGGTGGGATAAACATCGGGGACGACTGCTGGCTGGGAGCCCTGGTGACAGTATTGGATGGTGTATCTCTTGGTAAGGGATGCGTTGTCGGAGCTGGAGCCGTGGTGACAAAATCCTTTCCTGATTATTCGGTCACAGTAGGAATTCCTGCCAGGAAAATCAGAGACCGGAAAGATTAAGAAGAGTTCTTTTCCTCCTCAGAAAGGCTTTCCTCAAGAATCGATAATGTCATTGCTAGATGGTTAATTTTCTTTTTCATATCAGAGATTACAAGGGAGAAGTGAAACGTCAAAAGAAAGAGGCTGGCTATGAGAATAAGAAATAGGGATGCTGGTTGATATTGAATTCCCAGCAGGGAGGAAATTGTATCTATGGCACCCCTGAATATCGAAAGCAGCAGAAAAATCAGAAAGATTAGAATCCACAGGATGGCATATTCCTCTCTTATTTTTTTCTTCCGGATCAAAATGGCTATCAGAACCAGCAAGAAAATTGAGAATGTGATGCTAACAATCTGAATAGGGCTGATCGGATAAGGATTCATTTTTTTCCTCCGTATAAAAAATTCACCAGGATGGTGAGTAAAACTTTTATAAGATAATAATAACTGTGCATAAGACTTATTGATGATACGCCGCCTTCTCTTTCCTTCATTTCTGTAGGAATTTCCTTGATTTTAAGGCCTTTTTGGCTGAGAAGATAAACCTCGATAGGTTCTGGATAATCAAACGGATAATCTTTTCTCAACAGGTTTGCCGCTCTGCGGCTGTATGCCCTGAACCCGGAAGTGTTATCTGTGATTTCCTTTTTAAGCAGGAATGCTGTCAGTATGTTTAGAAGTTTTATGCCTCCTCTCCGATGAAGAGAGGAAAGATAACCTTCCCGTTTGATGAAACGGGACCCTATGACAAGGTCTGCCTCTTTTTTGAGTAAGGGTTCGATCAGGCTTCTGGCCTGGGCAGGAGGATGCTGGCCGTCTCCGTCAATCCGTACTAGGAGTTCGTAGTCCTTTTTGCAGAAAAAGTTGAAGCCTGTCCAGATGGCGCCGCCGATTCCCATGTTAAAAGGAAGATGAAGGGCTTTTATATTTTTATGATTAGATAAAATCTGTTTGGTTCTATCCGTGGATCCATCATTAACAACGAGAATATCTGCTTCCGGGAGATTTTTCTTTGTCTCTTCGATGACATCTGATATTGTATTCTCCTCGTTGAATGCTGGAATCAGTACCAGGAGTTTCATGGTTATTTTTTACTTTAACACGCACACCTTGTCAACAGTAAATGGGGAATGGGGAATACAGATATACTGCTGAACTGCCATACTGACGAAGAATAAGAAAATGGTGAATGGGAAATAGTGAATGGGCAATGGTTAATGGTAAATAGTTAATAGCTTTCTTGCCTTAAACCTTCAACATTAAACCTTCAACAAATTTCGGATTTGAGTTTTAGGTTTGAATTCATATAAAATTGAGAGGGAAAGATGTTCAAAGCGAATAAAAATAAAATTGATGAAGCAGAAAGAATATATAAGGCAGTTTTTAAGACACAAATTCCTCCTCCAATAAAAGAGAGATTTCAAAAGGCCTCAGAAAAATTATCTGCCGGTGTCACGCAGGAAGAGATGGATGAATACAGGTATGTCATGTTAAAAATTTCTGATTTGGAAGCTCTGGAATTAGCTGCCAGGCGCAAGAACAGACTG
>DAOVDU010000080.1 GCA_030669305.1 Candidatus Aminicenantota bacterium
TCAAGTGTTTTTTTTGTAGCGAGTTAGTAAGTGCTTTGAGCATCCTCTCGACCTCTCTTTTTCCCTCCTGTGCAAACTTTTAATTCTTTGTAATTCTTAAGCATTTCACTCGAATCCCTGACCCCTTGACCCCTTGAATCCTTATGATCCTACCAACTCTTTTGGAGATGATCCTTAATAAATAACATTAAACCTTAAACTTTAAACCTTAAACCAAATTTGTCTTGCCTGTCTTGCCTATATAAACAAACCAGACAAACCAGATAAACGGGCTCAACGGACTAAACGGATCTAACAGAATGCAGTTGCTATTCTTTTAGAAATCAGCTAGAATGATTCTAACATGCCGATATATGAATTTACTTGTAAAAGATGCGGAAAACGCTTTGAAACCCTCGTATCAATAGGGGCTGAAAAAAAAGTCTCCTGTTTAGAATGCGGGAGTAAAGATGTTCAAAAACTTTTTTCTTCTTTTGGAATAGGGGGAGGAAGCAGCCGCATCAGCTCTTCAAACAGCTGCCCTACCTGTACTGCAACCACATGCAGTACTTGTAAATAAAAAAAGTACTCCTAACTTCTCAATTTAAGTTTCAGGTTTAAGGTTTCTTTTTTACTTTAAACATTAAACCTTTAACCTTAAACTCGTTGCGGCTTACGTCTTCTGTCTCTTGCCTTAAACATTAAACCTTTAACCTTAAACTCGTTGCGGCTTACGAGTACTGTCTTGACTTTACCTTGTCTTTAGCGATAAATATACCCGTAATGAAGGACGAAATTCGAATCGGGATTGATACTGGCGGCACTTTTACAGATTTTGTAATCTATATAAACGGCAAGATCCTGATAAAAAAAATCTCTTCAACTCCTCACAATCCCTCGAAGGCCATCCTAGAAGGTATAAAGGAATTTTTGGGAAGCAGTATTTCTCCTTTGGTGATTCATGGAACAACTGTAGCCACAAATTCCCTCCTAGAAGGAAAAGGCAGCAGGATTGCTTTTATCACCACTGAAGGATTTGAGGATGTGCTTTTCATAGGGAGGCAGACCAGAAAAAACCTTTACAGCCTGAAAGGGGAACAGAGGACTTATCTTCTTCCTCACAGTCTTTGTTTTGGACTGAAAGAAAGAACATCAGCTGCGGGGAAAGTCGAGAAAAAAGTAAATCTATTGGAATTAAGAAAAATCCTTAAAACAATAAAAAAGAGGGATGTGGAAGCTATTGCTGTGTCTCTTATTAATTCTTATGCTAATTCTTCGAACGAAAAGATCGTCCTCAGAGAGCTCGAAAAAGAAAAAACCATGGCTTCTGTATCAAGCAATATTCTCCCAGAACATCGTGAGTACGAGAGAAGCGCTGTCACTGCTGTCAATGCTTTTTTAATGCCTGTTTTAAGCCGGTATTTGATGGACTTAGAAGAGAAGATGCAATACGCACAACTTCGAATCATGCAATCAAACGAAGGATACATTTCTCCATCCACGGCTAGAACAGAACCTATAAGGACTGCTTTGTCAGGGCCAGCAGGAGGAGTTGTTGGCGCTTTCTACCTTGGTAAAGCAGCAGGATTTAAAAAAATTATTACTTTTGATATGGGGGGAACTTCATCGGATGTTTCCTTAATAGACGGCGAGATAAAAAGAACTCATGAAAGTGTTATCAATAATTATCCCATTCGCCTTCCCATCATCGACATTCATTCAGTAGGCGCAGGAGGTGGATCCATCGCTTATGTGGACAAAGGCTCTTCTCTTAGAGTTGGACCCCAGAGCGCAGGAGCTGATCCGGGACCAGCATGCTATGGACAAGGTAAAATGCCAACGGTTACTGATGCCAATCTGGTTCTCGGACGGCTTGTTCCTGAGTTTTTCCTTGGAGGCAGGATGAAAATTTACCAGGACAGGAGTATTAAAGTTCTGGAAAATTTATCAAAAAAAATCAAAAAATCAATTGTTGAAACGGCCGCAGGAATCGTTGAAATTGCCAATGCCAACATGGAAAAGGCGATACGGGTTATCTCCATCGAGCGCGGTTTTGATCCAAGAAACTTTGCTCTTTTCTCTTTTGGAGGAGCTGGTGGCATGCATGCAGTTGAAATTGCCTCCCACCTTAGAATAGCCAGAGTGATTGTACCGGCAAATGCAGGTGTACTTTCTGCCCTAGGGCTGCTCCTGACCGATTCTATAAAAGATTACTCAAAATCCATCCTGAAAACATCTGATAAAATTAAAAGGGGAGAACTTGAGGCACACTTCTCAAACCTTAAACAAAAAAGCCTAAAATATATGGTAGAGGAAGGATTTGTCGAAGATGATGTCAAGATCTTACCCTTCCTTGATCTCAGGTATTTAGGCCAATCCTATGAGATTACGATTCCATATAGAAATAAGAGCTTTTCTGACTCTCATTTTGTGTCCGATTTTCACAAAGCTCATCAAAGAGTCTATTCTTACAATCATCCAGACAGACCGGTGGAGATCGTTAATATCAGAATCAAAGCAGTCGGATCTGGCAAAAAAATAAGGCTCAAAAAATTACCTCTCAAAGATTCCAATCCGGAAAAAGCCTTTATTAAGAAGCAAGCCCTATTATATCACGGCAAAAAATACCAGGCCTCAGTGTTCACAAGATCTCTTCTCAACCCTGGAAATACGGTTTATGGCCCTTCTCTTATTGTGGATTGCGAATCAACAACATTCCTTCCTCCATCTTATTCGTTAGAAGTTGACAGATTCTTAAACCTCATTATTCAAAAGGAAGAATAACAAAATGTTTAAATTTGACCCAATTGAATTGGAGATATTCAAGAATATTTTCGTCTCTATATCAGAAGAGATGGGTGCTGTATTAGGACGCACTTCACTCTCTCCTAACATCAAAGAAAGAAAAGATTTCTCCTGCGCCCTTTTTAACCAAAAAGGAGAAACTTTTGCTCAGGGCTCCCATATTCCAGTTCATTTAGGCGCCATGCCTCTTTCCGTTCAAGCCTCATTAAAAACCATCCATTTTGAGAAGGGAGATTTGGTGATTCTTAATGATCCGTACAAAGGAGGAACTCACCTTCCTGATATTACTTGTATTTCTCCAGTCTTCGTGGATAAGAAGCTAGTTTTTTTTGTTGCTAACAGGGCACATCATTCCGACGTAGGGGGGATGACTCCAGGCTCCATGCCACTCGCAACAGAGATTTTCCAGGAAGGATTGATAATTCCGCCGCTGAAAATAATCCAAAAAGGCAAGCTTAACGTAGCACTTCTCAATATGATTCTTGCCAATGTCCGCACTCCAGAAGAACGCAAAGGAGATCTACTGGCTCAGATTGCTGCAAACAACAAGGGAAAAGAGCGCCTGAAAGAAATCATTAAAAAATACGGATTAAAGAAAATACTACTCTACTCAAAAATTATCCAAGATTATACGGAAAAGATCTTAAGGGATTCGATAAAAGCCATTCCTGATGGGATTTATACATTCTCTGATTATATGGATGATGACGGGATTAATGACAGTCCTGTCAAGATCGGAGTCAAAATAAACATCAATAATGACGAAGCAATTATCGACTTCAGCTCCTCATCATCCCAAGTTGCAGGAGGGATAAACGCCAATTTCGCAGTCACCTGTTCGGCAGTCCTCTATGTTTTTCGCTGCCTTGTCGTGGAAGATATTCCATTCAACACAGGGCTTATGAGGCCTTTAAAAATTGAAGCTCCCCCAGGCTCGATTGTCAATGCCCAGTTTCCAGCTGCCACTGCAGGTGGAAACGTTGAAACCTCCCAGAGGATAGCAGATGTTCTCCTGGGCGCTTTATCAAAAGCCATTCCTGAAAAGATTCCAGCCGCAAGTTCAGGGACAATGAACAATATCGCCTTCGGAGGATTCGATCCAGTCAGGAATACGAACTTTGCGTATTATGAGACAATCGGTGGAGGAATGGGAGCAAGTTTCTTCAACCCGGGTCTAAGCGGAGTACATACTAATATGACTAATTCTCTCAATACTCCCTTAGAAGCTCTGGAAAACTACCTTCCTCTGAGGATAAAAAAATACTCCCTCCGGCGAGGCTCTGGAGGGGACGGCCAAAAAAAAGGAGGCGAAGGAATCATTCGTGAGTATGAATTTTTTGTTCCCACACAAGTGACCATCATGTCTGAGAGGCGGAAATTTGCACCCTATGGTATCCAAGGAGGAAAAAGCGGTAAAAAAGGCCAAAACATTCTCTTTTCTAAAGGCAAGAAGATACTCCTGAGTTCAAAGATCAACTTGAAAGTAACACCTGGAGATGTGCTGCGAATAGAAACACCTGGAGGTGGAGGTTATGGCCGGAAAAAATAAAAAATCATCTTTCGGCCCAGGTTTTCTTGTAACAGCAGCATTTATTGGACCGGGTACCGTAACTTCATGCTCCTTGGCAGGAGCAAAATTTGGATATGCTCTGATCTATGCTCTGGTCTTTGCCACAATAACTACTCTCATCCTTCAGGAGATGAGCGGCAGGCTCAGCCTTGGCTCTGGTAGCGACCTTGGTCAATCACTCAGAGAATATACTCAGAATTGGCTCGCTAAGCTTATGGTTATCATCCTCACTCTTTCCTCAATCACTTTAGGTTGTGCTGCCTATGAAGCCGGTAATATCATAGGAGGCTCGCTCGGCCTGGAGATGGTAACTTCAATTCCGAGAATAATCTGGGTCGCGTTGATCTCATTGTTCGCTGTCTTTATATTGAGCAGAAAAAAATATAAATTAGTCGAAAAATTCTTGATATTTTTTGTCTTCCTGATGAGCATTTCTTTCCTGACAACGTTTATCATCGTCAAGCCCAATCTTGTTTCTGTTCTCAAAGGGATGACTCCATCATTTCCTAAAAACTCTCTGTATCTTGTGCTGGCCCTCGTGGGGACAACAGTCGTCCCTTATAACCTCTTTCTTCATTCCTCAGCCGTCAAAGAAAAATGGCATTTAAAGGAAAATCTTAAAGATTTGAGAAAAGACCTCCTCCTGTCGATCTGCCTGGGTGGGATAATTTCAGCAGCTATAGTCGTCACTTCTGCAGTTGCTTTCTATGAGAAAGGAATCCTCCTGGAAAAAGGTGCACAGATGGCCCATCAGCTCAGGCCTCTGTTTGGTTCTTTTACAAATCTGCTATTTGGCATAGGTTTTTTCGCGGCAGGAATGAGCTCAGCCATAACAGCTCCTTATGCAGCAGCTTTTGCATCTTCTGGAATTCTCGGATGGAAAGGAGGTCAAAATTCCAAGGCATTTAGAGCAGTCTGGTTTGGAGTTATTCTAATAGGATTTATTATTTCATGTTTTAATCTCAATCCTATTGCAGTCATAATCTTTGCCCAGGTTGCAAATGGTCTAATTTTGCCAGTAGCATCTATTTTTCTGCTCGTCATGCTGAACAATAGTCAGAAAATGGGTGATTTAGCCAACAATCTAAAACAGAACATTTTAGGGGTTTTGATCATACTCATTGTATCATCCCTGGGGATATGGAATATTGTCAAACTATTTATATAGCTCAAACCTTAAAATTGGTTTAAGGTTTAAGGTTGAAGGTTTAAGGCAAGAATAGGAATGGGTTTAAGGTTATAAGGTAAAATGTTTAATGTAAAAAAGAATTACCTTAAACTTTAAACATTAAACCAACTTTGTCTTGCTAGCGAAGCGTTGTCTTGCCGCCCGACAGGGCTTTGTCTTGCCCTTTAGTTTGTCTTGCTTTTATTATTATTTGAGTTGTTGAGTCACTGTAAAGCATATTCAACAGCTTCTTCTGCATGGATTCTTGTTGTATCGAATAATGGAATTTCATAATCTTCTTTATCGATCAACAAAGGAATCTCTGTACATCCCAGTATGATTCCTTCTGCACCTTTTAAAACAAGGTTATCTATTATTTTCTTAAATTTATCCTTCGAGATTTTTTTTATTTCTCCCATGCATAATTCATTATAAAGAATATTATGAATGGCTTCCCTTTCTTCATCGTCAGGGATCATAACCTCGAGCCCATGCTTTTTGATTAATCTACCTTTATAAAAATCCTCTTCCATGGTAAATTTGGTTCCAAGCAATCCGACTTTTTTCAGCCCTTGTGCCTTAATCCTTTCAGCAGTTACATCGGCTAGATGTAGCAAAGGAATATTGATACTGCTTTGGACCTCCTCTGCCATCTTATGCATTGTATTCGTACAGATGACAACAAAATCCGCACCACCCTTTTTTACCCTTTGAGCAGCATCGATCATTAGAGCAGTAGCCTCATCCCATTTTCCCTGACGTTGTAACTTTTCCACTTCCTCAAAATCGACTGAATACATTAAACATTTGGCAGAATGGAAGCCTCCAAGCTTTTTTTTTACGGTCTCATTGATTATTCGATAATATTCAAGAGACGATTCCCAGCTCATGCCGCCTATTAGACCTATTGTTTTCATTATATTCCTCCTATTGATAATATTAATTGATTACCATTATAAAATACTAATATTTGAAAAGATATATCAATATAGACGCAAGTAGAAAAGGTTTAAATAAAATGTTAATCTGTTACTCGGTTAGTCTGTTAGTCTGTTATTTAATTAAAATATTTAGAGACAAACAGATTGACTGATTAACCGACTAACTGAAATCAGTTTTTTGTTTTGAAAAAGGAAGCATCAAATGATAAAAAAAGACCCGCCACCTACAATAGATATAAAAAAGGAAGCCTTAGAAGCAGAAAAAAAGATCAGAAAACACATCAGAGAAACGCCTGTGGATTACTCGCCTTTCCTCAGTTCATTGGGAAATTGTGAAGTTTATCTCAAGCTCGAAAATATTCAGTTAAGCGGTTCCTTTAAATTTCGAGGGACCATGAATAAACTATTGTCCCTCACAAAAGAGCAAAGAGAGAAAGGTATTATTACAGCATCATCCGGAAACCATGGCGCTGCTGTTGCCTATGCGCTCAAAATACTTGGCTTGAAAGGAACAATCTATTTGCCTGAATATGCATCGCAGGCAAAGATTGAGTTTATTCGCAATTACGATGCGGATATTAAGTTTTATGGAGATGATTGTGTAAAAACAGAAGCTCTTGCCAGAGAAACAGCAGAGAAAAAAGGACTTGAATTCATCTCTCCGTATAACGATCCAAAAATTATTGGAGGCCAGGCAACCATAGGAATTGAGTTAGAAAGGCAACTCGATAGGATTGACACAGTCCTAGTTTCAGTAGGCGGAGGAGGATTAATCGCAGGAATTGCCGGATACCTAAAAGCCGTAAACAAAGGCATTGAGATTATAGGCTGTCAACCGGAAAATTCTCCAGTCATGTATGAATCCATTAAGGCAGGTAGAATCGTGGAAATGGAATCAAAGCCTACAATTTCAGACGGATCAGCCGGTGGAATCGAGCCGGGTTCTGTGACCTTTGATATATGCAAAAATATTGTTGATGATTTTATTCTTGTCTCTGAAGAAGAAATCAAAGATGCTATAAGGCTCATTTTAGAAAAACATTATATTTTAGCCGAAGGGGCAGGTGTTCTTTCTGTAGCATCCTTTGTCAAGGCAAAAGAAAAATTCAAAAATAAAAAAGTTGTTTTAATCATAAGCGGTGCTAAATTGAACCTGGATAAATTACAGGAAATCCTTTGCAAAGGAGACTAAAACAATGACAAAAATTTTTAATCTTAGCCAGATCAAGGAAGTTTTAAAAAAACTTGACCCTATTCAGACAATTGAAGAGGGTTTCATTGCTTACTCGCAGGGAAAAACAGTCGTGCCTCCTGTCGGAGAGCTCATTTTTAAAAACCCGCCAGGAGATATGCATATCAAATACGGCTACATCATCGGAGATGAATACTATGTCATCAAGATTGCCTCAGGATTTTACGAAAACTACAAACTGAACCTGCCGGCAATTTCAGGGCTTATGCTTGTATTCAAACAAAAAACAGGAGAATTGGCATGCATATTACTGGATGAGGGATATCTCACAAACATAAGAACAGCGGCAGCAGGCGCAGTCGTGGCCAAATATCTAGCCCCGAAAATTGTGCGCTGCATTGGAATCTTTGGGGCAGGAATACAAGGCAGGATGCAACTGAAGTATTTGGAGACGATCATAAAGTGCAAGGATATAGTAGTCTGGGGTATAAATCAGAACGAATTAGATGCATACAAGAAAGATATGGAACCTCTTGGATATAACATTCAAACTACTTTAGATGCTAACGAAGTCGCCTCAAAATGCAACCTTATTGTTACTGCGACTCCATCCAGGTCTCCTTTATTACATGCTGATCAAATCCAGAAAGGAACTCATATAACGGCCATGGGTTCCGATACGCATGAGAAAATCGAGCTGGATCCTCGAATCCTCCAAAGAGCCGATATTGTTGTAGCCGACAGCATCAGCCAGTGTCTTTCCCGGGGAGAAATATATCAAGCAATAAAAGCAGGTTTATTAGAAAAGGATAATCTTGTCGAACTGGGAAACGTGATTTCAAAAAAAGAACTGCAGCGATCATCTGAAAAGCAGACTACAATCGCAGACTTAACGGGAGTGGCTATTCAGGATATCCAAATTTCCAAAGCTGTCTACGAAGCTCTTTTATCTTAAATAAAGGGCAAGACAAGGTTGGTTTAAGGTTTAATGTTTAAAGTTTAAGGTAATTCTATTTTACATTAAAAATTTTACCTTATAACCTTAAACCCATTTCTATCTTGCCTTAAACCTTCAACCTTAAACATTCAACCATTTTCTATTCTTGCCTTAAACCTTCAGCCTTAAACATTCAACCATTTTCTATTCTTGCTTTAAACATTCAACATTCAACCATTTTATAGCTTTCAGTCTACAGTAAGTGTCTTACTAATGTTGCGGGGTTGATCAGGATTGATCCTTTTCTCCTGGCTGACA
>DAOVDU010000019.1 GCA_030669305.1 Candidatus Aminicenantota bacterium
ATCGCGTTGCTCAATACAAACACGCGGAGTTCCGCATGACCGAGAAGAATGGGGAGGGAATGGCGTTAAAAATCTGAATGGGAGCGAGGTCATTCCCGAATATTTTCTGATTATTACCCACACAAAATGGAAGAGAACCAATTAAAAAAACCTTAAACATTAAACCTTATACTTTAAACTTACCTTAAGGAGTAAGGAGTGAAAAGAACTCAAAACTCAAAACTTAAAGCTGATTTCTGTTAGTCGGTTAATCTGTTAAATATGAAAGCAAGAGAAGCAAAAGGGATGTCATTGCCAGTGGGATTGATTAATCAAGCCTTTACATGAAAACTGATGTTGAGATGAACCACTTTTTAATATAGTATATTGAAAATAGAATAAGGAGTCATAATTTATGAATAACAGGTTCGCAGCATTTGTGTTCAACACCCGCAAGTTTTATAGAATTGGTGCCCTCTTGACTGGCTTAATTTTAATGCTCATATTAAAAAAAACCACCTCATTGCCATTCTACATAACAGGATTTTTATTCATGGTGGCAGGTCAAACACTCAGGTGGATTTCCGCTAGTTATCTCTGGGGCAATCATATAGTCACCAAATTAGGAGCAGATTATTGTTGTGTTTCTGGTCCTTACGCATATATTAGAAATCCACTTTATTTAGGTAATTTTATTGTAGACATAGGAATTTGTATAGCCCTGAATGAATGGTATTTTTACATAATATTTTTCGCAGAATTCTTTTTTTTGTATTCTATTATAATTCCCTACGAGGAGAAATTTCTGCAAGACAAGTTTGGAGATGTTTATGCTGATTATGAATCTCAAATCAGACGATTCATACCAGGTCTGAAAAGGTATAAAGGCGGTGAGAGAGTGACTCCAAACTACAAAGCCGGTTTTATGAGTGAACTATATCTTATAATTATTCTTATATTAGCTTATATAATTATTTACTTTTTATTTGTTAGGTAAGACCGATAAAAAAACTAAGAGATTGCCACGCTTCGCTCGCAACAGAGCACAATACCTGTTTCCTTATTTTCATCATAATAAATATGGCTCATCTCCAAAAGAGTTGGTAGGATCATAAGGATTCAAGGGGCCAAGGGGTCAGGGGTTCGAGTAAAATGCTTAAGAATTATAAGGAATTAAAAGTTTGGCAAAGGTCCTATCAGCTATGTTTAGAAATTTACAAAATAACAAAAAGATTCCCTAATGGAGAAAGATACGGCCTTACATCGCAAATAAGGAGGGCAGCAGTCTCTGTTCCTAGTAACATAGCAAAAGGATATGGAAGAAAAACAATCCCGGAATATATTCGGTTTTTATATATAGCTTAGGGTTCAAATTGTGAGATGGAAACCCAGATATTACTATCTGGGGACCTGGGTTATATTGAGACTGGTAAATTAGAGATACTACAGGAAAGGTTGAGAGGATGCTCAAAGCACTTATTAAATCGTTAGAAAGAAAAGCACTTGACCCCTTGAATCCTTGAATCCTCGAACCCTTTGCATCAACTAATCGGGATAAGAACCATAAATATTAACAGGCAAAAAGGAGAAAAAATGAGAGAAAGATGGCGTCTCTTATCGATTGTAATGATTCTATTTTTATCTCTTAACTGCTGGGGCAATGAAATATCCAGTCTCTCCCAGATATTTCTTCTCGGTAAAGGAATCCAAGACCGGGACAGCGACAGCCTCGCAGACAAAGTGTCTCTCTTTATCGTTATTCCTGACAACCCCACCGCTCAAGAAATTGCTGTGGCTTCAGATATTGCTGCAAGAGCAAACTTCGAGAGTCTTGTTGTTGATTTCTCGCTTGTAAGGAAAGAATCAGAGATTGAGGGAAGCGAAATCCTCGTAAACCCAATTCTCGTAGGCACAAACTTGAACCTCATAGGAAAATTGGCAAAACAAGGCAAAATCAACCCATCCCGGCTCAATCATCACCAAGGGCTTGTAACAATCTTCTCTTACAAGAATCAAAAGGGAATTGCTCTTGTGGCTGGTTCAGAAGAAGCTCTTCTTCACACAGGCCGTGCTTTTTTCCTCCGCTGGCCGTATTTCTGGGAAATCTGGGGCCGGGAACAAGGCTCGACCTATTTCACTCTGGAAGCAGACCTGGCTCAACTCCTCAAAGATGAAGGAATAATTTTTGCAAGAATGACTATCCGCGACGCTCTTTACGAATTCCCTCCAACAAAATCCCCACATGAATCTATAAAAAGATTGAAGTTCAACCTGGGTGAGATTAAAAATCTGACCGTAGAAATCGATTTTGACAGCAAAGAGCAACAAGAGCAAGCCTTCAGAGCCTTAGAGACCCTCCAGCGCCAGCATCTAAGAGGGCTGAGGACTGATGTTCTTTCATATCCCGGTTGTTCCCAGATTACATTCGAGCTTCAGACTGGTCAGAGCAGAAGAGAAATTTCCCGTATATCTCTCCGGCGCTTGGGCTATCCAAAGAGAATTCTTACTCCCTCTTACAAAAGGCCAGTTAGGACGAAAATTTCTGGGAAAGACTTTGATCTGCTCAGTCTGTTCTCTTCAAAAGGGTTTTATTCAGACAGCAACAAAGACAATATCCTGGACAGTCTGGATGCATCTATAATCATCCCTCACAGTTCAGGCAAATCAGGCAGTCCAAGCATTAAGGGAACAGACCTGTTAGCCTCAAGACTGGTTTTAGCATCGGCCGGAGCCTCCTTCCCTATTCTCTTACTTGACGAAGAAATTGAAAGCATAAAAGCCTTGAAGGCTCCCATTCTTATCGGCAGAGACAACAGCCTCAACATAGAACTTATCAAAACAGGAAAATTAAAGATATCTCCTCTGGAAAAAGGATGGGGAATGGTCAAGGTCGTCACAGAGGCTTTCAATAAATCCAATGCTTTATCCATCATAGGTGCTGACAGAGAAGGCTTGGAAAAAACGCTTGCTTACATAAGCCAAACTTTTCCCTATTTTGACGAATACAAAGAAGGAAACCCGAAAATAAATGACCTTCCTACTGCTCTAGAAGAATTCTTCAAAGGGAAAAAAGGAAGCGCAGAAGCCTATTTCCAGCAGATGCTGGAGAAAACTGTCGAGGATATCAAGGACAAAGATTTTGAGTCATTCAGCGTTAAACTTTATCTTCCTAAAAAGAATCAAAAATTCAAGGAATATGTTCAAAAATATCTTAAGGATTCCCTATCCACAAAGAAATTGGAGATCCAAAGCTATGCCCTCCGTGATAGTAAAACAATCTTCGAAAAACAAAAAGATTTTCCCTGGGAAGGAGATGAAGCTATAAGATTGATTCAAGAAAAAATAAACACACTCAAAAGCACAGGTCAGCCTCTGAAGATAAGCCTTGGAGTGAGTGAAACTCCTGAAGTAAGGAACACTCTAAAAAAAAGAATCGAGAGCCTCCTCGTCCAAAACAACATCTTCGCACATGATGTCGAAGTGCTCTCGTCTTACAAGCAGGGATTTTTCTGGCTGCTGGAAAAAGTTGTACCCGCTCTAAACCGAAAAGGTAAAAAAATCCACCGCCTGACAATCAGCTTTGCTGAAGAGAAAGACAACTTCAAACAAATCAAGAGGTTTTACACAGAGCCTTTCCGCTGGCTGCAGGAGCTCTATCCTGTGGATGAAATCATCGCCAAAAAGACAGATATTCCACTCGACAGGATTGATTTTGAGATGAAGGAAGATACAGAGCCTGTCTATGAGGTGCGGGCCTATGATGACAAAAACAATCTCCAGTTTGAGGATAATTTTTCGCCCCAAACCCGGGAAGCGCTTTACCTGAAAGTTCTTCCTGAGTGGGGAAAGGTTAAGCTCACCACAGGCTGGTTGAGGATGAAGCAAGGGAAGAAAGCTGTGCTGGATACATCGTTGAAAAGCGATCTTGAAAGATTCTGGGATTTTTATCAGGATGAAATTCTTGCGGGCGTATATTCTTATATCCTGAAAAAAACAGGGAATGAGCCTTCGTTTAAAAAACAACCATACTTTAAAAGACTGCTTATTGAGATGTGGTTCAGCGAGCCTGATTATAGACTGGGCCTGGATGAAGAAATCATAAGCAGCCTGGAAGCCATGCACGATGAAATTTACTTCGACACCCTGGATTTCCTGAGAGGCATAACAGAGATTGAACTTGAGGACGAAGATATTCCGGAGGACACTTCCCGCTACTCTGCCCCAGGAAACATCCTCCCCCTTATCCATCCTTCCCTGGAAGGGAAAGGAGGGAAAGTAAAGGTTACATTTGATGACCAGCAGGCAAGTTCTCCCAAGTTGGTCTTAAGATGGAAAGAGAAAGGAAGAGAGGAACACAGCAAGAAAATCGTATTCCCATCGATAAAAGCCAAGACTCTCCGCATGCCCTCTTTTGTATATAACGGTCAGAAGGAAAGAATCGAAAATCTGATCATGGAAGTGGAAATCGAAAAGGAAAAAGAATACCTGGCATTAATTGAGATTATTGACTCTTTGAGGGGCCTTCAGAAGCAGCACATACTCCCTCCTGCCTTTAGCTACCCAAGATTAAACTCTATAACATTAAGAGTTAAATTTAAAAACCTGGAAAAAGAAGAATCTTTTCCTGTCTTTTATGAGTATGAGTGGGAGGAAGAAAAAACCGCACCCGAAAATCAGCCGAGGGATGAGACCATAGTACCCACAGACAAGATAATATCGCCGCAGATGTGTTTGGATATGGTTCGTCGCCTCGGCCGCTATAAAACAATCCGCTCTTACATCGCTGGAAAGTCCTATGAAGGGCGAAAAGTCCCTGTGCTCGAGATCTTCACTCCTCTGGAGAGGTATGTCTCGCTTCCGCGGCTCATCACTTTCAAGCCAACGCTTTATCTAAGCGGCCGCCAGCACGCCAACGAAGTATGTTCTACCAACTATATCTTAAAATTTGCCGAACTTCTGGCAAAAGACAAAGATTACAAGGAATATTTAAAAAAGATGAATTTTATCCTGCATCCGATGGAAAATCCTGATGGAGCA
This sequence comes from Candidatus Aminicenantota bacterium, assembly GCA_030669305.1. Classification (GTDB taxonomy): domain Bacteria; phylum Acidobacteriota; class Aminicenantia; order Aminicenantales; family Aminicenantaceae; genus DAOVDU01. The sequence continues at coordinate 5,017 of DAOVDU010000019.1, forward strand.
GAGTTGGCTTACAGCCTTCAGAAAATAACTCCTTTTCACAGCCTTCATGCAGGACGCTACACTTCGCTGGGAATAGATGTTAGTTATCAGGTCGGCGTATCAAAGCCTATCCTTCCCGAAGCAAAGGTCAGGAGAAATCTCTACAACAGGTGGCTCCCGGATATCTATCTCAACCTCCATGGATATCCTTCCCATGAATGGGTGCAGCAGTTTTCTAACTACTCTCCTTATCTATTCCGCGATTACTGGATTCCTAGAGGCTGGTTTGTCTACTTTAGAGCTCTATCTATTCCTCTTTACAAAAAATGGATGGAAGCAGGAGGGAAATTGAAGGAGTTTATCATAGAGGAGCTGAACGCAGACAAGAGAATAAGCGAATCAAATAAAAAGTTTTACGACAGATACTTCCGCTGGGCTGCCCGCTGGCAGCCACATATGGATTATCTTGAAATATACGATGGAGTAAACTTATATGCCAAGAGACGCTCCTCCCAGGAAAGCAAGCTGTCGCCGCGCCGCCAGATAACATTCGCCGAAGAGACTCCTGAACTCATGGATGAAACAGCACACGGCGATTGGCTTGATTTCCTCTGCACTCAAGGGCTTATCTACTTGAGAGCCCACGTAAAATACCTCGATCAAGCTGAGTATGAAACCGCCCGTATAGAAGAAGAAAGCCAGGGAAGAATACACATTCAGTTCATCAGAAGCCGACCAGGGGAAATAAAAAAAACTCAAAGCTCAAAACTAAAAACTGAAAACTGACATTCGTAAGCCGTAAAGAACTCAAAGCTGAAGAATATAGTAAGGAGCAAGGAATTTATAACTCAAAGCTCAAAAATAGAACCGTCCCCTTTTTTTCGTCCCCTTTTTTTCCTTTTTTTTTGTTGCTAATATGGGAAAAAATTATTACCCTTAAAGTAAGAGTTGCTATGTCTAATAAAATATTCGGATTGATAAAAAAAAGGTACATCTTAATATGAACATATTGATAATCGATGAAGATCCATCTCTCCACGACCTGATAAAACAATCATCAATAGCAAGCTTTTGTAATATTTATTTCCCCAATTATTATGAAGATTATGAGGAACTGCTCATTTTTATAAAAGACAACAATATTCATGTCATCATCGCAGATTTAGATAGAAACAAGAAAGAGCGATTAATCCTTCTTAAAAAGATAAAAACATTTGATCCCTTATTGGATATGATTATGGTAGGAAAATCTTTAGCTCCTGAAGAAGTTGTGGATTTAATTAATCAGGGTGCTTCGGATTATCTAGCCAGGCCTCTCCAACTGGATTCTATCCAGAAAACTCTAAAAAATATCATAAATAAAAAAGCTCTGAGAAGAAAAACATTTCTTTTGGAAAAGAGTTTAGAGAAAAAATATTCTTTTCATGGGATCATTGGAAAAAGCCCTTACATGCTTGAAATTTTTTCTCTTATTGAAAAGATATCAAAATATTTTACAAGTGTTTTAGTCGTAGGTGAAACAGGCACCGGCAAAGAAATGGTAGCCAGGGCCATTCATAACCTCAGTCAGGTCAATAATAAGAATCTTGTCATCTGCGATTGTGTTTCTATACCTGAAAATCTATTCGAATCTGAACTCTTTGGCTATGCGAAAGGAGCCTTCACTGGAGCGTACAAGGATAAAAAGGGACTGTTCGAAGAGGCTCATAATGGAATCATTTTTCTAGATGAAATTGGAGAAATTCCGCTCTCAATCCAAGCAAAACTGCTGAGAGTTTTAGAGCATCATCAATTTAGGCCTTTAGGTTCAAATAAAATCCGAAACGTTGAAATTCGAGCAATTGCAGCGACCAGCCGAGACTTAAGAAAAGACATAGAAAGCAGCACTTTTCGTAAAGATTTATTCCATAGATTAAACAAGGTCGAAATCCATCTCCCTCCCCTGAGAAAAAGGCCAGAGGATATCCCTTTGTTGGCCAGGCATTTTCTCAACCATTACAGTAAAAAATTTTCAAAAAAAATAGAAGGAGTATCTCAAGAAGCGCAAAAAATATTCCTCAGGTATGAATGGCCTGGAAATGTCAGGGAATTGGAAAATGTCTTGGAAAGGGCCTCAATCCTATCTAAGAAAGAATTTATCGATATCAAAGACCTGCCAAAATATCTTCAAGAGCATTTGCCTTCAAAAAGTAAAATTCCCTTCATCAACAAAAAGAATCTTTCAAGCCTGAACGATTTAGAAAAGGAATATATAATTTATCTTCTGAAAACAACGGGAAACAACTTGAGGAAAACCGCACAAATATTGGATATATCGCGAACCACTCTTTATAATAAAATAAGAAAATATAACATTTCTCATTAACTGTTAATCTTTTTGTCAGTTAGTCTGTTTATCGTTTAGTCAGTTAGTCGTCTTTCTGTCTCCCACTCTTCCTATCTCCCAGTCATTCTTCTTATATAAAAACAGGATGGGACTGCTCAGCCTGTTCCGAGCGAAGCGAAGGAATCTTCTACGTTCATCGCAATGACGAGGAGGAATGTTCCGCAATGACATACGGTCTAAATGGACTAAATGGAAGCGAGGTTTTATTTCCTTAATCTATTACAAAGAGAAGCTCTGGATACAGTCAATATTTCTGCGGAGTCACTGATATTGTTATTTGTTAATTCGAGAAGATAGCTAATATATTCTTTCTTCAGGTTTTCCAAAGTAGGCAGATCATTATTGTTGGAGCTTTTCCTGTTTAGACCCAGGTAATAGTGAAGGTAAGTTGGCGAATTCATAATAAAATTTTCCTTTTTTTTTAATTCCCAAAGGGATTTTGTATCTTTCTGATGTTATTAGCAACGATATATGACATTGCAAAATTCGCAATTGCGCTTAGGGCCCAAGCAAGACTTTTGTTTTTCTTATAAAGATTTTTCAAAAAGTAATAATTGTAAGCTGTTAAGCCAAACTTAACAGCCGTAAAAAGAGCGGTATTTTTTGTAAAAGGTTTCATTATCGGGTTGCCTTCTATTAATCCTTCACACTTTAAAGCCCTAAGCGTTGAAAAATAATCCGCGACATTCAACATTGTTAGAGTAATTAAAGACGCATTGTAGAAGGAGTTTTCTAAGCGGTTGACCTTGGTATGGTTGCTGAAGTATTTATAGTAGTCAGGTTTAGTTCCAACTTTTATTGGCTTAAAAGTTAGTAAGGCTTTGAGATGATTATCTTCTTTATTTATGAGCTGGAATAACTCGAGATTTATAGATGGATTTTGTTCTAAAGGAGTAAGATAGGGATCTATTAGAATGTTATCTGCCTTTTTGCCTTTTCTAGAGACTGTAACATCTTCATTTATCCCTTCATCTTCATCCGCAGTCAACGGAAAGCACATGAGAAAGATGAAGGCTGCTGCAACAATTAATATTGATGTTAATCGGCCTAAGCTTTTATTCCTCAGCATTAAGATCCTCCTTAATCCCGCTTCGGAGGATCACTTATAGGCAAGATTGATGCCAGCAGCTGATAATTTTCTATCTTATTGAAAAATAAAAAGTTAGAAGAAGGAAAGCTTAAACACCAAGAGCAGTAATATGTTCAAGAATTGAACATATGGCTCTTTGTTCGTTTGTAATTCATTTATAATAAATAAATTATAATTCTTTTTTCAATAGTGTTCAAAAAATGAACATGTCCATTCATCCCCTACTCCGTTGAGCTAGTTATGTCCGTTTATCTGGTTTGTCTGGTTTGTCTGGTTTATCTGGTTTGTCTATTTTAAATATGCGAGAAAAGGTTAAGAGTGTTATTCAGACTGTGTCACAATTCAAAAATGTGAAAAAAATTGATGAAAATTCCCATTTTAGGCTATGATTTTGATGAATAAGTATCGTAAATACTCATTTTTGACTGAAGTATTGTATTTATCTCCCATTTTTAAATACGGCACTTAATTGTGACCCAGTCTGATTGCGGGCGAAGCGTGACAATCCTTTGTTGCGAGCGAAGCGTGGAAATCTCATCATGTTTTCTATATAAAAGGAACGACTGGGAGAGTGGGAGACTGGGTGACAGGGAGACAATAACAGTTTGCAGTAGGCAGTTTGCAGTAGGCAGAAATAAAGAATCGGAAAACATAAAACACAAAGCTTAAAGCTAATTCCTGTTTATCGTTTAGTCAGTTAATCTTCACCCAGTCTCCCACTCTCCCCCTCTTCATTTTATTTACTCCTCACTCCTCACTTCTTACTTGAATCAGCTTTGAGTTTTGAGCTTTAAGTTTTAAGTTCTTTTCACTCCTAACTCCTAACTATATTATTTAGCCTTGAGTTTCGAGCTTCGAGTTTTGAGTTTTCTTATAGTTCTTTTAATGCTTTCTTAATATTATCCAACCCTGCAGCCAAGATCTCCGGATCAGCACCAAAGCCAAGGCGAAAATGTTGAGGTTCCTCAAAAAAACTCCCTGGGACAATTCCTGTATCGTATTTCTCACGAAGAAGCGCGGCCAACACATCTCCAGTCGCACTCGTTTCAACTCTGGGAAAACAGACAATGCCTTTATGAGGTTCAACCCATGACAATTTTTCCTCCTGATCTATGAAATTTCTTACCAATGCCCTGTTATGCATGACTCGTTCATTATTTCTTATTTTAATAGACCCAAGCTGGCTGAAGGCCTTGGCTGATATTTGCTCCCCGATAAAAACTCCTTCTACATTGATGCAATCGACGACTCTTCTTATTCTCTTCGCCAATTCGGAAGGGGCCAAAATCCAGCCGCATCGAAGACCTCCCAATCCATAGACTTTTGTCAGGCTTGAAATAACAATGATATTCTTTGCCAGATGAAAAGACGTTTCCCGTTCGTTCTCATCTAAAAATTCAAGATAGATTTCATCGATTAAAACTTTAACACCTCTCTTAAGCGCGATTTCGGTCATTTCTTTTAAGAAGGAAGAAGAAAGAAGGACATTACTCGGATTGTGAAGGTTAGTCAGAACAACAAGTTTTGTTTTCGAAGAAATGGCAGACCCGAATCTTTCTAAATCGAACTGATAGTTGTCCTCAAATTTTCGTTCAAGCCTCAAAACATTAGCATCAAATGCTCTAGGAACAGCTAAAAGTGGTTCATATACAGGGTTTTCGATCAAAACCTCATCTCCTCTATCAAGAAGTGCAGCACAGACCAGGAAAAAAGCCTGGGAAGTTCCAATGGCTGAAACAACAGTTTCCTCATTCACTTTGTATCTTGCTGCAATAGCTTCAAGAAGAGGGATATATCCGTAGACATTTTCACCCGAAATTTCCAGCTCTCCTATTTCTAAATTTAAATTTTTCAAAGGCAATTTCTCAACCCCGCTGCTGCAGAGGTCATATTTCACCGGCGCTTTTGTCTTGTACCATTCTAAATATTTTATTGTCTCTATCCGCATTTCCTTCCTCCTCAAACAGTAACACGTAAAACATAAATTGGGCCAAATGTCAAATGTTGAGACGCGACCCCTTTTTACCCTTTTTACCTGAAACTCACGGAAATTTCTCGTTGCTCTTTAATGTTGTTTTAAATTATAATCATTTAGATGCCGGCCGTCCAAATGTATCAATCAGAAGGCAATAAAATTATGAAGGAGGATTATCCAATGAAAAGAATTTTTTCTCTTTGCTTTTTAAGCATTTTCCTTTTGAGTTTAACGGCTTCTTCAGGACTAAGCCAGACAGCCGAGGGAATCCTTGCAAAAATGATCGAAGCTCAAGGCGGAAGAAAAGCCCTTGAAAAGATTAAAGACACCACTATATCTGGCTCTTTAGAAATCATTCAGCAGGGCATGACAGCAACGCTAACCATATACAGCAAAGAGCCAAACAAAATGCGCATGGATATGGAAGTGATGGGAATGGTGATAACTCAGGCTTTTGACGGAGAAACTGCATGGGGGACAAATATGCAGACATTTAGCATAGAGGAGATGCCTGAAGCCCAGGCAGAAGATTTCAAAAGACAAGCATTAGGCAATGATGCACTCCTTAATCCAAAAAAATACGGCATTACCTTTACGTATAAAGGCAAGGAAAAAGTTGAAGATAAAGACTGTTTTGTCTTAGAGCAAACCTTCTCAGACGGTTTCAAAGCGACTCTTTATGTTGACTCAAAAACTTATCTTACTTATAAAACTAAAGCTAAAAGTATAGGTCAAATGGGTATTGAGGTAGAATCGGAAAATTACATGTCTGACTACAAAAAAGTGGAAGGCATGATGATTCCTCACACAATGACAGTCTTTCAGGACGGTGAGGAAGCCGTAATAATGACTTTTACAGAGATAAGCATCAACTCAGGCCTGGAAGATTCTTTCTTTAAGATGGAATAAGAAAGATGCAAGACAAGCAAGACAGGCAAGACATTTAATCGGTCTGTTATGTCTATCTGGTTTATCTAGTTTATCTGGTTTTTCTAAATCAGTGACACTGTAACACAGTAACTCAGATAATAATAAAAGCAAGATGAGCTAAAGGGCAAGACAACGCTTTGCTGGCAAGACAAAGAGGCAAGACATAACTCTTTACTCCTTACTTTGATATGCTTTGAGTTTTAAGTTATACAATGGCCCGGGGGGAAATGAAAAAAATATCAATACCTATTTGCTTCCTGCTGATCTTTTTCCTTGCAGCATGTGCTATTAACCCTGTCAGCGGGAAGCGTGAACTCAGCTTGATTTCAGAGAAAGGGGAAATTGCTCTTGGAAAAGAAACAGATACAGAGATTCGGAGCCAATACGGAGTCTATGCCGATCCCGAATTAAATAAATATATTCAGAGGATTGGAACGACTATGACGCCCCACACACACAGGCCACATCTTACTTACCATTTTGCGATTCTTGATACTCCTGTTGTAAACGCATTCGCTGTGCCTGGCGGCTATATCTACGTAACTCGAGGCATTCTCGCCATGATCAACTCAGAAGCTGAACTTGCTGTGGTTTTGGGTCATGAACTTGGACATATCAACGCCCGTCACAGCGTCAGGAAGCTGAGCAAATTGATTCTAATTCAGCTTGGCCTGGCGGTCGGAAATGAATTAAGTGAAACATTTGCCAAAATTTCAGGTGTGGCCACAATCGGAATCCAACTTCTCTTCCTCAAGTACAGCCGGAGCGACGAAAGACAAGCTGACTCCTTGGGTATCGAATATTCCCGAAAAGGAGGCTATAATCCGGGCGAAATAGTGAACTTTTTCTCCTCTCTTCAAAAATTGGGAGACCTTTCAAGCGGGCAAAGCCTTCCGGGCTTTTTGTCGACCCATCCTTTAACCAGTGAGCGCATCCAGTATACAAAGACCATGCTAGCAGATGAAGACCGCCAGTTAAATATGAAGCACAGCTCCTATTTAAATCATATAAATAATATCGTCTATGGTGATGATCCCCGTCAGGGTTATGTGGAAGGGAATACTTTCTTCCACCCGAAACTGCTCTTTTCTTTTTCCTTCCCCAAAGATTGGAAGCTTCAGAACACACCGTCCAAGGTCGTTCTGGCATCCCAAGATGGCAAGGCTGCTGTTTATATTCAGGCTGAGAAAAGTTCAGAAAAACTTCAGGACTACGCCCAGATAAAAACTTCAGAGCTTGAAGGAAAACAATTCATCAATGAGCAACATTTAGTCATCAACAGAATGGCAGCTTTCCAGCAGCTCTACAACATCACGCAGGAGGAAAAAGATACTCTAAGAATGCGCCTCTCTTTAGTCCGGAAAGGATCATACATATTCTCTTTCTCGGTTTTGAGCACCAGCGAAAATTTCAGCAAATTCGATTTTCAATTCGGTACATTGGTCGGGTCTTTCAACAGATTGAAGGACGAAACATACATCAACCGAAAGCCTAAACGGATAAGATTATTTAGAGCTAACGGCAGGGAGACTCTACAACAAATATTCCGGAAGGCTGGGATGGTTAAAGATTTATTGCCCAAATTCGCCATTATGAACGGTATAGAGCTCGATCACATTCCTGAGCGCAATCAGCTTATTAAGATAGTAGAATAATAAGAAGTGAGTCCGTTACTTAACTCTGATAATATTATGAATAATTACTTTTGAAATGAGCATTTGTCCGTCTGCAGGCTGCTGCTGTATTTTTCTCACAACATCTATCCCAGCAATTACTTTCCCAAAAGCCGCAAACCCTTGACCATCCGGGTTTCGCTTGCCTCCAAAATCCAGCTCCGGCTGATCCCCGATGCAAATAAAAAATTCCGATGAAGCCGTTCCCGGCATGCTTCTGGCCATGGATAGAACACCATCCTTATGAAGAATCCCAGTCTTATCCGTAGTTTCATGCTCAATAGGCGGCAATATGTTTTCATCTATTATAGACCTCAATCCTCCCTGGATGACTTCGATCTTGACATCATTATTAGGCTGGTTATCTATCGTGACAACTCTGTAGAAGCAAGCCTCTTCATAGCGGTTTTCATCCACATGTCTCAAGAAATTCTTAGCAGTGATAGGTGCATCTTTCTCATATATTTCAACTATGATGTCCCCTAATTCAGTCTTGAATAAAACCTTGGGATTCTGTGTGTTACTGCCAAGGAAAATCAACATGCAAAACAATGCAAAAACTAATATTTTCCCATAAATTTTCATCTTTGCCTTTCTTCTTAGAAATCATTATTTTCTTGTTTTTTACTTTCATTGTAGACAATTTTGTATCTTGTAACTTTGGGGAAATCAGATTCATCACTGTAAATATTAAAAAACATCCAATTTTGCCTGATTGTACTGGGCCTTCCTTGCTCCTCTATCGGAATTGTTCCAAAAAAAATATGATCCTTTTTGCCATAAATATCAAAATATCTTGTTTGAGCTAAAGTATACTTCTTTATCTCTGTCCCATACCAGACAAAAATGTGATTATTTGATTCCAAGATCTTGATGTAGGTGTACAGGCAGTCTTCTTTGCCTTTTTCATTTTTTATAATTTTTGGATGCCTATAAAAAGGACTGTTCCTAGATATCTTCTCTACTAAATTTTTATCCTGATAAACATCAATTTCGTATTTGAATGGATTAACTGCGAAAATTTTCCCATCTTCTGAAAGATGAACATCCCAAGGTTCTGTTGTTTTTCCAGAAGGATAAAATCTTCTTAACTTTTCAGGGATAGAAAAAGGCTCTCCAAATGAATCCAAATATTTTCCCTCTTGACTATAGACATGAAAAATTTTTTCCTTTTTCAGTCCAACCAAAATAATCTTATCTTCTTTATCTATCATAAGATCACGGGGAAATAGATCAGGAACAAAAGAATGGACAAATTTCCCACACTCATCAAAAATATGGACTTTCATCAATTCTACGACATAGAATCTGTCACTTCTATCCAGGCAAGAATCCACCAATATCGCAGAATACTCACCTGGTCCCTGCCCTTTTTTACCTATGTCACAGATGAATTTTCCTTTATTATCAAATTTTTTAACAGTCCGGTTTTTCCAATCAAGAACAAATATATTCCCTTTTGAATCAACTTCAACATCAATTACTCCGGCAAACATATAATTTTCATCGCCTTCTTCTATGCCGATTTCCAGGTCTTTTTCAAGGGAGATATTGATAGGCTTAATTTCTTGTTTTTGAGAACAAGATTGAAAAAGGAAAAGAAAAATGAGAAAAACGGCAAACATGCATTTTGTCTTTATTAGCCTCCTCATCCTTCGGGAAAATATCATAAATTCCTATGAACAGTAAAGAGCAAGATAAACTCAAATCTAATTTCTGACTAAACTGAATTTATGCTTCTGCTTCATTGAGGACACTGTAGGCAAGTTTGAGGGCACGCAGTCCTTCCTCACCGCTTACTTTTCTTGTTTTCCCATCCCTGATGCATCTGAAAAAATTAATAAGCTCCTTCTTGAGAGGCTCTTCTTTCTTTATTTTTAAAGTTTTTATATCAGTCTGGTGTCCATTCAAAGGAAAGACTTTAACTTCTTGGTCAATATAATCGATGGAGTAATAAGATGTCGCTTCGAAAATCCGCAGTTTTCTCACTTTCCCCTGGTGAACACGACTCGCTGTGAGGGTAGCTACACAGCCCGATGCAAATTCCAAGCGGGCATTGGCTATATCAATCTTATTTGAAAGAACATGAATTCCTGAAGACCGGATAACTTTCACTTCATCTTTTATCAGAGCTAAAATTATATCCAGGTCATGAATCATAAGATCAAGCACAACATCTATATCCAAAGACCTCGCTGAGAAAGAGCCCAGCCTCTGAACCTCGATAAACTTTGGCTCAGAAATTATATTCTCTATCGCTTCCACAGCCGGATTGAACCTTTCTAAATGTCCGATCTGAAGAATGAGTCCATTCTTATTAGCCGCTACAACCAGTTCTTCTGCTTGCTGAACCGTTTCTGTTATTGGCTTCTCAAGCAATACAGATTTTCCTTCGCTCAATAATTTTGTAGCAATAGAAAAATGCTCAGACGTCGGGGCTGCCACAATGCCCACATCAATTTCATCCAGCATATCTTCAAAATTTTCATAGTATTTAACTCTATGACGGTTGCCGATCACCATCGCTTTTTTAAAATCTATATCTGCAACGCCCTTTAACTCAGCCTCTTCCAAATAGGATAAAATTCTGGCATGCTGTGTGCCTAAATAGCCAACTCCGATTATTCCAACTCTCACTTTATCCATTATTCTTACTCCAAACTGTTACTGGATATCTTTTATACCATATGTACGATAAAAAATCTAATTTCTGTTAGTCGGTTTGTCCGTTAGTCAGTTATTCTGTTATTTTAATTAAAATACTTAACAGACTAACTGATTAACTGACTAACTGATTTGAGTTTTGAGTTTATTTCTCCTCACTTCTACTTTCTTGGCGATAATAGAGATTCTATTTGCGTCGGCTAAAGAAACAGCCTTCTTCCTTTGAAAAAACGGCACATATTGTGCTTCAAAACAGAGAGCTCCAGCCTTTGCTTCTACAAGGCTCTCTACAGTATTGAGTCCCACAACAGGTAAATCAATTCTAGGATCCTGTAATGTGCGGCTGACTTTGACAACAACTGCCCCCTCTCCCGCAATCAGGCCTCCCCTCTTTATTGCCTCATCCGTTCCTTCCATTCCCTCTACTGCTACGACAGCTTTATCCTTGACGACTACAGTCTGGCCGATATCCATGTCAGCGATTTTCCTGGCAATATCCCATCCAAATGATATATCCTCATTCTCTTCTCTAGAGGGTTTCTTTCGAGTCAGGATGCCTTCATCGCAAAAAGCCGATGTGATAAATTTGGTCGGTTCTATTATTTCGATTCCTTGTTTATATAAAAAACCAATAGCAGTTTCAATTATAGCAGTAGGACTTCTGTCCTTTCCCTTTGCCAGGAGCCTGAGTAAAACCTTGCCTAACTTCCCTTCCTTATAAATCTTCCGGTGGTCAACTTTTCCTGCAAAGACCGCCTCATTAACTCCTTGGTTTTTAAAAAAGGTTATCAACTTAAAAATCCCATCTATATCAATCCACTTAAAAACATCAGCCTTATTCTCAAGGTCATTCTCTGCTTCTCCCTTGATGCCTGCGACAACACAGGAATATCCTAAATTTTGAGCTTCTTGGAGAAAATAAAACGGAAACTTGCCTGAACCGGCAATTATCCCAAGTCGACGTCCCATTTTTCCGATGTCTTCTTTATGATTCCTCTCCGGGAATCTTGGATGAAATTGATGATTTCATCCCTTTCTTCCCCTGGAGAAAATTCCTCTCTGATTCTCTCCACAGCTTGACTCGTATTCAAATCAGAATAAAAAATAATCTTGAACATCCTTTTGAGGATTCCAATTCTTTCTCTGGAAAAGCCTCTCCTTCGCAAACCGATAGCATTCAGTCCGTAGAGAACCGGAGGCCGGCTTCCAGCAACCCTGCAGTAGGGTAGAACATCCTGGGTAATTACAGAGAAGCCTCCGATAAAGGCATACTTTCCAATCCGGCAAAATTGATGTACACCACTCAATGCACCAACAGTGGTATAGTCCTCGATTGTTACATGCCCCCCTAAAGTGGCTCCGTGTAAAAAAATGGTTTCATTACCTACATAGCAGTCATGGGCGATATGGGAGTATGCCATGAAATAGTTATCATTCCCAATGATGGTCTTTTCTCTTCCCTTAACTGTACCGCGGTGAACAGTTACGAATTCCCTGAAAATATTTCTATCCCCGATTTTTACAAGAGTCTCTTCTCCCTTGTAAGTAATATCCTGAGGTTCGGTCCCGATAGATGAAAAAGGAGAAAAATGGCAATCTTCTCCTATCTCGGTCAGGCCATCGATGTAAACATTGGCATCAATTCTTGTATTTTTATGGATAGAAACTTTTTCTCCAATAAAACAATATGGACCTACCCAGACTCCAGAATCTATTTGAGCTTTTGGATGAATCGTGCTAGTCGGATGAAGAGAGATATCATTCTCGCCCATTCATTTCCTCAACATTCAGGATGGATGCCATCATGTCGCCTTCTACTGCAATTCTACCATCCACACAAGCCTTGCCTCTGAGATAACAAAATCTACTCTTAAGCCTGAGGATCTCTGCTTCTAATTTCAGTATGTCACCTGGAACAACCTGTTTTCTGAATTTTGCGTTATCAATTTTGCTTAACATAACTAACTTTTTCTGGGGATCAGGAATAGAATAGTGAAGAAGGATGCCTCCTGCTTGAGCCAGGGCTTCAACAATCAAAACTCCAGGCATAACCTTCAAAGCAGGAAAATGTCCCTGAAAAAAAGATTCGTTATAAGTAACGTTCTTGATCGCTAAGATAGATTTTCCCTTCTCCAACTCCAACACTCTATCAACTAAAAGAAAAGGATAGCGGTGGGGAAGTATTTTGAGGATCTTTTCTATATCTAACAATCCGTTTTTATTTTGCTGCTTTTGAGGCATCGTACCTCTTAATAACCTCTTCTGTAAGATTGATTGTCGGGTTGAAATAGAGGGTTCCACTTTGGCTCAGATCAAAAATAACATCAAAGTTCATATCCTTTCCAATCTGCTGGATTATCGGAATAAGCTCATTTTGAACTTTTTGGAAAAGCCTGGCAGAAAGCTCATTCATCTCCCTGATAGAATCTTCTGCAAAACGTTTTCGTTGTGTCTGCTTTCTTTCTATATCTGAATTCAAGTTCATCATTGCTTCTTGAGTTAGAGTCAGTCTTTGGGTATTCAGCTTTGTCTGTAAATTTCGTATTTCGTCATCCAGCTTGGCTATATCGTTCTGATTTTTCTTGTTTTTATCTTCCAGCTGAGCTATAACCCTCTTCCCTTCGGCAGATTTCTCCAGCACTTCATTCGCATTAACAACGCCTATCTTAGTTGTCTGCTGAGCATAACCCATAGAAAATAGAATAATAATAAAAAAACCAACCAATATAATTATATTCGTGCTTCTTCTTAGCACTTTATGCCTCCTTTATTTTGATTCGAAAAACGTTCTTAAAACCTTAAAAAGTAGTTCCAATAGCAAAACGAAAAGCGAATTTGGAATCATCACGATATGTCATACGGTTATTATAGGAGAAAATCAGCCTGAAAGGAACTCGTAAAGCTGGGATAAATATTCTCATCTCCAACCCAGTAGAAGTGTACAGATTCTTGAAGTTAACTTTCCGATCATGGGCAAATGCATTGCCGGCATCGTAGAATAGAATCGCATACAATGACCCTCCGATTGGAATAATGTATTCTGAATTAAATACAAAAGATTTCTCTCCGCCGAGGTTCGACCCTGAAGGGCTGCGAGGTCCTATGGTGTAGATACTATAGCCTCTGATTGACCTTTCTCCTCCGAGAAAGAATCTTTCCCAGAAAGGAACATCTGAACCTCCTATAGGCTTAGTAAACTGATACTCTATGTGAAAACCAATCGAATGGTTTTTAAATGTAGGCTGGTACAATGTCCATTCAAAGCGAGGTTTGATCAAGCTGATATCGCCTCCCAGTATACCTCCGGCGAACTTGCATGAGACTAAATATAAGGTTCCCCTTGATGGCGTCAACGGACTGTCTATTGTGCTTCTATACATCATAGGAGTGATACTGCTCATGAAATAATTACTAGGCCCGTACATACCCCTGTAACCCCCATAGTAAGAAAAAGGATTATAGCCGGGGTAAAAGTCACCATCTTCTTCCTCGGTTGGAATGGTTATTGTCAGGTATTGGAAGCTATAAACTAAGTTTGTCCTCAAAAATCCTTTGACTCTTGCACCAAGTTGAAAGTCAATTCCTTGTGATTTCTGGTTGAACAGGCCAGGATAAATAGAACGACGATTATAAACATTAAAACCAACGTTCAAGGGCAAATCAAAAACATAGGGTTCGGAAAATCCGAACATATAGTTTTTAATCCTTTTTCCATGTTGAAGCATTAATTCCAGGGTTTCGCCAGCTCCTAAAAAATTCACCGTCGAGTAACTTAAAGCTACAAAAGTTCCCTGATACCCGCTGTATCCAGCAGTAAACTGGATATTGTTTCTCTGAAGCTCTCTTACATTGACAGTCACATCAAACTGAGTGGGATCCTCAGGATCAGGCTTAATATCAGGATCCTTTTCTAGCTCTACAAGCCCAAGTTGCCTTATCCTCAGCAGGCTGTTTTTAAAGAAAGAAAAGATAAACCTATCCCCTTCTCTTATTAGAAATTCTCTCCTGATAACCTTGTCTTTTGTGTATGTATTACCTCTAAATTCAATCCTGCGGAGATAGGCAACTTCTCCTTCATAAATGTTGAATGTTACATTGACTCGCTTTCTTTTCGGATCAAGACTCTCAACAGGCATTATTTGTGCATACAGGTAACCTGCGTCCTGGTAGAGCTCCTGGATATCCTTAACAGCCTCTTCTCTTACTTTTGTGCTGTAAACCTTGCCTTCCTTGAGTCCGATAAGGCTGCGCAAATACTTAGAGGAAATGATCTTATTCCCTTCAATCTTGACATCCCCAACAAAGTAGCGATAACCAGCATCGACAGGAATGATAATATTTTTCATCTGCTGCTTTTTAAAGAAAATAGATTTCTTTGTGATTTCTTCTATCCGTGGCTCGCTGATTGTGGCCTCCATATAGCCCTGCTCTTTATACTTCTCCTTTAAACTGGCCAGGTCCTCATCCAGTTTATTCATCTTAAAAGTGTCCTTCCCGAGTATCCATGAGATTAAATTATGTTTCTTGTTTTCTTTCATGGAACCCTTAAGAGTGCTATTGCGCAATTTCGGCTTACCTTCAAAGACAATACTGCCAATCTTGATTTTTGGCCCTTCTTTGATATCAAACACGATCTCTACTTCATTCTTCCCTTTTTTGTTTGTTTCAACCTTTACTTCTCCGGCTGTAAGACCTTTCTCCACAAGCAGGTCCTTGATTGTCTTCTCGATCCTCTGGACTTTATAAGGACTGTAATAGGAATAAGGGAGGATGTATTCGTCATTCTCTTTTAACTTTTCAATGATATCATCCTCTTTCAGTTTTTTTCCTGTCTTATAGACAATATCTTTAATGACCGGATTCTCCTCAACAGTAATCTTAATAACCCTGCCCGTTGCTCCATTCTCCTTTTCTATTTTGATATTAGAAAAAAACCCAGTAGACCATAAAACTCTAAAATCCCTTCTCAATAAACCCTCATTGAAGTAGTCCCCTTCTCTCGAAGAAAGATAATAGAGGATTGTTTCCCGAGTGACTCTTTCATTGCCCAGAATCTCAATCTTTTCCACAATTTCCTGAGCAAATAGAGAGAGAGGCAAACAAGCAAATAATAGGACTAGTACAATTTTCTTCATTTTCTCTTTCCTTATACCATATTAGTCATTTTTTTTCAAAAAATGACCTCTGCTTTGTTTAAAGTTTAAGGTTTAAGGTTTCTTAAATTCAACTTCAATCCTTAAACCATTTATATTCTTGCCTTAAATCTTCAACTATTTCTCAGTTTTGAGTTCTGAGCTTTGAGTTTTGAGCTTGTTTTGTCTTGCCCTCCTTGTACTTTTATTAATAAATGTCAAATGTTGAGACGCGACCCCTTTAATTTTTTCTTCATTCACAATATTTATAACTTTAAGCGTGGGATAAAAGTTTCAAATTGCCGCTCTCCATAATATATGTTTTGTTACAAAACTGAGCAACTTTTTCATTATGGGTGACAATAATGGATGATAATTCTTTTTTCCTGTGAAGCTCCTTAATGAGCTCCAATATCGCTTTGCCTGTCTTCCAATCCAGGTTTCCAGTAGGCTCATCTGCCAACAGCAATTTCGGCTCGTTGACTAAGGCCCGGGCAATTGCAACACGCTGCTGTTCCCCTCCTGAAATTTGCCCTGGACGAAGAGACGTTTTTCCCTCTAAAAAAACTTCCTTCAGGACTTCAAAGGCTCGCCTCTGAGCCTCTTTCCTCTCGATTCCTCTAATCAAAAGAGGAAAGCTCACATTTTCTAAAACAGTAAACTCGGACAAAAGATGATAAAACTGAAAAATAAAACCAATCTTCTTGTTCCTTATTTCAGCTTTCTGTTTCTCGTCTTTGGCAAAAACATCTTCTCCTTCAAGAAAGACTTTTCCTTGAGTTGGCCTGTCAAGTACCCCGAATAAGTTGAGAAGTGTAGTCTTCCCAACTCCGGAAACCCCCATGACTGCAGTCAGATCACCTTTTTCCAGCTCAAAATTGAGCTCTTTAAAAACGCACAACATCCCCTTGGGCAAAGGATATTCCTTGCAAAGGTTTTCTGTTTCGAGAATATTACTCATATTTTAATGAAACCACAGGGTCGACCCTCGAAGCTCTATATGATGGAAAAATTGTTGAGAGGAAAGTAATTAAAAGAGTCACCCCTATAATTATCAATAAATCTATAATTTTTATACGAAAAGGGACAAAAGCAATTTGATAGATATCCACAGGGACTTTAATGAGCTCCAATGTATTTGCCAGCCAGCACCAAAATAACCCCAGGATGGTTCCTGCAGCTGTCCCGATGGTTCCTATCAAGGCTCCTTGCAGGAAAAATATTTTCCTTATATTCTGAGAAGTAGCACCCATGGCGATAAGAACACCTATATCCCGAGTTTTGTCCATGACCATTAAGATAAGAGTTGCAATAATGTTCAGGGCAGCTACAAGGACAATAAGAGTAATAGTTAAAAAAAGAAGCTTTTTCTCAAGCTTTAAAGCCGAGAAAAGAGGTTTGTTCATTTCCATCCAGGTAGTAACATAGGCTTCAGGTGGCAAAATTTTCATGATTTGATCAGCTAATTCTGGAGCCTTAAAAATGTCCTTAATTCTTACCTGAATAAGGCTTACTCTCCCTTCAAGACCAAAAAATCTTTGTCCTGATTCAAGAGGAATTAGGGCAGTATTTGAATCAAATTCATACAACCCGGTCCGAAAAATTCCTGTTACAAGAAACTTTTTCCGTTTAGGAATAAGTCCAATCGGAGATAGGCGTGAAGAAGAAGCAGAAAGGACACTAACAACATCTCCGACTCCTGCCCCAATGCCCAGAGCGATATCTCGTCCTAGAATAATCCCTTCCTTTTTTGAATCAGGCAAAGGGATATTTCCGCTTTCTAAATCCTGGAGCCAATCAGCAGATTCCTTCTCCAAAGCAAAGTCGATTCCTCTGAGTATTGCTCCATCATTTTTGTAGGGGCCGATGAGAAGCACTGTATCATAAACAATCGGAGAAGCACCTACAATTCCTTCCTGAGTCTCTATTTTGGATATGAGCTGAGCATAATCCCTCAGTCCTTCCCCGATTATATCAGAAACCATTATATGAGAAGTGGAACCCAAGATTTTGTCCTGAACATCACTCTGGAAACCTGTGATAAGTGCAATGGCAATTATGAGAGCCATCACTCCGATGGTTATGCCTAAAATAGATATAAACGTGATGACAGAAATAAACGCCTGCTTCCTCTTGGCAGTAAGATACCTCTTAGCAATAAACAACTCATAGTTCATGATATTAACTCAAAACTAACATTCGTAAGCCGTAAGACGTAAGCCGAAAAACCCATTAACCATTCACCATTAACTTATTTCCTTGTCTTGCCTCTTTGTCTTGCCCTTTAGTTTGTTTTGCTTTTATTATTATTTGAGTTGCTGTGCTACAGTGTCACTAGTTTAGACAAACCAGATAAACAAGACAAACCAAATAAACTATATAGACCAAATAACACGTGGGCTTGATAAATCAAACCCCTATACTCCTCACTCCTCACTGCCTTCTGCCTTCTGTTTAGGTCGGAGGAGAGGAAAAAGGATGACTTCTCTTATCGACTTCCGGTTTGCAAAAACCATCACAAGGCGGTCAATCCCAATCCCTTCGCCTCCAGTTGGCGGAAGCCCATATTCCAAGGCCTGGATATAATCCGTATCAATCATGTGAGATTCCTCATCTCCTTTTTTCCTTTCTTCTGCCTGTTGTTCAAACCTTTTTCTCTGTTCTGCAGGATCGGCTAATTCGCTAAAAGCATTAGCGATCTCCATACCTCCCATGATGAGTTCGAAACGTTCAGCTTCATCAGGATTATCTCTTGACTCTTTAGCCAGAGGAGAGACTTCCTTGGGTGGGTTCGTAACAAATGTCGGCTGAATAAGATTGGGCTTCACATACTTATCAAAAATAACATCCATGGCTTTTCCGTAAGAAAGAGGCGTTTTATCAGGCACTAAAGCTGCAGCAAACTCTATGATCCCAGCCTTGTCATCGAAGCGGCTAGGGGCAAGGCCGCTGTAGCGAGCTAATGCTTCCTTGAACTTGATCCTCTTCCAGGGCCTTTTCAAAGAAATATTGTGTTCTCCAAAAGTTATCTCTTCAGTCTTTAAAAGACTGAGGCTCAAGTAATTGATAAGTTCTTCAGTCAAATCCATCATATCTTTATAGTCGCTGTACGCTTCATAAAACTCCAGCATGGTGAACTCGGGATTATGCTCAGAAGAAAGCCCTTCGTTCCTGAAGCTACGATTGATTTCGTAAACTTTTCCAAGTCCACCTACGATTAACTCTTTCAAATACAGCTCCGGTGCAATCCTCAAATAAAGCTCAATTCCAAGCGCATTGTGGAAAGTTTTAAAAGGTCTCGCTATGGCCCCTCCTGGGATAGCATGCATCATCGGAGTCTCGACCTCGATATATCCTCTTTGGTCAAAAAACTTTCTTATACTCGTGATCAGAGCACTTCTAAGTCTGAAAACCTCTGTTTCCTTGGGACTCATGATTAAATCCAGGTATCTTTTTCGATACCGGAGCTCAACATCTTGAAGTCCATGCCATTTTTCAGGAAGAGGATGAAGACATTTCGCTAAAAATGTGAAGGAATCAGCAAAGATAGTTAACTCGCCCGTCTTGGTTTTGAACAAAAGACCTTCCACAGAGATAATATCTCCAATATCAATAAGAGAAAAAATAGCATAATTTCTCTTACCTACTCTATTTTCACGTATATAAGCTTGAAGTCTAGTGCGGCTATCAGCAATATGAAAAAAAGTAGCTCTGCCCATGCGGCGGATAGAGACAATTCGCCCTGGAGTAATAACTTTAACCTTCTTTGCTTCAAAATCTTCCGAGGATAAAGATGCAAAATCAGACACAACATCAAACACAGAATGAGTCACTTTTACATTGTGCGGAAAAAGTTCTATTCCCTCCTGGGCAAGTTTTTTTATCTTAACCTCACGAGCAAGTTCCTGGTCGCCCTTTTTTGTCTCTTCAATCTCATGATGATTTTCTTTCTTTGGAAAATCTTTTTTTTCAACCATTTTCTTCTTCCTTTAACGATGTCCTCAATGTATCTATTTCTTTCCTTATCGCATCCAAAATCCCGTTGACAAATGTAGCGGCTTCCATACTGCTATACTTCTTAGCAATCTCAATGGCTTCATTGATGATGATAGCCGAAGCAATATTTTCTTCGAATAATAGCTCAAAAACAGCAATTCTCAAGACATTGCGATCGACAACAGCCATACGCGAAATTCTCCAATGTTCTGAAACAGATTGAATGATATTATCGATTTTCTTTTTATGGGAAATTATCCCTTTAACTAACCAGCTGCTGTAATCCTTTATTTCCTTAGAAGCTCTTCGGCTTTCCCAGAATAAATTTAATACTTTCTCAGGTTGGGGATCATTAAACTCTAACTGGAAAAGAATTTGTAAGGTGCTCTCTCGGGCTTTCCTTCTCTTACCCATAAAGCAGATTCCACCTAATCAAGTCCAGCTTTTCTTATCAAATTCAGTGTTTCAACAAGAGAAAAGGCAGCATCATAGCCTTTGTTACCTGCTTTGCCGCCCGCCCGGTCTATTCCCTGCTCGATAGTATCAACAGTTAAAATACCAAAGGAAACCGGCAGCCCATCTTCTATGGAGATTTGAGCTAATCCCTTGGTGATTTCAGCGCTTAAAAAATCAAAATGAGGAGTATCACCTCTTATCAAAGCACCCAAGCAAATAATTCCATCAACTTTTTTCGCTTTCGCCAATTTTTTTGCCACTACCGGAACTTCAAAAGAACCGGGGACTTTATAAATAAATATATCTTTATCTTCGGCTCCTAACTTACAGAGGGCATCAATCGCCCCTTCCAGTAATCTTTCGGAGATAAATTGGTTAAAGCGGCTTACGACAATCCCGATTTTTAAGCCTTTTGCTTGAAGTTTTCCCTGGTATGTTTCCATTTTTTTCTCCTTCTAAATTTTTCCCATTTTACCAGATAAAAACTTTTTTTGCGAGAAAAAAATGTAAGCAAGACAACGCTTTGCTGGCAAGACAAGAAAATAAGTTTTGAGTTTTTTATGATATGTGATCCATTTTTTTCCGTTACTGAGTTACTGTGTCACTTTGTTACTGAATTCTCTTGAAAAGTTGTATTCGAATGATTTTTATGTTAAAAATTCATTTGAGCAAAAGAGAATATTTTTAAATACAAGGAGAACAGAATGAAAAAGGCATTTGACTTCGAAAAACTGTCCCCAGATAAACTAACCTGGAAACTTGATCCTGAACAAATACCTTTTAAAACAAGTGAAGAGTGTAAGACCTATGAGGGAATTATCGGCCAGGAAAGAGCTATCAAAGCAATCCAGACAGGATTAGATATCAAGAGCCTGGGCTACAATATATTCATAACAGGAATGATAGGAACAGGTCGAACTACTACCATCAAACAGTTCTTAGAAAAATTGAAAAAAGAAGAAAAAACTCCCGATGATATGCTTTATGTAAACAATTTCAAGAGTCCAGATGAACCCGCTCTTATAACTCTCCCAGCAGGAAAAGGGAAGCCTTTTAAAGAAGCAATGGCTCTTTTGATCAAAGGATTAAAAACCAATATCCCTGAGTTATTAAAGAGCAAGTACTATACAGAAAAGCGAGACAGTGTGATTGAAAGCCAGCAAAAAAAACAGAAAGAAATTCTCAAAAATTTCGAAGAAGACGTAGCAAAAGAGGGGTTTTCAGTCATCCAAGTACAGTTGGGTCTTTTTGTAAAGCCTGACCTCATTCCTTTGATAGAGGGACACCCAACACCTTTTAATAAACTAGAAGCTCTAGTCAGAGAAAATAAATTTCCAAAGGAAAAATTGGAAGAGCTGAAGAAAAAATATGATAAATTGACGGATAAACTCGAAGAAGTATTCGAGAAGATGAAAGAAGTCGATGAAAAGATCCACTTTTTGCTCAAGGAATGGGATGAAAAATCCATAACACCTATCATAAAAGGCATCATTGCCGATATCAGAGCCAGATTTCCGTTTTCCAAAATATCTGATTACTTAGAAAATGTCGAACTAAATCTCATTGAGAAAATCGATCTCTTTAAGGGTCAGAAAAAGGAACCCAAGGAAAAGGAAATAGTCGATCCTTTCAAAGAATACCAGGTTAATCTTCTTATCGACAATTCAGATATGAAGGGTATTCCTGTCATCATGGAAACAAATCCTAACTACCCCAACCTTTTTGGAGCAATTGAAGCTACTCTGACTCGCTATGGAGCATGGCTATCAGATTTCACCAAAATCAAAGGAGGATCTCTTCTTAAAGCCAACGGTGGATTCCTAGTTATTAATGCTCTTGATGCACTTTTAGAGCCCGGAGTTTGGAACACGCTAAAACGAACCCTTAGACATCAAAGTCTTGAAATTCAAAATTACACTCCTTTTTATCTCATTTCCTCAAGCCGTCTAAAGCCTCAACCTATTAAAATCGATGTGAAAATCATCATGATTGGAGATTCATACATTTATAACCTTCTCTTTTTCATGGACGAAGATTTCAAGAAAATTTTCAAGATCAAAGCCGAATTTGATTCAGAAACACAGAAGCATAAAAAAACCATTTTGGAATATGCGAGCTTCATAAAGAAAATAACTGAAGAAGACAAATTGATTCCTTTCAACAAAGAAGGCATGGCCGCTGTCATCGAGTACGGAACAAGACTCTCAGGAAGACAGAAAAAATTATCCACTCGATTCCATCATATCGCTGATGTTATCCGTGAAGCCAGCTACTGGGCAAAAAAGAGTAAAAAGAAGACAGTCAACAGCGGACATGTGAAGAAAGCTATCAAAGAGCGTTTTGAAAGGGTAAGCCTTATCGAAGATAAGATCCAGGAGATGATTGAAGAAGGAACAATCATGATCGATACCAAAGGAGGTGTAGTCGGACAGGTGAATGGACTTTCCGTTTACGAAATGGGAGGATTTGCCTTTGGGAAGCCAACACGTATCACGGCAACGACAGCAGTAGGAAGAGCAGGAGTTATTAACATTGAGAGGGAAGCGGACTTGAGCGGCCGGACGCACAACAAAGGCGTTCTCATTTTGGGCGGGTATTTACGAGGGAAATATGCTCAAGACAAACCCTTTTCCCTATCGGCAAGCCTTGCATTCGAGCAGTCTTATGCAGGAGTTGATGGAGACAGCGCATCTTCCACTGAGGTATATGCAATTCTCTCCAGCCTTTCCAAGCTGGCCTTGAGACAGGATATTGCTGTTACAGGATCCCTCAACCAGAAGGGACAAATTCAGCCCATCGGAGGGGTAAACGAAAAAATCGAAGGCTTCTTCGATGTCTGTAAGGCTAAAGGCTTAACCGGAACCCAAGGAGTAATTATTCCTCACCAAAACATCCAGAATCTAATGCTGCGGGAGGATGTCATAGATTCTGTAAAGGAAGGAAAATTCCATATTTATCCCATAAAAACCATTGATGAAGGGATTGAAATTTTGACAGGAATAAAAGCCGGAAAAAGAAAAAAAGACGGCACTTTTGAAAAAGATACGGTTAATTACCTTGTTGATGAGGAACTGCAGCGGCTTGCTAAAAGCTGGAAAATATTCACTGCTCCAAGGGAAAAGAATTTAAAAGAATAAATTCCAAATTACAATTCCCAAATTCCAAATAAGCACCAAAATTCCAATGCGCGAAACCCATATTAGTTTAAGGTTGAATGTTTAATGTTTAAGGATTAATAATAAATGGATCATCTCCAAAAGAGTTGGTAGGATCATAAGGATTCAAGGGGTCAAGGGGTCAGGGATTCGAGTGAAATGCTTAAGAATTACAAAGAATTAAAAGTTTGCACAGGAGGGAATAGGAGAGGTTGAGAGGATGCTCAA
>DAOVDU010000028.1 GCA_030669305.1 Candidatus Aminicenantota bacterium
TCCGAAGCGAGGATTTACCACCTTGCTGTGAATAGATCCAAACGTGTAGCTTAGCCCGATGGAAAGATAATAATTATAGGTTGTTGCAAGTTGTTTACGGCGCAACAGGACTTCTTCCAATGAAGCACCGCTCCGTGCTAGGGAGAGCTGATCGCGAATTCTTGAATAATTAACGTTTATGTTGAAATTGAGCCCTTTTAAAAGCCTGAGAGATATCCCTCCCCATAACACCAATCGATTCTTACTGAAGTCATGAAAATAATGTGAGCCTTCAAGCGAAGTGTTTACAGTTCCCCATTTCTGTTTAAGCTCGAGTGTTACAGATAATGATTGTTTCCATAAATTTTCATACGTTTGCTCGTATATCGTCTCTTCTCTGTATCTGACTGAATTGAAGCCTAATCTGTACAGAAAGCGGAGCTGCCGCTTGGTGGATTGAGAGTAGGGAAAAAGATTGTACTCGATGGCTGGTGCCGGCGTTAAACTGAGTTTGATATTTGTATATTTGGAAGAATAAGCTGAAAAATAAGCTCCAATAGACCAATGGTCATTTATACTTTTAACAATCAACCCTTTAAAATTCTGACTGTCGGAAGAACTCTCTATGACCTGATCTTCGAAGGTAAACTCATTTTCATTATACATCGCCCCTACGGATAGCCTAATTTTTAACTCGGGAGTTACCCGGTTTGCCGAAAAAGACCCAAAGTACATTCCGCTCTTAAAAAGCTCCTCGCCATTTAGAAACGTATTTGTGCTTATGCTGAACACCCAAAAATTCCACTTATCTACTACTGACGTTGGCTTCACTTTATCCATAAAATCAATAGAGATTCGGCTGGAAACCGGAGTTTTTCCCACATAGCGCATCAACCCCATTTTTAAGGTATCCACAAGCCCCTTATCCACCTCTTCTGTCTCATCTTTATCCGTTCGATACTTCAATACATCATCATCTCCCTCAAATTCCTTCTGGCCTTTGAATGACAGGATATATTCTAAGCCTCCGCTCTCAATTTTTTGTGTAGTGATGAGGATGTAAACCTGAGCCTCGTTTTGATCCTTGACATGGTTTACAAACGTAATTTCTTTTTGGATAAAATCGATATCTCGCGTTTCACACTCAATAAAAATATTTGGCGTGCTCTTTTTCAATGTTGTTGTGTCTGTTTGTTCCGCTTGCGAAAAAGCACAGGGAACAATGTACATGAAAGAAAAAATAAACAGGCATAAAAAAACAGTGTTTCCTTTCAATCTCATTTCTTTAATTAATTTCCCTTTTTTTCTCATTTCTATAACCTCTTACTGTCATTCATCATTAATCCATCAGCAAAAGTCTATTAATCAATTATGATAGAGACTCCGCCATATCCATGTGAACCAAACCGAGGATTCACAACATTAGTGAAAATAGACCCAAAGGTGTAGCTCAACCCGATGGAAAAGAAATAATCGTAATTTGTTTCAAGCTGCTTACGCTGCAGCAGGACTTCCTCCAGAGAAGCTCCTCCCTTGACCAGGGATAACTGGTCGCGGATTCTTGAACCACCGCCAAAGGTAAAGAAATTGAGCCCTTTAAAAAGCCGAAGGTTGAGTATAGTGAAGAGTGTCAGGCGGTTTTTTTTGAAATCATGAAAATAATGCGAGCCTTCCAGGCTTGTGCTGATGCTCCCCCACTTCTCCCTGAGATCGAGCGTGACTGATAAAGATTCATTCCACAAATTTTCGGATGTTTTATTATAAATTGTCTCTTCTCTGTAGTGGACGGTATTAAATCCGATTTTATACATAAAACGAAGCTGCCTTCGTGTGGATTGCGAATAAGGAAAGAGGTTGTATTCGATGGCAGGTGCAGGACTGAGAGCAAATTTAATATTTTTAAATATTGAAGAAGCGGCTCCGAGAGAAACTCCTACAGACCAATGATCACTCAGACTTTTAACGAATAAACCATAAAAATTCAGATTCTCTGAAGTACTCTTGATTGTCTCATCGTCATAGATATATTTTCTCTTACTATGATAACCAGATAATGAAATGCTAATTTTTAATTCCGGAGTCACTCTGCTTGCAGAAAAAGAACTGCGCAGAGATCTAGACTTATAGGATTCTTCACCGCTGAAGCTTCCACTTCCACTAATACTGAATACCCAGAAATTCCATTTATCTGCTACGTCTTCTGGCTTGACTTCCTCATCAAAGGAAATTCTGATCCGTCTGGCAATCGGTGTTTTGCCGACATAGCTCATCAATCCGATTTTCAGAGTTTTCACCATACCCTCCCTGATTTCATCTTGTGTGTCGGTCTGTTCTGAAAAATATTTCTGCGTATCATTAATGCCCTCAAATTCATGCTGTCCAATGAAAGAAAATGTATATTCTCTTCCTCCGCTTCCGGTTCTTAGGGTAGTAACAAGAATATGGATCTGGGCCTCCTTGCGGTCCCTGACGTAATTGACAAATGTAATTTCTGTGCGGATGTAGTCGATGTCGCACATGCCGCAGTCGATATAAACTCTGGGAGCATCTTTTTTCAGGGCTTCAATATCGATCTGGTCTTCTTGGGAAAAAGCAGGTGGGACACAGAGAAGACAAATTACAGCAAACACAAGAATGGCAATTACTTTTAATCTATTCATCAAATAACTCCTATTATGATTCCAAGTAATTTTCATATTTTCGTGATTTTATGATGTATTCATTCAAAAAAAAAGATAGAGTAATTCCTCTGACTTTATCCATCATATATAAATACGGCAGGATCGTTAAAATCGTTTCATTTTATTTTAGGGATTAAATTTTCTTTCCAGTTCCCCACTCCCTTTCTGTAAACGTATTCACAGAAAAATGCAAAAACCCGCTAAATTCCATCTCCTTGCCAGGCAAATAGCTTAACTTTCCTTCCGTTTGATGACGACAAGC
Organism: Candidatus Aminicenantota bacterium; assembly: GCA_030669305.1. Classification (GTDB taxonomy): domain Bacteria; phylum Acidobacteriota; class Aminicenantia; order Aminicenantales; family Aminicenantaceae; genus DAOVDU01. The sequence continues at coordinate 2,923 of DAOVDU010000028.1, forward strand.
GTTATGTCATCACTCTGGGGAGCTTTTTTTGTGTGCTCTGAAATAGCCTTGATGATTGAAGACTGGATCTCCCTGGCGGAATGTGCTCTTTTTGTGCGCACGACCTCAATCAACCGCTCTTCCCCGAAAAGATTTTCTGCGACCTTTTCAGAAGAAGGATCTACGGCTTCAGTGATTCCATCCGTATAAAGAACCAATACGTCCCCTGGTTCCATAGTCACAGTCTGTTGATTGTATTGCTGGTCACTCAAAAAACCGAGTAAAAGCCCACCTGCTTCCAGATGCTCTATTTTGCCTTCTGATCGAAAGAGGAGCGGCGGATTGTGTCCAGCATTGGTTGAAGTAAAACTTGATTTATTGCGATCCAGGATGCCGTAGAAAAAAGTGGCGAACATATGCGCATCTGTGGAACGAACCAGGAGATTGTTCATCCGGGATGCTACCTCAGCAACCTTACCCGGCTTCAAAACCTGAGCGTGCAGACTCGCCTGGAGATTGGCCATGAGAAGGGCTGCAGGGATACCTTTTCCTGAAACATCGGCGATTGCGATTCCCATCTGCCCTCTTCCCATATCGAGGAAATCAAAATAATCTCCTCCTACCTGTTGACTCGGCAGACTTGTCCCTGCAATCTCGAAGCCCGGCACTAAAGGCATCTCGTGTGGCAGCAACCTTTCCTGGATTTTGCGTGCAGTAGCAAGGTCACTTTCGAGCCGCTCGCGTTCTATCGCCTCCTCACGGCCTTTTTTGACCGCTGCAGCCATCTCATTGAAGGATGCAGCAAGGTCACCCAGTTCATCCTCGTTGGGTATGTTGATCTGAGTATCGAGGTCACCTTCGGCAATACGCCTCGTTCCACGGTGCAAAGCTCTCACCGCAGATGTAATACCTGTTGTGATTCTGACTCCGAAGAAAAGGGCAAAGGCCTCTAATATCAACATCACAACGGCCAAAGAAAGCAGGGCGATCATGACGACCTGGCTTAAAGGATTCTTCTCCGAGAATAATTCACGAATAATACTGGAGATGCTTGTCTCAACCAGGAGAAGAATGTTCAGATTTTCAAATTTGCCTGAATCAAAGGAAATGATTTCCATATGGGTCATGCCAAAGTATAATGTACGATGCCAGAATGAGGCTTTGGACTTCAACACAGCTTGCTGATCCGTATCTTCGGGAAGAAAAGTTCCGTAAATTTCATCTGAGGCTTCCGAATCACTTTTGACGTTTTGGATGGTAACTCCCCCAGCTGTAAATCTTATTGGATTAGAAAACGAGAGCTTTACCTTACTGTGGATAAGCCCTGCTAGCCAGTTCATCATGGTGTTGTCCACCTTGCACCCTTCAATGATTAGGCTTTGTTTCTTTGGACTACTTAGACTTAAAAGCCATAATTCCGACTCTACCCAGAAATATTTTGCACTCCCCAAGCCAGCCCACTCTGTCAAAGGAGAGCCTTCAGTGTTCAGGACTGAGAGAAATTCTGGAAGCCAGGAAGGCATATCACTTTCTGTTTGAACTTTCTTTTCATCGCTCTTATAAGAAAATGACCGATCAGAGATAGTATGGATGAAGTTCTTGTCTTGAACGGCTAAATTGGCCCAGTCGCGCAGGATTGCACCTGCACGAATGGCCCTTGTTTCACCAAGTGTGCTGTATAAAGTAATAAGGCCTATGACGATAACTAGGAATAAAGGAACAACAGTGATCAGGAAGGCGCTTGCCGCCAGTTTTGGTCTCAAGTTCATAAAATGGAGGCGAATTCCAAAGAAGATATATAGGAGGCTGAAAAACCAGAACAGCCTGAGCGACCCGAGCAAATATCTGTCAAGGTTCATGCCAAGATCAGGCAATATGCCAGAGTCTGAGACTGCAGGCAAAAAATCTTCTGGCTTGGGCTGGATCTGGTTTCCTATTTTGCTGGGAAGAAATCCCAGAGTAAGGAGGCCGAACACAATGAATCCAAGCAAAAATATGCCCGCACGGCGGCGCGACGTAAGATGCCTGAATGGTTTGTAACGACGGAATAGAAGGAATACAAATGTAAAGGAAACAGAGGCGATCCACATTCCGCTTGCAGCTCTAAAAAAAATTAAAAGCAGGAAGCCACTAACAAGCCAAACTATCCAGAATTTCTTCAGCCTGGAATCCAGCAGCAGCATCCGGACTGCAACAACCCAGGACGTACCGGCCAGTAGAGCTATGATCCAAACTACAACAGGATGAGTGAATCCGAATAGAATACGAATGAGCCAGATAGCAGTACAACCGGCTAAAACAATCAGTGTATGACGCCATACAGGGGCATTTAGGGGAGAAACATGCTTTTTCCTCATTCCTGAAAGGGAAAGTGGATCAGAAACTGAGTTTTTTGCTTCATTAGGCTCCTTGGATTTCTTTGCCATACCTTTTATCCTTTCCCGTAAGTGTTACCGCATCAGCAATTATAATCTGCTGTCGGCTTCAACACGATTATACCCTAAAGACGACATGAAGAAAATCAGGAAACTCTTTTCTTCTTAATATGGTTATTGTTAGTATAGGATTCGAGGATGGAAAATAAAACAATAGAAAACGGGCTGGAGAGAAAGCTTGGACTTTTCCCGGTCACGAACATTGTCATTGCCAATATGATCGGGGCCGGAATCTTTACAACAACCGGACTCCTGATGGAAGATCTGCGCAATCCTTTATTGATGATTTTGCTGTGGATTGTAGGTGGGATAATTGCTCTGTGCGGCGCTCTATGCTACGGGGAACTTGGTGCAGCGATTCCCCGTGCAGGAGGAGAATATATTTTCCTTTCAAAATTATTTCATCCTTTATTTGGTTTTTTGAGCGGTTGGGTCTCCTTTTTTGTCGGTTTTTCTGCTCCAATAGCTGCCTCTGCAATAGGGTTTACAGAATATTTCACCAGAGCTTTTCCCCAGCTTTTGACTCTAGGAATTTTTGAAGCTGCTACAGAGGCAGTCGTTTTAAAAAAGTTTTATGCGATCCTTATTATTTTTGCTTTTACACTTATCCATCTAAGAGGGATTGAATTTGGCACAAGAGTACAGAACTTTTTGACATTATTAAAAGTTGGATTAATCGCAGGCCTTATAATTATCGGATTTTCCCTTGGAAAAGGAAGTTTAGATCATTTTTCTCAGGGAAGTGACTTCAGTTTTAATTTTGGAGGATGGAAAACCATAGGTCTTTCTTTGATGTGGATCATGTTTGCCTATAGCGGATGGAATGCATCTGCCTACATTGGCTCAGAGATAAAAAATCCATTAAAAAATTTGCCCCGGTCTTTGATACTGGGTACTGGGGTAGTCATATTTCTCTATTTTTGCTTGAATTTATTCTATGTCTATGCCATTTCGCCGGAAGATATGAGTGGAGTCATTTCAATAGGAGGACTTGCTGTAGGCAATTTATTCGGTAAATCCTTTGAGAGTTTTTTATCTATCCTAATATCTTTTGCTCTCTTTTCCTCATTAAGCGCTTTTATTATTCTTGGCCCTAGAGTTTATTATGCGATGGCTAAGGATAGGTACTTTTTTAAATTTGCTTCAGAAGTTCATTCGAAATATCGTGTCCCCTCAAAATCAATACTACTGCAGTGTATAATCTCTGCAGTAATAGTGTTATCAGGATCTTTTGAGCAAATTTTGACTTATATGGGATTTTCCCTAGGAATCTTCCCGATTCTCGCTGTTATTGGTGTTTTTAAATTGCGACATTTGAGGAAAAGCACATTTAAACTGCCGGGCTTTCCCATAGTTCCGCTTGTCTATATACTAGCGGGTGTTTCAATTCTATTCTTGGGATTTCTTGAACGCCCGATTCCCTCATCGATTGCAATCTTGACTGTAATAGCCGGAATCCCAGCATATTTTATATTTAAAAAAAGATATGAAGGAAAAAAAGGAGAAAAATGAAACACAAATCTAAAGCCAATTTCCTGATTTTTTCATTACTATTATTCTTAATTTTATCGGCTGAATCAAGTTTTTCCCTCAAACTTGAAGAAAATCAAAGCCTTGATGAAAAAGTAAGAAATTTTCTTGAAAGCCATAGATATTCATGGAGAGATATGAATGTTCCTGAAGCTGATGGAAAAATCTTATATGATCTTATTATCAAACATAACTACACAAAAGCCCTTGAAATCGGAACATCCACAGGTCATTCTGCAATATGGATTGCTTGGGCGCTCAGTAAAACTGGCGGTAAACTTATTACAATCGAAATAAATGAATATCGATATAAAGAGGCTTTGTCGAATTTTGAAGAGGCCGGACTTTCCGATTACATTGACGCAAGACTTGCGGATGCCCATGAACTCGTTCCGAAACTTAAAGGTCCCTTCGACTTTGTCTTTAGTGATGCAGATAAGGGCTGGTACAAAAACTACCTGATAGCAGTATTGCCAAAACTTGAGGTAGGCGGATGTTTCACTGCCCATAACGTATCAGGAAGACGCCAATGGGGTATTAGAGAATTTCTTGATTATTTAAGAAGCTTACCTAATATGGAAACAACCATTGACCGTACAAGCTGGAGCGGTATCTCAATCAGCTATAAAAAGTCGGATAAATAAATTAGTAGCCGCCTCAGAATTTGGTGAGAATAAATGGTCCCGGTTTTTTTAAATGATGATTTCCTGTCCCACTTTTAAATCGTGATATTTTTCTTTAAATGTATGTTTGAACTGCTTGATACTCCAATCCGAACTATCATGCGCAGATAAGGCAACCAGTTCAGGTTTTTCTTTCTTTATTACTTCTATAGCATGCTTTACATCCTCTTCAGTGACAGCACGCCAGGGACGGTTGTCGGTTCCCACGATGCCTTGAACATTCAGTGGTCCAACCATTATTCTACCTCCATGAACGGGAAAATGAAGCCCTCCGATAAATCCGTAAATGGGTTCATCAAATAACATTTTAACTCTCTCAATGATCTTCTCGATGGTCTGATGACCACAACCAATAATCAACACGATTCCCTTTCCTTCAACATTAATGGCTAGACTATGTTCTAAAGTATATCCCAGGAGAAAAAGAAACCTTGGAATGACCCCGATACTCGCTATTCCGTTTTTTAGTATTTTTGGTTCTTTTATAATCTCTATATTTGGGCCTGGATTCCAGTGTGAAGGCAACAATTTACCTGGAGAATAAACAGGAATTTCCGGCAATTCAACCGGCCCCTGGGAAATACTGAAAGTCCCTTTTTTTTGTTCCGTCATTCCACCTACGTGATCCAAATGCAGATGACTGATAAAGATGCTATCTAAATCTTTACCCTTTATGTTCAGGGTCTGCATATTTCGCAGGAGCGGCGAAGGATGTTCTTTTTTTGCGTTGAATCCGACATCCATCAATATTGTGGTATCATCAGCCCTGATCAAATAGGAAACTCCGGCTTCCGTTTTTAATTCCTCCTTATCTGTATAAAAATCTATAAGCGGAAGTACAGAGAGCTTTTCTAACGAGCTAAAAGGTGAAAGCTTGTTATAATTTGTTTGTTTTAATTCTTGATCAACATTTTTTTTCCCAATTTTAAGTTGCATTAATTTGATGAATACAAATAAAAGGATACCAGCTATTAATACTAATAAAATGTAGAGAATAATCATTTTATCTTATGGGGTCAGGCCTTGACATTGGACATAATAACAGGAGCATTTAAATGCTTATTAGCTGGAAATGTCCAATGTCAAGGTCCGACCCCATTTTTTTCTATTTCATATAATTCTGAATTGGAGAAACATCATCAATGACATACATTCCCCGGCCGTTTGTAGCAATGACGAGAGCATTATCACGCGGATGAATAATAAGGTCCCAAACAAAACAAATGGGCAAGCTATTTGCAAGCACATGCCATTTTTTACCTCCGTCTATGGTCACATACACACCAAGGTCTGTTCCTACATAAAGCACGTCTTTGTTCTTTGGATCTTCCCTGATTACATTCACAGGGCCTCCGGGCATATTTCCGGAGATATCGGCCCAGGTCTTACCGTAATCTGTAGATTTATAGATATAATCGGCAAAATCGTCATCCCTTCTGCCATTAAGGGTCAGAAAAACTGTTCCTTTGTCATATTTGGAGGCGACAATTCTTGAGACTTGTTTATTATAAGGTAGCCCTTTGATAATTTCCGTCCAGGAAACTCCCCCATTCCTAGTGATATGTACTCTCCCGTCGTCTGTTCCGGTATAGATAAGACCGAATTGAAAAGGAGACTCTGAAATTGCAGTCAAGCATTGATGAGGAATGGCAAAGGGAAGTTTTCCCAACTTATCAGGATCATTGTAGGACAGGTCGGGACTGATCCTTTCCCAGGTATCTCCCCTGTTCATAGACCGGTAAAGGTACTGCATGCCGTGGTATATGACTGAAGGATTGTGCGGAGAAATTATTGTAGGAGCCATCCATTGACCGCGCAGTGGAGGTTCGCCTTCACCTGCTTTAGGTACGATACTGACACTTACCCATGCTCCATTCTTAAATTCAGATCTCTGGAGTCTTCCGTAAAAACTCGAAGAATACAAAATATTTGAATTCGTGGGGTCGACCGCAATATGGGTTCCTTCCCCACCCGGGGCAGATTCCCACCGTGTTACAGGGCGCCTCTCTCTACGCCGCCTGGGTAGATTATGGGCAACATTCCCCTTATAAGTACCATGGTCTTGAACAGAGCCGTAAACATTGAACGGTTCTTCCATATCATAAGCCACATTGTAAAACTGGACTACGGGGTGGATTGTATGAAAATCTCTCCAGATTATACCTCCGTCGTAGGAGACATTAACACCTCCATCATTGACATTGATAAGGTAGTTGGAATCCTCAGGATCAATCCAGAGGCCGTGATGGTCACCATGCAATCCAGGAAAATAAAGCCTTTTGAATGTTTTGCCGCCGTCAGTGGATTTAGCCAGAGCAAGGCCCATAATATATATTGTATTTTCATCGTTGGGATCGACACACATCTGTCCAAAAACCCAGCCATAGGTGCCACCAAACCCTTCCATCATCCGATTATCTGGGCTTACTTTCCTCCAGGTTTCACCCTTGTCATCCGAACGGTACACCTCCGCCCCTTTGATCACTCGTCCAGTCTTTAACCTTCCATATGCATCACGTTCCCCCTTCTCAGGCATACGTCCGGGATTGTGATTGTCGATAAACGCATATATAACATTGGGATTGCTTCTTGCAATATCAAGACCGATTCTTCCAGTTAGTTTTAAATCAGGAAGCCCCTTTGTCTTCTGCTTCCAGGTCTTGCCGCCGTCTGTGGTTTTAAAAATACCATCCCCTGGCCCAGGCATAGGATCACTCCAGCGCCTGCGTGTTCTATTCCACATGGAAGCATAGAGAACATTGCTGTCAGATGGGTCCATCACCAGGTCGGCAGCCCCTATTTTCTCATTGATATAAAGAATCTTATCCCAGGTCTTTCCCCCGTTTGTTGTTTTGAAAACTCCCCTTTCTTTATTGTAAGTCCACTCGTGACCAGGAGCTGCAACATACACGATATCAGGATTTTCAGGATGAATTATGATTCTGCCAATTGTGTGCGTATCAGCAAGTCCCATATGCTGCCAGGTTTTACCTACGTCAGTGGATTTATAGAGACCAGTCCCAGCTACAGAGGCACGAAAAATGTTGGCCTCCCCAAGCCCGACCCACACAATATCTGGATCAGACGCGGCGATAGCAATGTCGCCTACAGATATTGAAGCAACATCATCCATTATTGGCTCCCAAGTTATCCCTGAATTAACGGTTTTCCACACTCCTCCTGTAGCAGCACCGACATATATGGTGTGTTTGCTTCCTTTGGGGACAGCAATATCAGTACATCTTCCACTAATTATATCAGGACCGAGAAAACGCCATTTCAAATCCTTAAAAATGGAGCTGTCTTTCATGGCAACATGTTCTTCAAACCACTTCAAACGCAGTCCCGGATCAGTTGACTCGATTTTTTTCTGTGTCTTTGCCATCATTTGAGAATTAAAAAGAAACACTAATAATAAGACTCCTAAAACAAATAATGTCCGTGAAAGAAAAAAATGCCGCGAAGAAATCATAGTATTCCCTCCTTTAATTAATTGCTCTATTTTATTATGAATCACGGTCTTCTAAAATGGGGACATGATACCTATTTCCTATTTTTTGAGAATTTTCCTCATTTCATTTCGTCTTTGATAATGATAACAATTATACTAATAAAGTTCTATATCAATTATGCCTCGATTCGCCCGTGTTGTCATTCCTAATTGCCCTCATCACATTATACACCGAGGTAATCGTCGTCAAAATGTTTTTTTCTGTGATAATGATAAAAAACTATATCTCGATCTTCTCAAATACAATTGCCGGAAACAGAGTATAAACATCTGGGTGTATTGTCTGATGGACAATCATGTTCATCTCATTGCTGTCCCCCAGCGCCCTGATAGTTTAGCCAAAGGAATTGGGGAAACCCATCGGAAATATACTACCGTGATCAATATCCGACACAACTGGAAGGGATTTCTTTGGCAGGGAAGGTTTATTTCCTATCCGATGGATGAACGATATCTTTATACGGCAGTTCGCTATATCGAGCAAAATCCTGTAAGAGCGGGGCTGGTGGAGCGAGCAGAGAGCTATCCCTGGTCAAGCGCCAGAACTCATGTTCTTAAGATTCAGGATGACCTTCTGACGGATTTTTATCTCCTTCTTGAGATTGGGGATTGGGCTGCGTTTTTAGAGGAGACAGTCACGGAAGAAAATCGCCGTCTTTTTCAAGCCCACGAAAGATGCGGAAGACCTCTCGGGTCCAAAGATTTCATTCGAAGACTGGAGCAAATAACCGGAAGAGTGTTGATTAGAAGGGAACCGGGAAGGCCAAGAAATAAAAATAGGAAATAGGTATCATGTCCCCATTTTATTCCCATTTTATTGACAAACATCCCTCTGGATGCTATTTTTACGAAATGTCTCGTTGGCGGGGGTCGCAATTTATCCCTGTTGACAGCAAGTTCTGAAACCTCAATTAGGAGTTAAAACATTAAAAAGACATTTAAGAATTGGGTATTTGACAACCCTTTCTTTGTCTATATGATAGGAGTCTTATTCATTACAGCCGCAGTTAGTATAGTCTTTGCAGTTTGGCTGGTCAGGCTCAACATCAGCCCATTCTTGGTTATCATTTTGACGATCCTTGCCCTTCTTCCTATCCAGGATGCAGCAGAAATAATCATCTGCAAAGGAATAAGCATTTTTTTTAAGCCGCATCACTTGTCGAAGATGGAGTTTACTGAGGGCATTCCGGACGAGTTCAGAACTTTAATAGTGTATGCCACATTGCTTTCTAACAAAGCAGCTGCAGCCAGGACACTCAAGCACATGGTAAATGCCCACTTAAACAATAAAGATAAAAACCTTCCGGTTGCTATCCTAACCCATTTCAAAGACTCTTCCCAAGAGGAAGTGACAGAAGAGGAATCGGAACTTCTGAACTTTGTTTCTTTAGCTATTAAATCGCTCAACAAGAAGCATGGCCAAGACACATTTTATCTCTTTCACAGGGATAGAAAATGGAACATTGTCTCCCGGAAATGGGTAGGATGGGAAAGAAAACGTGGGGGAGTAGAGGAGCTTAACAAGTGGCTCCTGGGAAAGCTCGAGGGCGAGGAATATCGCGAGTATGGCCCAGGGAAGACTTTCAGCCATATAGCTGGGAAAGTTGAGGCTTTGGGAAAGATCAGTAAGATAATCCTTCTCGATAGCGACAATGAATTACCTGCTGGCTCTGCATTCCGTCTTGTGGCAATGGCAGCGCATCCACTCAATCAACCTGTGGTAAATGAAACTGATAAAATTGTTGTGCAGGGATATGGCGTGCTTCAACCTTTTCCAGTACCGTCTAGGGAAAGTTGTGCCCGCTCTTTGTATGCACGGATGGAGGGGTGGCACCGCCGCCCCAACGGTCCACACCACTACATCCTCCAGATTCTTCAAAACATTTTTAGAGAAGGTATCTTCATCGGCAAAGGAATTTATGACGTACAAACACATGTTAAAGTCCTAGCAGGTCGTTTCCCTGACAATCAGCTCCTCAGCCATGACAAGGTTGAAAGCGGTTTTTTACGAGCTGCGTTTGTGGCAGATGTTATCATCATGGAAGAAGCGTCAGATAATTTTCTTGCCGGGATGAACCAGATTGAAAGATGGCTCAAAGGGGACAAACAAGCTCTCCATTGGGCACTATCAAAGATTCCAAATAAAAAATGGGAACGTGTAAGAAATCCTTTGTCCCCTTTCAACAGGTGGAATCTAATTTGGCCAATCAAGAAGCAGCTCAGCGTTCTATCTCTTATCTTACTTTGTTTGGTGGGTTGGTTTGTACCAGAGCTACCATCAAAGTGGAGTTCACTGATATTAGCGAGCATGATTGCATTTCCCTACCTTTTAGTACCCATCAGCTTCCGATCTCCAGTTGTATCATTAGTAGGAATCGTACATGGGCTTTTCTCGATTATTGTGTATCTAGCCTTCTCTCTACACAGAGCTTTATCTATAGTAGCCGCAATGGTTCGCATAACTTTTCAATTTCCTGAAAGAAGCTATGTACACGAATCACTAAGGAGGATGAAGAAAGCACTTAACCTAGGAATTATTCGTAAGCTTTTAAGAACATTGCAGATTTTGGCTGGATCAGTACTCAGGCGCCCCAGAATAGATTGGGTTACTGCTAGTGAGGTTAAGAGAAAAAGGAAAATATACAGTATTTCTGGAATATATGCAGTCATGTTCCCTTCATTGGTGATCTGTCTATGTCTGGGGGTGGGTTGTTTTATGTTTGTCGAGGAATTTATTTTTGTTCTTCCTGTCCTTGTGCTCTGGTTTATAGCTCCTTGGATTGTTTACGTGACGAGCAGATAATTTTTTGATACGAAGGAATATATTTTCTTGTTGCTACGGAGATGAGCATTGACGATAATAAATATTAAAACAGCATATAATATATATATGTGAGGTGGGCTGAATATATGCACGGGGAAAAAAGAGTAGAGGCAGAGAAAATGATATCGAATTAGGAGCAAACAGTGTATTATTGAAAAAAAAGATGGAAAACAGAGAGGCAAAAATGAAAGTAACTATGGTGGTACCAACTTATTGGGGGAGAAAAAGAAAAGATGGGTGGCGGGAAACCGACGATGTCTACGACCATCCTACTTCTTTAAATGAAAAAGGTACTATAGGCCGACTCCTAGAGAGTATATCTGTTCTCAAAAACAAAAATTTCACACTCGTAATTTTAGGCGTATCCACAGCCCCGGATATCCAAGCGGAAGTAGAGGAAAAAGTATCCTCGATTATAAAAGAATCTGGAATAGATGTAGAAACCATCTTCTTTTCTTATTCTCAATTAAGCAAAATTCATGAATATCTGGCAAAACATGACAAAGAGGAATTTGTTCCTTTCCTGAAACTCCAAGGATACTCAAACATTCGAAACCTCTGTACCTTTATTCCTCACCTATTGGGGGCTGAGGTGACTGTGCTCATCGATGACGATGAAATCTTCGAAGACCCTTTGTTCATGAATAAAGCATTGGATTATATAGGAAGCACATATCAAGGCAAAAAAGTATTAGCTGTAGCCGGATATTACATCAACCCGGATGATGATTTTTTACTCAACCGAGAAATATTTCCTTGGATGACTTATTGGAATAAGATCGATTGTATGAATCGTGCCTTTAGAAAAATTATAGGTCAAAGCCCTAGACTCAAGGAAACTCCTTTTGCATTCGGAGGAAATATGGTACTTCATCGGGATATGTTCACATACATTCCTTTCGATCCTTGTATACCTCGAGGAGAGGATATGAATTTCCTTATTAGTGGCAAAATGTTTGGATTCAGCTTCTTCCTGGATAACGAACTCCATATCAAACACGATCCACCACCTAAATCGCACCCACATTGGCGGAGACTAAGAGAGGATATTTTCAGGTTTGTTTTTGAAAGGACCAGAATAAATGCCCAAAAACCCAAACATAACATGTTTCAGGTTACTCCAGATGAACTTGATCCTTATCCAGGGGAATTCCTAAAGGATGACTTGGAGGAACGAATTTTCCGTTCAAATCAGATGCTGACTGTTGACTATATTCTCCAAGGTGATAAAGAAGGAGCTTTAGAAAGCATGAAAAACATCTACTTAGCTCAGACCCAAGCTGTACCTGAAAAGAATCCCTTTGAAAGTTACTTAGAGCTTCAGGCGTTCTGGAGAAAATTAATGGGCCATTTTTCTTCAAGCAAAGTTTCTAGAGAAGTATGTAGCTTGCTCCAATTTTCTGCCTAGAAATTAGTGTCGAATCAGATTCAGCAGATTCTCCTAACCTCTTGAAAACAAAGGAATAGCCAATCTTATCAGCAATTTACAAATTATACCTAAGTATATGTAGGTATACCAAATTAAGGGGTGAGTAGGCCGGGGAATTTCACCTCGGCCTCTCTCAGAACGGTACGTGAACCTCTCGATTCATACCGCTCCCGCCATCCAAATCTCATGACCTGATTCCAAAACTCCAGTGTGCAAACAGGCGGGGATAACTTAGCTTACCTTTGCCGCAGACAAACCTCCACCCCCTCGGAATAGGCCTCAGGATTAACATGATCGTTATGATACCAGGGTTCGGCCTTGGAGCAGACACAGCTACTCTGGTTGGGGAGAAAGGCGGGAAATGTAATATTTAGTGATGTTTCTTAGAGGGGTCTGGACTTGCCTCTCTGTTGATAGATGTTTATCCATTTCTCAAAGGTTTGAACTAAAGCCTTTTTTAACTTGACTCCGCTTCCATGAATTGGACGAAGCTCTTCTGCCAGTTCCGGATAGCCTTTGCGATCCAACCAGGTAGAAAAGACGTCATTGTCCGAAAGCTTTTGTATCTTCTGGGGCTCTACATTTTGAAGTATATTTAAAAGGTCATGGAGATTGAACACTCTTTTCCCCTCAATTACTAAAGGAGTGGAATGCATGCGTGAAATCTCTCTTTCTATCGGTTCTTTTAATGCACTCACAAGCTGAGGCCCTCTATCACGTTTTGGTCTTATAATATCTCCCAGTGTCCTGAAGCCATGCATATATAGCCATGTAGAGAAAGCATCCTTTTCAGCATACATTTCAAGAATTTCTCTCAATATTTCAGCCTGTTTTGTATCCTTCTCAGCTTCAAGCAAGACTTCGTTCATCTGGTATATATCTTTAATCCGAAATAATTCCTTACCTACTTTGGACTGAATAAGAAAATCACCCAAACCAGTGAAATCATGAATGTATTTTTTGAGAGTTTGCAAGCTCCCCGGATCTCCTTTTGGCAAAATGAAAGCGGTATCTCTTAAATCTTGAGCTTCTCTTGCTTTAGAAGCGATTATTATGGGAATACGCGGATAATATTTCTTAATAAGTCTAATAAGATCCTTGCCAGAATCGCTATCTAAATCATTCCCTTTAGGAAAAAATATATCGGCTATTAAACAAACTACATCATCACCATGACCAATAGTAAGATAATTATCGTCATCTATCTCGGATTCTAGCACTACCCCAAAAAGAAATTTCAATGTTTCTTCAAATGTTCTCGCAACCATGACATCAGCTCGCTGCCCAATGATGTTATATAGGACAGGGAGGAATTGAGAAAACCAGCGCGGTTCATCATCCACTATTAAAAAGATAAACCGCCTCTCTTTCGAATATTTCTCGATATTGAGCAAGTCTTCTGCACATCTCACTGCTGATGGCAATATTTTGTTTGGGATAAGCTCTTCCTTATCAATGGCAAAGATAAGGTCTGCCTTTGCTGTGTATGGATATCTTTCCAGAGCAACTGAGGGTGGGGAACGGTGTACAAAATCATTAGACGAGAGAAGCACCAGAACGACATCTTTGTTATTCTGACGAATTCTTTCGGTATCAACAACGACAATCGCTGTATCATCTACGATAATTACTGATGCCTTATCTGATATGTAATTCGACACAGATAAAGGGTCACTTAATACATGGACCTCTGTCCACGGCATGCTTTCAGCTAACGCATTTTTTGCCTTACGCACATCTTCTTCTGCGGAGAAAATTATCGCATGGGAAAATTTCGCTGGATTAATGATTCTTGGATAGAAGGCATATTTATTGAGAGTTATCATAGACGAGGATGATCTATCTTTTTTTTGATTCATCAGACTCAAATTGTTTCTGAAACAACAACACACTTCTGTTCTATTGAATCCGCATACACCGATATAGATTTTGGAAATCTGAGCACGTAAAGAGCACTATTCTTATCTGGAGGAATAAAAAACCATGGATCAATCTCATCTTGAGTCGGCAAAATGAAACCATAAATAATATTATTACTCACCAGATTAGTCAGAAAATGGGTGCCTTGAGTACCATACATACGTGTCTGTATCTTTTTCTGTTCTTCGTCATAACCGCCCTGAATCATGTATAGAAAATGACTGCCGTAAATTCCACCACCAGTAAGGTACTCTGGTTCCTTTAGAGGCTCAGGTCTACCTGCAATATCGACACCATATTCAAAAATAGCCACTGCCCTATCAACATCTCGGTAATCCACTTGGATTCCCCAATCTTTGTTTTTGCTCCCCAAACGTCCAGGCAAAACAATGATGTATGGAGCATTCGCTTCCCGCATCGAACGGTTGAGAGTTGAAATCTTCCTTCTCACCTCATCATGCATATCTTTGGCGTATATGAAGGGGGAGACAACTACCGCATACTTGACACCTTTCTTGATCCCGTGACCCTGAAATTTGTTTATAGAGAGATAGATTTTACCTGCATGATCAGGAAAGTGAATTGCTTCAAATTTCAATTCAGGCAACTGAGTCAACTGAACAACGTGAAACGTTCCAAAATCTGTATATCCTTTGTTAATATCAACATTAAAAACGAACTCGATTTGATAGTGGGAGGAAATTTTGGAAGAAATTACATCCATTATTTCAAGGAGACCGCTTTTGAAGCCAAATCGGTTATCCTCAACAAGTGTTTCAAAGTTAATCGAATCCTTACGCCTTCCTAATATTTTTATGTTCTGATAATTGGCGAATTTTACACTTAACTTTCTCATAGTCTCCAGTTCATCTCCCTTGAGCGTCTCATTTTTTGTCATATCTATTGCATAAAAATACCTCTGTCTTACTCCTAACATCTCAAGAGGTATAGGATTTCGGATTGTCGCCATCGAGATTACTGGAAAATCATCTAAAACCGTAGCATAGCCGTGGCCAAAGGCGACCCGTGCAAAACCCTCTTCCGGATTCTGAGTTTTCAAGGCATAAGGAAAAAATGAATTTGCGACCCCTGAAACCAAGGGATAATAAACCGATCCAGCTAATGTATCATCATAGATTCCAGGTATTGGATTAATGACGATTGCCATCCTTTCTTGACTATCAGGTGGTTGCTTCTGAATAAAATCATTGTAAATATGGTAAATAGCCTGTATCAACTGATTAAAACGCAATGAAAAATCAGGATGATTATTGGGTAGCATAAAAGAAGTATTCTCACCTGCATGAACCGAGCCATCCCCTTCTTTAGAAACACAGGCCTCATTTGTAGCTGAAGAGCGAACACTGATTGGAATATTGCCTAACTTCCTCAAGATAGAAGCAATAATGTCTAATTCCTCATTCCCAAACTTTCCGCCCAGTTCAATAAATCTCTTATAAAATGTGGTTGTGAGAACACGAGTTCTTAATTTATGTGCTTTGGGAATGTTACACTTATTGACTTTTACTAATCCCACCCCTTTCCCCCCTAATAACCCCTTACCATAAATCTTTACATCCCCAACTCTTTCAACGATTTTTACACTCATATAATCCGCGGCAAGAAAAATCAAACGTAGATTTTATTATCATTATACATTTTCTTTCTTACGAAACAATACTTTAAGAGAATCTCTAACTTTTGGCTCTCATCATCCACTTACAAAAACTATATTCAACTTTAATGGTCACAACAGACTCAATGGCTCTATTTACAAGTTTAATGGTCACAACAGACTCAATGGCTCTATTTACAAGTTCTAGGGGTGAGTAGGCCGGGGAATTTCACCTCGGTCCCCGCAAGACTCTGGCTGGCAGCGTAATAATGGCTTTAAACAATTGCAGTACTGCATCCACTGTAACGCCCAAAAGCCGGAACGGAATGAGAAGAATCCAGACAATAGGATATAGAAGTAACGCCAGAAGAGCCAGGGGCCAGCAAATCACTAATAAAATTACCCAGAGTAAAAATTTAATCAATGCTCAATCTCCATATTTAAACTTAACCATAGCTTAACACTGAATTCGATTTTATTGCTTCCTATTTATTTAAACGAAGTAATCATGAAAAAAGTTTATTAGCATTGGACGCTTATATTGTCCTTACTCCAAAATAAATAGAACCGTCCCCCATTCAGTCCCCCATCCAATTTTTTAATTGAGCTGCCTGAAAAGCAACTTTTATCCAGCCCCTGCTGGCAATGAAAAGCTGACTTATGATAAAAACAATAAAAATGCTCAATAAAGAATGGGAAGGAATCATTGAATTCAAGGCCCAAAAGATCCCGAAGAGGATTACTCCTGTAACTACCAGTAAATAGTATAATGCTAGAGTTTTGCCGAATTTCTTAAAAACAAATCTTATTATTTTCAAGAATGAAAGGAAAACAAGGCGGGAATTTTCAGTGACAATTTTAATCCGTGTGTAATCCAAAATCATTTTTATCAAAAACACAAGAAAGAGACCTATCGCTATTCTTATCCAGATAAGATAAAAAGCAATCTGTTCATTTGCACCGCTAGCAGTTAAAACTTTGCCAACAAGGTTCAGCAAGACATTGATAACAATAAAAACAATCCAAAGAATAAGGGAATAAATGGAAAGCCGGAAAAATCGCCCGAAAAACTTTCCAGCCCCTTGAAAAAAGACCTGTGCAAATCTTGGCTTTTTACTTTCGACATCACCAGATTTGAGAGGATGAACCAGGCTAAAGAGAATTCCCCCATATAGGAAAATTGAGACCAGAAAGTACAAGAAAATTAAAATCAGGGCAACAGAAAAAATCGTTTGAATGGTGCTTCCATTATGTACCAACAATTCAAACAAAACATTAAAGTCAAATTTTTTCAACAGGCCTTCTGCTATTTTGCTTTTCCCTAAAACATCCGCTAATAATCCGGAAAAAAGAAAATAGATGACAGAGCCAAATATAAAATTTATGAGCCATAGAATGAATATCATCTTTGGCCGTAGAGTTGCCTCCCTAATTCCTTTACTATAGCTTTTTAATACTTTCACGTCTTCCTCCTATAGTCACAATGAAACAAAAGAGAGAATACTTTGAAAATTGAACATAAGACTTAAGGCATATTTTAAAATTGATATTTTTTTTGGTTTCATGATACGGGAATTATTAATAAAGTTGACATCAAGAACAACCTTATATTCAGGGTCTACATGAGCTGACTTAAGTTTGTAAGGCTTAAAATAGACAAATTTTCTCCACCTTTCTTTTCCATCCCATTTTTCCCAAATTTCTTCGCCTTTCTCAAAGACAATTAAAATCTCTTGAGGAAAGATCAATTCCCCTTTTCTTACAACTACTACCTCATTCCTGTATATTTTTTCCTGGCTTTTGCCTTCTCTATTTTGACTTTCTTCAATCTCTTTTTTTCCTTCTTCAAATATTCCTTCAGGTTTCTTGACCAGTTTAGACTTGAGAACTCCAATAGCATAATCCAATTTATCCGGGCTGTATAAAAATTGATCAAAAAACCAGCCTAGATCCCGGCCGCTAACCTCTTCTGCCACTTCAACAAAATCCTGGGTCGTAGGATGTTTGAATTTCCACCTTTCAAAATAGGTTCTCATTATTCTTGACATAACTCCATCGCCAAGATGGTTCTCTAAAGTTAAAAGCATTAATGCTGCTTTTGAATAAGTATTCATGCTATAACTTCCCCCGCTATAAAACTCCCAGGAATTCTTAACAATGGGGTCCATTTTGCCAGAGCCAATCATCTGAAATCTTTGAAGAATGAAATCGCTTATTTTCAATCCCCACATATCAATCATTGACCTGTCTTCTCCATAGTACTTTTCCATTGCCTTTATTTCAGAATAGGTGTTGAATCCCTCATCGAGCCAGGCTTCTTCAAACTCGTTTGAGCCGATCATTCCATACCAGTAATTGTGGCCAAATTCATGAATAGTAATCATTTCCGGAAGATGCAGGCCCTTTGGTATTGCCCAGAAAGTCATGGAAGTAAATAAGGTGGGATATTCCATACCCCCGGCACCAGATGCTTTGGGCGCAGGGTCAACTAAGGTAATTGTAGGATAAGGATAAGCACCGTAATTTTGGCTGTAAAATTCGATTCCGTTTTTCAAAGAACTCAAATATCTGTCTTTCTGGTTTAAATGACTGCGGTGTACAAGCAGAATCATTTCTGTATTCACTTGAGGGTTTTCTAAAGAATATTTCTCTCTGAACTCCACAAAATCAGGGCAAGCAGTCCAGGCAAAATCATGAATATCTTCTTGATAATGTGTATAAGTTTTTGTCCCGTCTCCATTTTTTAACTCTTTAATCCTTAATCCTGTTGCGCCCACTACATACTCTTCAGGAACAGTGATTTCTACTTCATAAACGCCAAAGTCAGCAAAAAATTCAGTATTGAGATGATACTGATGACAATTCCATTCTCCATTCCAGAAAACACCAATCTTAGGAAACCACTGTGCTACCATAAAAAAATCACCATAGAAGCCTGAACGAGCAAAAACCTTTGGCAGTTTTGAATAAAATTCAATAAAAAGCGTAATCTTCTCTTGAGGTAGAACCGGATCCGGCAAACTTACTTTTATGACAGTCTGGTCATCTTTATTCCCATCATCAGGCTGAATATACTCTATTGTCGAAGTTAAATCAGGGCCATCTTTTATCTGAATTTTTTTTATCTCCAAATAACCCCAATTCTCCTTGCCTAATTTAAACCCTCGATGAACTCCTTTGCTTTTTTTCATAAAAGTCGAACGGTTGTTTTTAAATGCATTTAAATAAAGATGGAATTGAAGCTCTGAGACGAACTCATCTGAATCGTTGAGCCAGGTTAATGTCTCTTCCCCTATGACTGCTTTTTCCTCAGGAATAAGCTTAGCTTTGATTCGATAGTCAACAATGTGCTTGCTTAAAGCAGAAAAACTGACCTGAGTGAAAACAAAAAAACAAACTAGAGCCAGCATAAGTGTTTTTTTCATTTTCTTGCTCCTAATAAATTGATTAAAAGATATCCATGCACGTGCATACAGAGATGCCTTTTTAATTCTAAAAAGTTTATATCACAGGAAAAATTTCAAGTCAAAGTGGAATAACAGGATTTTAAAATTTGACATTCATTCAATAATATGAGATTGCTTGACTAAATTAAAATGCGAAAGGTAAAATTGCGGAGGGTGTAAGATTATGTATTTACAGATTGGAATCATTCTAGTTGTTATGGTAATCGCTTATGCGATAGCTAAATGGAAGAAATTATCCGTAGAAATAAGCATGCTTTCCGCCGCTGTGGCAGGAGGTTTAGCTGGAGCATTCACAAACTCCCCGCCAATAGGCCAGTTGGCACGTCACCTGGTAGAGGGTTCTTTTACCTATCTGGATGTTATCCTTGTATTTTGTACAGCCACTATATTCATGGCTATAGTCAGTGAATCAGGTGGTGTGAATTATGTTGTCAGAGGCACGATTAAATACTTTTATAACATGCGCATCATTGCCCTGATACTCTTAATGATAATCATCCTTATCCCAGGCGCCCTAACAGGAGCAGGAAGCGTCTCTCTTCTTGTCGTAGGAGCACCCATAGCATTAGCGTTTGGCTATCTAGGGATACCAAAGCGAAAGGTCGCTGCTATTCTCTTTATCGTTGCCGGTTTAAGTGCTGCTGCTCCTCCAGTTAATATCTGGGCAATGATTTTATCTGCAGGAACGGCCATACCTTATGTGGGCTTTGAGCTTCCTCTTGGCATCCCTGTTCTTATCCTTGGAACCTTTACCGTTCTATTCCTAGGATGGAAAAAAGAAGGTTCGATGGATTTGGATGCAGCCCTGAAAGATATGCCCGAGGTGCCTGCAAAGATGAGCTGGTGGAGAGTTCTTTTGCCATTCCTGGTCTTTTTAGGATTACTCGTGACATCCCGCATCTGGCCTTTTTCCTTACCAATATTAGGGTTACCGCTGGAATTTACTATTGCTGCCCTGGTTGCACTCTTGGTAAGCCCCAAGAAGATCAAAATTCTTGCTTTATCAAGAGATACTATGAAACGCCTGCTCCCTTTACTTGCAACTATTGTCGTTGTAGGCATGCTTCAACAAATAATGACTGCAACTGGCGTCCGGGGTCTTATATCCTTTGCAGTAATCAGTATCCCTTTAATATTGCTGTTCATACTTTTAGCTGTAATTATCCCTGTGTCAGAAGGCGTTTTAACTTATGGCGGAGCAGCTATCATTGGAATACCTCTCATCTGGTTCCTGGACTCTATAGGTTTGCATGCAACTGTGGCTATTGCAGGCCTGAGCTTGCTATGGCCGTTAGGTGACGGGCTCCCCCCGACAGCACTCATAGGAAGGCTCAGTGTGATGGTCTCTGACTACAAAGATTCTTACTGGACATTTTTGAAGAACACCTGGGTTCCATGGCTGGTTATCACAATTGTGGGAATTCTCATGGTTATCTTTAGTGCTCGTTTAGAATTCCTTGTGCGATGGAGCATGTAACAAACCACTGTAATAAGTGAGGAGTGAGGAGTAAGAAAAACTCAAAGCTGAGAATTGGTTTAAGGTTTAAGGTTGAAGGTTTAAGGAAAAAGAACAGAACAGACCGAATAGATCGTAATTGGGTAACTTCTCAATAAGTGTGGGTAGTAGCTATGGATTCGCGCCTCCGCGGGAATGACGATTGAGTGTAAGTGTCTGTCATTCCTGCGAAAGCAGGAATCCAGTGATTAGTCACAAATATAATCTACCCCCAATTATTGTAAGCCGTAAGCCGAAACGGGTTTAAGGTTTAAAGTTTAAGG
>DAOVDU010000072.1 GCA_030669305.1 Candidatus Aminicenantota bacterium
ATCATAGGGCTTGTTCCGACAATGGGATGTCTGCATGAAGGTCATTTGAGTTTAGTGCGAAGTTCTGTAAAAAAGGCTGACTGTACTGTAGTGAGCATATTTGTTAATCCTACACAATTTAGTCCTAATGAAGATTTTAGAGAGTATCCCAGGGATTTAAAGCATGATTCTGAAATTTTAGAGAGAGAAGGAGTGGATTATCTGTTTATTCCTGAGGCAAGTGCGATGTATCCTGAAGGGTTTAAAACTTACATAGAAGTTCATGATTTACAGGATAAGCTGTGTGGATGCTCCCGGCAAGGCCATTTCAGAGGCGTGTGTACAGTTGTTTTGAAACTTTTTAATATTGTTGATCCTGATGTCTCCTTTTTTGGCCAGAAGGACGCTCAGCAGGCAATTGTTCTAAAAAGAATGGTTAAAGACCTTGATTTAGATGTGAATATCGAAATTCTCCCTATTATAAGAGAAAAAGATGGACTAGCCCTCAGTTCCCGAAACACTTACTTAGATCCGGAACAAAGGAAGGCTGCTCTCTGCTTGTCGAAAAGCTTAAGAGGAGCCGACGAGATGTTTAAAAGTGGTGAAAGGAAGTCAGCAAGGATTATCCGAAGGATGGAAGAAATAATAAAATCAGAGGCTCTGGCAAAGATTGATTATGTCAAGATAGTGGATTTGAATAATCTAGATCCATTAGCGAGAATTGAAAAAGAAGCCTTGATTGCAGTAGCAGTTTTTATCGGCAAGAATAGGCTTATTGATAACACGTTTATTAACATTAAGGAGTAGGAGATAATGAAAAGAGTAATGTTGAAGGCCAAGATTCACAAGGCTACAGTCACAGAAACAAACATCGATTATGAAGGTAGCCTTACTCTGGATGAAAACTTGATGAGAGCCGCAGATTTGATTCCTTACGAGCAGGTTCATGTTTACAATATCTCAAACGGAGAAAGATTTATTACCTATTTGATCAGAGGTAAGAAGGATTCAGGAATAGTAGTGGTCAATGGAGCAGCAGCTCATAAGGCAAAATCTGGAGATAAATTGATTATTGCTTCTTATACTCTGATGGAAGATGAGGATATTGATTTTTTTATTCCAAAAATATTAATTACTGATGGAAAAAATAGGATAAAAAAGATAAAATAGATTATAAGTAAGATGCAAGATTCAAATTCACAGTCTAATAATAAACAAAAGCACAGAAAAGAAAGAGATATTGACAAGGAACTTGCAATTCTGCGTGAGTCAATGAAGAAGGAAAATGCCATGCTGCGCAAGATGATTGCATCCTTTGAAGCACTCGAGAAAAGAATTATTAAATCAAAAAAGAAAAAGTAGATCAAACGGACATAACTGACGCAACTGACTAAACTTGTTTTTTATTCTAAATGATAATTTGGTGCTTCTTTAGTGATGATAACACTATGAACATGGCTCTCTCTGATTCCAGATGTTGTAACTTTAATAAATTTTGCTTCCTTTTGGAGCTGTTTAATGGTTCTGCATCCTGCATAACCCATGCCTGCCTTTAATCCTCCTATTAGCATCTGGATGATATTGGCTACGTTTCCCTTGCTAGGAATCCTGCCTACAATCCCTTCGGGAACGAGTTTGCTTTCGCTAGGTAAAGAGTCCTGAAAATATCTATCCCGGCTTCCCTCTCGCATGGCTTCGATAGAACCCATCCCGCGATATGTCTTGTAGGATCGTCCTTGGTAAATAACCACTTCGCCTGGGGATTCATTGGTTCCAGCCAGAAGGTTTCCAATCATGACAGAACTTGCACCGGCAGCAATGGCTTTTGTAATATCTCCCGAATGTTTTATGCCTCCATCTGCGATAAGAGGAATATCCTTTGCTCCACTCACTTTAACGACATCTGCAATAGCTGTTATCTGAGGGATTCCTGCTCCTGTGACAACCCGAGTTGTGCATATAGACCCGGGACCAACTCCCACCTTTACTGCATCGATGCCAAGTTCAATAAGCTCTTTGGCTGCTTCTGCTGTAGCAATGTTGCCGGCAATTAGTTCTTGTTCAGGAAATTCCTTTTTCAGCATTTTGACTGTATCAAGAACTCTTTGGGAATGGCCGTGGGCTGTATCAACAACCAAAACATCAACTTTTGTGTTGATGAGAGCCTTTGTCCTCTCTAATGTCTCTTCAGTCACGCCAACCGCTGCTCCAACCCTTAAGCGGCCATATTCATCTTTTGCAGCGTGGGGATATTGGATTCTTTTTAGGATATCCTTATAAGTTATTAAACCTTTAAGGTAAAAATTCTCATCCACCATCAGTATTTTTTCTATTTTGTGTTTGTGAAAAAGATTTTCTGCTTCCTTTATCGATGTTTCTAAAGGCACTGTGATTAAATCCTTTGTCATGACCTTGTCAATGGATAAATTGATGCGGGATTCGAATCGGATATCCCTGTTTGTTAAGATTCCCTTTAATTTATTATTGTTATCGGTGATTGGAAGTCCTGAAATTTGATATTTTTTCATAACCTCTTTTGCTTCGAAGATTTTGTTATCCGGCCTCATGGTTATAGGATCGACTATCATTCCACTTTCGTAGCGCTTGACTTTATCGACTTCTTCAGCCTGTTTTTCAATGGAAATGTTCCGGTGGATGATTCCTATTCCTCCTTGTTGAGCTATGGCAATAGCCATTTTTGATTTTGTGACCGTATCCATAGCAGAACTTGCAATCGGAATACTGAGCTGGATATGCCGGCTCAGCTTTGTGGAGACATTTGTCTTAGCAGGGATTACGTTTGATTTGGCAGGGAGAATAAGTACATCATCATAGGTCAGTCCCTCTTTTATCTTTTCTTCTAGCATTCACCATCTCCTATTTTTTCTTTTTTTTCTTTTTTCTTTTTTTGGGAATTAAAGATCTTGCTTTCTTTACACTTTGCGAGGGTGATCCCTGAGGATGCTGGTAGTATAGAGGTTGTTCCTTTCTCTGGGGAAGCTCTTCTTCCTGTATTGGCTGGAGCAAGTAAAGATAGCGGATTATCTCATCTTCAATTCTGTCCATCATAGCCTGATACATTTCATAGCTTTCTTTTTTATATTCAACCAATGGATCTCTTTGGCCGTATCCGCGGAGACCTATGCCTTCCTTAAGATAGTCCATACCGAGAAGATGATCTTTCCACTGAGAATCTATGATTTGGAGCATGATGATTCTTTCAAATTCTCTCATTTGCTCTTCACCAATGATTTTTTCCTTCTCATCATAAATATCTATAAGAGTCTTCAGAGTCTTTTCCCTTAATTCCTCATGGTTTATCGTATCCCAGTCAACACTTAATTCTTCGAAGTCAAACCCGAATTGAGCCCCGAAAGCTTTTTTAAATCCTTCTACGTCCCAGTCTTCCGGTGATTTATCCTTATGGGTGTGATTTTCCATGATCCAATCAACAATAGTAGTGATCAACTCTTGGATGTAGCCTTTCATGCTTTTTCCATGCAGGATCTCTTTTCTCAATTGGTATATGGATGCTCGCTGCTTATTCATTACATCATCATATTCCAGTAAATGTTTACGGATGGAAAAATTTTGGCCCTCTACCTGCTTTTGGGCTCTTTCAATAGCCCTGCTTACCATTTTGTGCTCGATGGGTGTTCCTTCTTCCATACCAATCCTTGCCATCAAGCTGGATATCCTTTCACTTCCGAATATTCGCATCAAATCATCTTCTAAAGAGAGGTAAAAACGAGATGAGCCAGGATCTCCCTGTCTTCCCGATCTTCCTCTAAGCTGATTGTCGATTCTTCGGGCTTCGTGTCTTTCTGTACCGATAATATGTAGACCGTCCAGCTCGATTACTTTCTCATGTTCCACATCCATGATTCTTCTTGATTCTTCAAGGGCTTTTTCCCATTCTTCTTTTAAAATTTCCTCAAAGTTGATGCCTTTTTTTCTTAGATTTTCTCTAGCTAAAAATTCTGGGTTTCCGCCTAAAAGTATGTCTACTCCTCGGCCGGCCATGTTGGTTGCCAAGGTTACCGCTGCGACTCTTCCTGCTTGAGCTACGATCTTAGCTTCCATTTCATGATATTTGGCGTTTAAGACAATATGCTGGATTCCCCTTTTTCTCAAAAGAGAACTGAGATGTTCTGAGTTTTCAATGGAGATTGTGCCCACAAGTACCGGGCGTCCTTTCTTATTATTATCGATTATCTCCTCAACAACAGCATTCCATTTTTCATTGGCTGTACGATAGATTACGTCCGGATTTTCATAACGCCTAAGGGTTTTATTGGTGGGAATCTCTACAACATCCAATTTATATATGGATTGAAACTCTACGGCTTCCGTGACTGCTGTTCCAGTCATTCCGGCAAGCTTATCATACATCCGGAAATAGTTCTGAAATGTGATTGAAGCCAGAGTCTGATACTCTTCCTCAATACGAACCTTTTCTTTTGCTTCCAGCGCCTGATGGAGTCCGTCACTGTAGCGCCTTCCAGGCATCAGGCGGCCTGTGAATTCATCGACAATGATTACCTTGCCTTCTTTAAGCATGTAATCCACATCTCTTTTGAACAGATTGTGAGCTTTTAATGCCTGATTGATGGCATGGATCTGGTCCATGTTAGTAAGGTCATACAGATTTTTTACATTGAGGGACTTTTCTGATACGGCTACGCCTTCCTCAGTGAGGACAACTGTCCTTGTTTTTTCGTCGACCTTAAAATCTTTTTCCTTGTGAAGCCTTCGGACGAGATTATCTACTCTATAGTAAATAGATGTCGATTCTTCTGTTGGACCTGATATTATTAATGGTGTTCGAGCTTCGTCGATAAGAATACTGTCAACTTCATCCACAATACCGTAATGGTGTTCTCTCTGGGCTAGATCAGAGAGGCGAAATTTCATGTTGTCCCGGAGGTAATCAAAGCCAAATTCATTGTTGGTCCCGTAAGTAACATCTTTTTTATAGGCTTCTTTTCTTTCAAAATCAGGCATTTCATGCTGAATAGTTCCTACTTCAAGGCCGAGAAAATTATAGATAGGCCCCATCCATTCTGTGTCTCTTTTTGCTAGGTAGTCGTTTACTGTTATGATATGAACCCCTTTTCCTTCCAGAGCATTCAGATAGACGGGGAGAGTTGCGACCAGCGTTTTTCCTTCTCCTGTCTTCATTTCCGCAATTTTCCCTTGGTGAAGAACCACACCGCCCATGAGTTGGACGTCAAAGTGACGCATGTTTATGGTTCTTTTAGCGACTTCTCGCACGACTGCAAAGGCTTCGATGAGCATGTCATCCAGAGTTGCTCCCTGATTTAACTTTTCTCTAAACTCTGCAGTTTTAAATTTGATCTGATTGTTGTCGAGTTTTTTAATATGGGGTTCAAGCTCGTTGATTGCAGAAGCATATGGTTGGAGTTTTTTCAGATCTCTTTTGTTTTTTGTGCCGAAAATTTTTCGAATCAACAGCTTATACATTTGCCTAATTTGTAGCAGAAACCCCCTAAGTTGTCAATGACACACGTAAGTTCGTAAGCTGTAAACCGTAAGCCGTAAGCCGAAAATAAACTCAAAGCTCGAAAATGGTTTAAGGTTGAAGGTTTAAGGTTTAACGTGAAAAAAAATAAGGTTCATCTCCCATTTAGTTGAAAGATAATAGAAGAGATATATAATTAAGCTGTCATTCCTGCGCAAGCAGGAATCCAGGACTATCTGCATGTGCTTTTATATAAATCAACCTATGGCTGATTTTCTTTTTCAATTACTTGTAACCTCAAAGCCCTTTTTCTAGATTCCTGCTTGCGCAGGAATGACATTCTAAAAATAAAGGCATTCATTTTTGCAACTAAATGGGAGATGATCCAAAAATAATAACCTTCAACCTTAAACCAGTTTTGAGATTTGAAATTTGAGTTTTGAGTTCTTATTGTCTTGCCTGTCTTGCTTGTCTTGCCACGAAGGTTGTCTTGCCCTTTAGCTTGTCTTGCCTATATAAACAAACCAGATAAACCAGACAAACCAGACAAACGGGCTCAACGGAATAAACGGATCTAACAGAATAAAGTTGATTTTTTTTTTTGCTTTATTTATTATCACCTGTAACATTCTAAAACAATTCTCTTTTAAAAAGGAAAGGACTTTTTATACAGAATGATAAGTTTATGTGATGCACCGCATAATAAGAAGTTAAAAATTGTCGACATTTTGGGAGGCCATGGGGTACACCGAAGACTTCTTTCGCTTGGCTTTCATAGAAATGATATCATTGAATTGGATTCGCGGAGCATTTTTGGCGGGCCGATTCTGGTAAGAGATTTAACCTCAGATACCTCTATTGCCCTTGGCCGAGGAATTGCTCGAAAAATTATGGTTGAGATAGTTGGCAAAACAAAATAATTTTCCAGATATCATATTCATCGGGCAGCCCAATTGTGGAAAAAGCACTCTTTTTAATTCCGTAGCTGGACTGAAAGCGGAAACGTCCAATTTTCCGGGAACAACTGTCAAACATACCCACAGTAAGGTTAATGTCGAAGGCACAGTTTTAAATATAATCGACCTTCCAGGGACTTATTCTCTTAATCCTTCTGATGAAGCTGAGAAAGTAGCTCTTAGACATCTATTCATTGAAAAACCAGATTTAATCATCAATGTGATTGATGCCTCTATACTGGGAAGAAGTCTTGAGCTTACCATGGAACTTATCGAATTGGGATATCCCATGATTGTTGCCCTGAACATGGTTGACCTGGCAGAAAAGAAAGGCGTGGAGATTGATCCCAGGAAATTGGAGAGCCTTCTTGGAGTTCCTGTTATTCCAACTATTGCCTCACATGGTCGTGGGATTAAAGAGCTTCTTATTGCTGCCCTTAAGAATTTGAAGGAAAGAAAACCTGTTTCTCATATAAAATGGGCTAAAGATGTGGAGGATAAAGTTGAAGAGCTTGAGAAAAACATGCCGGATGATTTTCCAATAGTCGCAAACAAAAGATTCACTGCAATAAAGATGATCGAAGCTGGCAAGACGTTTTTTGATAAGATGCTCAAGGAGATAAATCCTTCTTTAAAGAAGGCGGTAGATGAAATCAGGGGCGAACTCGAGGCAAGACACAATATACCTGCCTATGAAGTCATTGCAGCTGAAAGGCATCACCAGGCTCTTAAATATTTTGAAGAAAGCAGTCAGGTAAAAAGAGGGAAAAGAATTGGTTGGTTGGAAAGAGTCGACGATATTATCATGCACCCTCTCTTAGGATACCTGATACTCATTGGCGTTTTTTTTGGCTTTTTCTTTATTATTTTTAAAATTGGAAGCCCTTTAGAAGAATTTCTACTCAATCCTTTGATCAATTTAAGGGACTACCTGTCCATCAAGCTTGGCTCAGGAGTGTTTTTTTATTTAGCAGATGGCTTGCTTCAAGGAGTTGGAGGCGGTGTGGCTATAGTTTTGCCTTTTTTTATCCCTCTCATTTTTCTCATGTCGCTGCTGGAGGATGTTGGCTATCTTGCGCGTGCTGGCTTTTTGATGGATACATTTATGCACAGAATTGGACTTCATGGCAAATCTGTCTCTCCTTTCATATTGGGCTTTGGATGTAATGTTCCAGCAGTTGTTTCCACACGGATATTAGAATCCCGGAGGGATAAAATAATCACATCTCTTTTAATTCCCTTTATTCCTTGTTCGGCCAGAACTACTATTATCCTGGCTTTGATGGCCTTTTATCTAGGTCCCCTCTGGGCAGTAGGTTTTTATATTTTTAACATACTACTGGTTGGTGTGCTCGGAAGGATCATCTCTTTCTTTTTTAGAACTCCCTCTCCTGGGCTGATTCTGGAAATTCCTTCCCTGAAAGTACCATCGTTGAAGAGCCTTTTCAGGAAAACATACTTTCAGCTTAAGTCTTTTATACTATTTGCCTGGCCAATCTTGATCGTAGGAAGTATTGTTTTGGCCTTAATGCAATTTTTTAGGCTTGATAGTTTCATCAACCTTGTTCTTTCCCCTTTCGTTGAGAAAGCACTCGGTTTGCCCCGGGAACTCGGCGTGACTCTTGTGTTTGGGTTTTTACGGAAAGAGCTCTCATTGATAATGATGCTTCAAGCACTTGATGTTAGCTATCAGGATTTAATGACCCTTATCACAAGGCAACAGCTAATTATTTTCACTGTTTTTATCAGCTTTTTTATTCCCTGCGTTTCAACAGTGGCCATCCTGTGGAAAGAGATAGGGAAGAAAATGGCTTTTATATCTATGGCCTTAAACACAGGAGTGGCCATTATTATCAGCCTTTTGGTGAGAATGATTATTGGAATTTAATTTAGCTATCAGCTCCATAAATCTCAAATTCCAACCACCAATTTTGAATATGAAAAGAAATAACCTTATCTTTCAACTTTTCTAGCAAGGAAATACCCTTCAGGATCACACACTTCCCTTAAAAGTCTCAAATCTTCTTCTGTTGGTTCTTTCATCTCCTTTATATCAGGAGATATTAACAGTTCAAAACTTACTTTCTCTTGAATCTGCTCGGGTGTTCTCTCCGATGCTACTTCAAACAGCATCATTCTTTTGCTTTTTTCATCGAAACCAAAGAGAGCCTCATTGGTGATTACTCTGTATGGGCCTGAACCCATGACACCGGCTTTTTCACGAAAATGAGACGAACCATCACCATACCCTATGCTTGTTAAAAAATCTAACTTTTCAACAAATCTTCTTTTTTCTAGGGCCATAATAGTAATTGTCTTTTCGCAATTTGCAGCCATAGCTCCTGCACCACCACTTCCCGGAAATCTTGTTCTAGCTCTGGTATAATTATCACCTTCGAATGTTGAATTTACGTTCCCGTACATATCTATCTGGGCGCCGCCAATGAAAGCATAGTCTGCATGCCCTCTTTGGGTCAACTCAAATACAGCGCATAGCCCTTTGAGATAACAAGCTTTACGGCAAGCCCTTGTATCCCCAACAGACAAAGGCATTCCAATGTCAAGAATCGGTGATAGAGCTCCTGCTTCGAAAATCATACCAAGCCCTGGGGCATGTGTAAGCTGGGCGTGCATTGCCGCAATTATTGGTAGGCCTGTACCTACAAAGACGATTTTATTGTCCTCTAAAACTCTCGAACCTGTATAGGCTATCATTTCAACCGGTGTATATTCAGACATTATTTAAACCTCCTTGAATCGACTATTATTGGCTGGCTGAGCATCTGCAAGGATTATCGGCTGGCCTCCATCTAAGTCCTGGAGCTTTTTAATAGTCTTAGAGGGTATCTTATTCAGGAAATCATCAAATGTTTCGCAACCAAAGATATATTCATCATAGTATTTTTTCAGTGAATCTGGATTCCCTGATTTTCTGAACTCATCTGAAGCGCTTCTGAACATCTGTATGTGCTCCATATCAAACCAATAGTATCCATAAGAAACACCAGGATATGCGCCAAATCGTTGCTCAATTATTGAATCTACTGCCGTGTAAGGAATTTCAGTCAGATTTGGGTAGGTTCGTATGCTTTCATTAGGGATAATTTGTTCTGCAGTAATTATGCTATGTGCTGCTGCTATGGCTATTTCAGGGCATGTGCAGAGGGGCCCGAATATCCGGCAATTACCATACATATCTGCTGCGGTAACATGGACCAGACCAACATCAGGATAACATGCTGGAACAAGGTAAGTGTTTTTACCAGAAAAAGGGCTCTTGACCATGATTCCACGATTTACTAGTTCCATATCCGACCCGCCATGGTCTCTCACAGGAATAAATTCAAGTCCCATTGCTGCAGCTTTGAATCTTGCAGACATACCATAGTTGGTATAGTCATCTAGTCTAATCATACCGTTGGAAGCCAGGTAACGCAAAAGAGGCGCAATACCTATGACCTCATATCCCCACCAGGCCAGCTCAACACGTTTGATAGATATATGATCAGGGTACAACAGCATTGCACCAGCCAGCAGTTCAGCGCAGATCGAATTAGATTGAAAGGAAAGAGTAAAATCCTTTACACCCTTACGGATGATTTCATGTATGATGGAGACAGGAACTCTAGTATTCACAAATCCACCGATACCTATATTTAT
>DAOVDU010000074.1 GCA_030669305.1 Candidatus Aminicenantota bacterium
TTGAGACGCGACCCCTTTTTACTGTGTCACTTTAGCTCTTTAATAAATATATTTCTGAAGTAGCCTGGAGATCGGCTGTCGTGGTTCTGTAACCCTATATATCCTTCCTTAGCGAAATCTTTGACCTTTCCCCGCGGTTCAGCATTCCAGTCAATCACTTCAGTATTGTTAAGCTCAACTTGTATGCGATCGCCTTTAAAGGTAATCTTGAAATGATTCCATTCCCCCGGCTCTTTAAAGGCATCAACGCGGGGTGGTTCCGCATCATAGACTGCTCCTGTCTTGTGAATACCATCCCCGCTGTCATAGATCTGGATCTCGAAAGAGTGATAAATATAATCATTGTTTGTCGGAATATCTGGGATTCTTAGAAAGATTCCGGAATTTGTGTTTTTTTCTGAACATTTAAAATCCAGTTCAATAGTAAAATCCTTGTATTTTTTAACGCTATACCAGAAGAGGCCCATTCCTCCTTGCCCCTTTATAATTCCTTTTTTTTCATCAAGCTCAAAATAACCGGGTCCATAATGGTTCCAACCATGTTTTGAATATCTCCCATCGCTCCTTTTCAGGATTTCATCATGCTCTTCAAAGTAGGTTATGCTTTTTATGTACTCGACACCTTTTCTGATTGCAGGTGAGGGATTGTCGATGTCTTCCCTTTTTTCGTGTTCTATGGACAGATATCCGTGATAATTTTGTAGAGTTAGCTCAGCAAGAATGTCATGAATATTCGCCTTCCCCTGCCCAAAGGGAACATCATATGCACTCTTAGTGCCAAACTCATTCAAATCTTTCAAATGAACATCCAGAATGCGTCCTTTGAGGAGCCGAAGTGCATTCACAGGGTTAACTCCGGTGCGCATCCAGTGCCCTGTATCCGCGCATGATCCGATGCGTTCGTCAAGCCCCTTTACATGCTCAAGAACGGTTTCTGGGCGAGCATATTTTGACGGCTCTGGATGATTATGAATTGCTATATTGATATTATAATCCTTAACCAAACGTTCAATAAGAGAATAATCGTCAAATCTCGGTTCGGTAACTATCGTTCTGATCCTCATTTTTTTCGCAAAATCGAAAACCTTCCGCAGGCTCTCTTCATTGTTTTCAAAGTTAACCACCCCATAACTTACAAGCCTGATGCTGTTCTCCCTTAACCTGCTTTTCACCAGTCTTATCTGTTCATCATCGAGGTTATGGTCAAATCGAGCTTTTGGCATATCTTCGCCAAGCACCTGTCCAGGATATGGCTGCAAATATTGAATACCCAGGTCTTTAACCTTTTTTATCGTTTCAAAAAAGGAAAATTTCCTGAATGTCCAGCATTGCACTGCGATCGGGAATTTCTTTATTCTTACATCCTTATATTTTGTGCTCACAGCTTGTTCTTTTACATCTTGTTTAATGCCCTTGTTCTCCCTGCTCTCTGTGTAATATACACTCGTGAAAGAGACAAAAATAATAAAAAGCGCGGCTATAACCAAACATCTTATGTTTTTCATGATACCTCCTTAATTAAATCTATAATCCGAAGCCTAATTTCCAAATAAATGTCATATATGCATACGAAAAACATCATACATAAAACTTATAATAAAAATAATAAATTAAGAAACCATTTTATTTTCGCTTTTTTGCGTTTTACATGAAACTGCCTTGCGTTATGAGAAATAAAAATACCCAGATTTAATCCCTTTGTCAATTTTTCAGTCAAAATTGATTATTAAAAACTCAAGATGTTGACTTTTTCTAAATATTAGACGAAAATCTCGAGAGATGGAGATTGCTAAGGTTTTCATTCAATCAATAAAACAATTGTCTAAAAAATTTTTTGTAATTCTGCTCGTTTTTTTCTATTTCATCTTCAGCTGCCAAGTCAAAGAGAAATGGCACTCCTCAACAATTCTAATTTTCGACACTGTTTGTGAGATAAAAATCTTCTGTTCATCCTCAGCATTTAAATTAGCTCAAAAAGAAATCCTTAGCATGTTTTCTGAGATAGAAAAGCACTTTTCCCCTGGAGTCCATGAATATTCTTCTCCTCTCGTCTTAAATCTTTTCCACAGGGCCCTGGAAGTTCATCGCAACTCCAACGGTTGCTTTGATGTTACGGTCGCCCCATTATCTCGCGCCTGGGGATTCCTAAACAGCTCACACAGAGTGCCATCCGAGCAAGAAATAAAATCTATATTAATAAACATCGGGATGGAAAAAATCCAGGAAGAGGACAGGTCGCTCCTTCTTCTTCCTGGTATGGAGCTTGACTGGGGCGGGATTGCCAAAGGTTTTGGAATTGACCTCGCTTCACAGGCCTTGATTAAGATGGGAATCTCAAGGGGCTTCATTAATGCAGGAGGTGACCTTTATTGTTGGGGAGAGAACCCTGATTATCAGCCCTGGAAGATAGGCATAAAACATCCCAGAAAAAGCGGTTTCTTTGGCGTTTTATCCATTTCAGCCCTTGGTGCGGCCACAACAGGCGATTATCAAAGATATTTTGAGTTGAACAATATTCGTTACCATCACATTCTTAACCCAATGACAGGCTATCCTGCTCAAGGCAAACAGAGCGTAACGGTTGTTGGCCCGGAAACCATAATATGCGATGCTCTTTCAACCGCACTCTTTGTCTCTAAACAGCCGGAAGAAATTCTAGAAAGTTACACAGAGTATGGAGCTGTGATCGTCGATGTTGATGGAAATATTTCATTACTAGGTAAGACTTATCCTTTTCGCCCTTCTGAATGATCTTTAAATTTTCATAGGCATCAACACATAAATATACTTGATATCATCCTCAATCTCTGGTCTCATCAGGACAGCACTGTTCTCGTCCTTAAGTTCAAATCGAACTTTTTCTGACTTAACGTTTGTTAAAAAATCAAGGAGATACTGCGCATTAAATCCAATCTCTAATTCCTCTCCATCATATTCCATATCTACTCTATCCCTTGCCTCCCCTATCTCTGGATTTGATGAAAAGAGCCTTGTTTGATTTTTTTCGATATTAAACTTAATGCCCCTCGACCTCTCTGTAGACAGCAATGAAACCCTTCTTACTGCATCCATAATCTCCTCCCTATAAAAAGAAAGGATGTATGGATTGCCTTTTGGTATTACAGCTTCATAATTTGGAAATTTCCCCTCTATAATCCTTGAAATCATAGTCCTGTTTTTCACCCTAAAGAAAAGATTGTTTTCGTCTAAATCAAATTCAATATTATCATCTTCAAACTTCCTTAACTCACTCAGCGTCTTCTTTGACACAATTCCACGTATCTCTTTATCCAATTTTATTTTTTCCGTTGATATTGATGTATAAGCAAGTCTATGACCATCTGTACTAACTAATTCAATAATATTTCCTTTAATTATCATTAAGGCTCCGTTTAAATAATATCTCTGTTCTTGAGTAATGGCATAATAGACCCTGTCAATCATTTCCTTGACTTTCTCCAGGGGAAGACTAATCCCTTTCTCGAATTTTGGCTCCGGGACCTGAGGGTAATCTTCTTTTGAAAGACATAGAACTCTAAACTCACTCTGCCCTGATGTTATCTCCATTATTAGTTCTTTTCCTTCTGTAAATACAATTTCCTGATCTTCTGTAAGAGATCGTACAATTTCAAAGACTTTTTTCCCTGATATTGTTATAGCGCCTGTTTTCTCAATCATGGCTGGAAAATGAGTCCTTATGCCAACTTCTAGATCGGTCCCTATAAGTTCGATATCATCCTCTGAAACATTTATCAGAATATTGGCAAGAATAGGCATTGTATTTCTCTTCTCTACGATTCCTTGAAGAAGTTGGAGTTCCTTAAGAATAACATCTTTTTTAATCGAAAATTTCATTTTTCCACCTTTTTAATAATCATTAATATAATTATATATTAAATATAGACTAAGATTAAATAATAAGAATAATAAAATCAAATAAAATGTGAAAAACTTTTATAATTTACAGATTTCTTTAGTGAATGTAGTTAATAAACTTGTTAATTTCTCTGTTGAATTCTGGGTCTTGAGTACGTAATTTTTCAATTTTCCTTATACTGTGGATTACAGTTGTGTGATGTTTTCCACCGAATTTTTTACCAATATCAGGAAGGGAGGAGTTTGTTAATTCTTTTACTAGATACATGGCGACCTGGCGAGGAAAAGCCACCTTTGGAGAGTTATTTTTCGATTTGATTTGAGAAAGCTTTATTTTAAATTGATGGCATACGAATTTCTGGATCTTTTCAACAGTCACAATGCTTGATACAGAGTCTAGTAAGGTTTTTAAAGCCTCTTTTGTAAGGTCTAGATCTATGCTTTCACCTTTAAGAGAGGAATAGGCGATGACCCGGCGGAGGTATCCTTCCAATTCTCTTATATTTGAGTGGACCTTATCAGCGATAAAAAGAGCCACGCTTTCTGGTAGGGAGACGCCTTCTAACTCCGATTTCTTTTTGAGGATAGCGATTCTCGTTTCAATATCAGGAGGTTTTAGATCTGCGATCAATCCCCATTCGAAGCGAGAGCTAAATCTTTCTTCAAGATTGGGGATTTCTTTAGGGGGGCAGTCACTGGATATTACTATTTGTTTCTGACTGTCATGAAGATGATTGAATGTATGAAAAAATTCTTCCTTAGTCCTTTCTTTACCAGATAGATAATGGATATCATCCATTAGAAGAACATCAATGCTTCTATACTTTTGGCGAAAGTCTAAAATTTTACCGTATTGCAGATGGTTAATAAGGTCATTCATGAATTTTTCAGTGGTGATGTATAATATTTTCAGGCGGCGGTTGTTGTTTAAAGTATAGTGTCCGATAGCATTCATTAGATGGGTCTTTCCTAACCCTGCCCCTCCATATATATAAAGCGGATTGTATGATTTAGCCGGGTTTTTTGCTACTGCAGTAGCGGCAGCATGGGCGAATTGGTTGCAGGATCCTACAACGAAGTTTTCAAATGTGTAATTAGGATTTAAGTTTGGGTTAAGAAGAACGCCGTGTTTAGATCTTCTCTCAACTGGAGAACGGCGAATAAAAGGAGAGGGCGTATCATCGAGAATATATTTGATATTAAAAATCTTACCAAAAAGTTCTCGAGAGCAGCTATTAATAATACTTGAATAGTGAAAAGAGAGCCAATCTTTAAAGTATATATTGGGCACTTTTATGTAAATATTTTCAGCTTCTTGCCCAATATAAACAGTTGGTTCAAACCAGGTTTCGTAGCTGTTTTTATCTATCTTTTTTTGAAGAACTTGCCTGATTTGAACCCAAGGGTTAGGCTTATGTTTATTTTCCATGTTGCCGCTTTAGATTTCCACAGGATTATCCACACCTGTGGAAAACCCTTCTTTTATGCTTATGAATGGCTGTAGAGGCGCAGGTATGATAGCACTCCGCTTTTTAGAATTCAAGAGATTTTTTTAAAAATCGAATCCAATCCAAAAATTTGTCTGGAATTTTCCATACTTTTCAATTTTGAAAGGATTCGAGATATCGGGAATCTCGAGTCTTTGTACGAATTCAAGATGAATAGGAAATCCGAGAAAGAAAAATTCAAATCCGTATCCCCAGGATCCGATGGCATCAATAAGATTAAGTTTAAGGAACCCTGTGTCAGGATCAATAGTATACCGGTAGGACTTTGCTTCAAATCCTTTCATTTTTGATCGGGAGACGTCGAAAAAGAGGACGCCACGGATAGGCCCTATCTGGCCGATTAGAGTAGTTGCAGCGTTTAACAAAGGGAACCTGAATTCGAGGTTTGCATACCACCCTTCTGTAGCGATGATGCTGTAATAGTTTGCAGAGCGGACCTGATTATTTCCTCCAAAATAGGAAACATAAGGATTTTTCCCCCGGCTGGCAAAGCCGTTAAAACGAAAAGCAAAGAGCGAATCTGCCCCGATGTAAAGGTATTGGCGAAAATCCGCTTGTAGAGTTGTGTTTTGGAGAAAGCCGGAAATCGGGATGCCCTGAGTAAGGGAAAGTCTAAATGTGTTTCCTGTCTTCGGTCCATAGTAATTGAAACGTGTCGTTTCCCCAGTAATAGAGATAGAAGCTGAGAGCCAGTTTCCATTCCAAAAAGAGCCGTATCCTGCCATTCCTTGATTGTAAAACTCTTCTTCATAGTGACTAAAGCCCAAATACGCTTCTGTACGGTAGTATTTGCTTAAAGGGTAATAGATTCCTATGTTCAATCCAGTCATTTTTCGCGTGGCCATGGCATCACGGTAAGTTAAGTAATTATAATATGTGGGGTCATAATAAGCATAAGGTGTATAATAAAACATTGTGTACTGAAAAGCACTGGCCATGTAGTGTAATCTTCTTTTCAGATTCATATACGTAAGATAGTATGAACGGAAGCTTCTTACCTGGTATGCCGAGAATGAGAAATTGTGGTCCCCCATCAGGTCGGTAAAGGAGATGGCGGATCCTCCGTAGATTGAGCCGTCGGTTGAGATAATAGTATCGATGGGAGGCCTGGAGGTCAAATATAACTTACTGAGACCTTTGTAAGTTTTAATTTTATCTTTATTAATTTCTATCGTTATTATGGGCTCAAATCTCTGGAATTCCTCTTCAGCTTTTATTTCGGCAAAAGTAATTGTCTTTTCTACTTCTCCCTCGAATTCACTTTTAAAAATCTGAAAGGCTCCCTTGTTGAAGGAAGAAAATATTATTTTTTTTGGGTCATTGGGAAGAGGGATAGGGAAAAAATTTCCCGTCCTTACATCTGTGTAGCGCTTAAGTTCATTGGTTTCCAAGTTCAAGGAATAGATGTTAAAAGCTTCTCTCATGTCGCCAGAAAAAAATATTTCTTTTGAATCAGAAGAAAATTCCGGGGTGATCGTGTTCCCTCTTCCGAAAGTCAGCTGCGTTTTTTTATTCAAATTATTTATCGGCGAAAGAAAGAGCTTATCATAGGTATCGATTCGGATTGTGTAGGCAACATATTTCCCGTCTGGCGAGATTGCGGGTGCTTTCTCATAAAGGTCATCCTCTGTTAAATTTAGTATTTTTTCGGTCGTAAGGTTTATCTTAAAAATGTCATGAGATCCATCCTGGAAGGCAGTGAATATAAGCTCTTCTCTCTCTGGATAAAAATGAGGGGCTCCAGGTTGATCAAGGGGGATCTTGATATTATTTTCGATTTTTCCTGATAAAGCGTTAATGATGAAGAGGGAATGTTTTTGTCCGGCCCGTCCAAAAAAAGCGATCTTGTCGCCATCAGAAGACCAGGCGAGATCTTTCCCCTTGGTCGGGTCCAATTCAAATTTGATATGTTCGTACTTGAGTGTATATCCCTTGGTGATGTTTTTAATAACTTTGCCGTCTTTTGTCGAGAAGAGAATAATATCGTAGTCTAGCTCTTTGTAATTAGCTAAAAGGGCAGCGACGATATCTCCTGAAGGAGATAGGGCATGAGAAAAGGAAAAGTAGTATGGATTTAAAGGAAATTCAGGCCCTATAGGGACACTGTAATCTTCAGGAGCTTCTCTCAAGAGGAATTTTTTGTTTTTCGCACGAAGATACTTTTTATATTCATAGGTGAATTCTTTAGGAGTTAGGTTAAAAATCTTTTTTATAGGATCATGCCTTCCTATTAAAGGAGAATTCTTCATTGAATGCCAGAAATCTCTGATCCCGGTCTTTCCGTATTTGTGTTCGATGAATTCAAAGATAGCATGTCCGAATTCATAAATGGGATTGCGGGGTAAAGGATAACGAGAAAAGAGTTGTCCCTTCTTGTTGAGTTCAGGGATGCGATCGTTAAGCACGGCATCCCTGACAATCAAGGCGGACCAAGGAGACCAATTATGGGTGTTATACTCGGCAAATCCTTCCATAACCCATCCAGGGGGCTGAGAGAGATGATACAGGACTCCACCTGGGTTTCCCCAGAGAAGGTCAAACTCGAAGATGTGGGTTAATTCGTGCTCAATAAGATTTTGAATTTCATCAATAGCCATGTCTCCTTGGATAGCGATACGATAGAGGAGCGGATCGGCTACACCCATAAGCCCTTCAGGAACTTGAAGCAGATTTGTCTGCTCAAGATCAGTGAATGTTTCAAAAAAGAGAAGCGGGACAGGAGCTGAAAGAGAATGCTTGATATCCTGACTAATTCTTTGATAAGCACTTTCAGCAAGCTCTGCAATTTTTTTTAGAACTTGAATATCTTCCTTATAGTAATAGACCTCGAAATGATCAGTTTTGTAGTGTTTCCAATCGAATTTTTCATACAGGACCTTGTTTTTTCCGTAGTATGGGAAATATATGAACTGGGCAAAACTGAAGCTAACCCAGATTGTAAAGAATAATAGAAAAAAGATATATTTTATGTAATTTCTCATGGCAACTCCTTAGCTGAATTATTCATAAAAAATGTCGATTATGAATAGTCCAGGTAAAATAATTTACTTGATGATATATCTTTCCTGAATGCGGCTCTCACCAAACAGATTGCGGAGCAGCTTATCTTTCACGCTCTGCATCAGGTCGAAAAAGGCAAAAAAGGCTGTCTGGTTCGGGTTCTTGTAGGATTTTGTTTCCTTAAAATTCCTTTTGTAAAGAGTCTTTCCTGATTGAGTCTCAATGATGTATATGTCAATATTGAGGGTGTAGAATTTTCTCTGAACAAGTTTTTTTCCTGATGGAAATGGGTCTTCGAATTTCCTTTTTCCTTCTTTGAGAAGCGCCTTTCGGACTTCTTCTGTGAATCCGACGCTTCCTGTGAAAAAAACAGCTTCTTTTAAGTTTGAAGAAAGATCTTTCCAGAACTCTTCATTTTGAAAAAGTTCTTCTTTCTCTAAAGAAGCAGTACTTGGAGAGATATTTCCATCAAATTTTCGCTCGAGCTCAGCGGCAAAATAGTCTGTAAGCTCTTTGTTTAGATTAAATTGTTTTGTCTCTTCTTTTACTAAAAATTTTGTGATGACAATTTCTTTAAATTCATCTAAATTTAAGGCGGCTTTCGTGGGAACCTCAAACCGCAACTTCCAATATTCACTAGAAGAGCATGAATACAGGATTAGGAGACCCACAAGGGAAAACAATTTAATTCTTTTCATCTTTGTCCTTTTTGTTATCTTCATGGCGGGTTTTAAACTTTTCATAGTTAGATTTGATATATGAATTTCCTGGGCTGAGTTTTAAGGCGATCTCATATTCTTTTTCTGCTTCTTCCCAAAGGCCTTTTTTTTCATAGGCGACAGCGAGGTTGTTGTGTGCGGGTGCAGAATTCGGGTCGGATTGTAAAACTTTATTCCACCGAAATATCGCTTCATCCCATAAATCTTTTTGTGCAGCCTTGATACCAAATTGGAGCTGGCCTTGCTGAAGAGAACCATTGCATCCTGTAAGGAGAGTAGCCAAAGGGGTTATTAATAGTAAGAAGAGAATTGTCTTTTTATTCATATCTATTTATTCTTTTAAGTTACTTGTTTTTGGACTTTCCGTCAAGTTAACTATAATGCTTATGCAAATTTTATACCAAAATTCAACAGGTAAAGAAACCAGATTTATTGTATTCGTGTTGTTATAAAAAGAGGACATGTGTATATAAAAATCCAAATAACAAATTATAAATTACAAATTATAAAACCGAGTAAGGAGCAAAAAATCTCAAAATTCAAAGCTGTTAGTCTGTTAATCTGTTAGTCTGTTAATCTGTTAGTCTGTTATTTAAATTAGAATATTTAACCGACTAACCGACTAACTGATTAACCGACTAACGGAAAAGGAGATGCTTACATTGTTCACCCAAATAATCCGATAAGAAAAAAGTCTTATAAATATTGGGAGAATTTTCAAAGATTTTAATTCTCTGGATTGTAGAGAAATTTTTCCAGCTTAAGATTAGCTATTTTTTGCTTTGGTAGCGTGCAATTTAGATAAAAAGTCACTATCTATGGACAATTAAAGAAACCTGTCCCTGAGATATAAATCTTTTTGCC
>DAOVDU010000121.1 GCA_030669305.1 Candidatus Aminicenantota bacterium
TTATGTTAAGAGCTTTAAATCTAGGTTTGATGAAGAAAAAAATAATCATTATGACCTGTTCTGCAAAGATGGATATTACATTTATAAAGCTACAATTCCAATTTTATATCCCATTATAAAAAATGGCTGCGTTTATGCTACAGAATATGATCAAGAAACTGGCTATGCTAAAGTTAAAAGATACAAAATAAAAAACTGGGAGCAGATAAAGGAGGGAATCTGAATCAACATAATTAATAACCATACCCGGAAGCCAAAGATCCTAAAGCTCTGGCTCCTCGATGGCATAATTACGCTGAGCAAATTAGCATCTCAATAAATAAGACAGTTGAGGAAGGAAAAATGAAAAATAAAATCTATTCTTTTTTTGTCCTTTTCATCGTGGTTTTCTTCGCACTAAATTATTTTCCTAAAAAGACACATGCTAAAGGGATGAATAGAATTCAAGAATCTGACGACGTTGTTGTTATTTCC
Organism: Candidatus Aminicenantota bacterium; assembly: GCA_030669305.1. GTDB lineage: Bacteria > Acidobacteriota > Aminicenantia > Aminicenantales > Aminicenantaceae > DAOVDU01. The sequence continues at coordinate 475 of DAOVDU010000121.1, forward strand.
AATCCCAAGACCCCAGAATTGAAGATGCGGATTGTTTTTAAAGAGGAACTTTCCATAGGTGAAGTTGAGGGAGATGAAAATTATATGTATGGCAGAAGCATTGGTTTTAACACCGATAATGAGGGAAATTTCTATGTGGCCGATTTTGATAATCATAGAATCCTCAAATACGATCCTGAAGGCAGATACATACTCACTATCGGAAGAAAAGGCCAGGGACCGGGAGAGTTCCAAAGTTTATCTTTGCCTCGATTCGACAAAGATAACAATCTGTACATCGCTGACTCATTAAACCGAAGAATTTCATTCTTTGACAAGGATGGCAATTATCTCAGGCAAATACGCATGCAGGAAAGATATTTCACTCCTTTTATCAATTCACAGGGTTTTTTCATTACCAATAAGTGGGATATGAATCAAGAGGGCAATGTCCAGAGGCAAACAAGTACTTATGGCCTTTTTAACGACAAATTCAATTTACTCATAGAACTTTATAAAGACGAGATCGAAATACCCATGCCTGCAGGAACGGATGAATCCGCAATAGTCGAATATCTTGCAAGGACATGGAGTAGAACGGCATTTAGACCAGCGGTCAGATTCATACTGGCAGATAATGATTTCATATATCTGGGTCGGCCAGATAAATACGAAATAAAGGTTTATTCCCCTGAAGGAAAGCTTGTGAAACAAATCACCAGAGATTATGTTTCTATACCTGTGAGTGATAAAGACAAAGACGATTTTTTTGAAAGGATAAGTGAAAGTCTTTCCTCCATCCCGTTGTTTACTGAGGACCTGAAGAAAAAAGCTTTTCAGAAGATAAAATTCCCAAAATACAAGCCTGCCTATCAAAGCTTCACACTGATGGAGAACGGATGGCTGGTTGTGATTGTTGATTCCGTTGAAGACGAATACATGCTTCTCGACATTTTTGACCAGGATGGAAAATACATCGCGCATTTCAAAACGCCGGTGCCGGCTGAGGGGATGTTTTCTGTACTTTTATTCTTTAGAAATGGCAAAGCCTATTGTGTAGCGACTGAAGACGATTACAGGTATGCGAAGAGATATAATTATGAAATTCAGGAGAATAGAGATAATAAATGGATAAGAAAAAAATAGTTAATGTCACATCTCATAGTAAGGATATGGCTGGAAGCCCAAGACCCTAAAGCCCTGGCTACTCGAGGTTGAAAAGAGGCAGGAAGATTCTATTTACGGGAAGGGCACCTTTTTATTTAACATTAAAAGTGGTATTAACCCGAGAACGTGATTGAGTATGTCTATCTTCTGCAAAGAGATACAAAAAATATTCTCCTGATTGCAGTTCTTCTGTCTGAAGCTCTATTAAAAATATTTCGGTGTCACCTTCCTGGTACTTATTGAGAATAGATATAGTAATAGGGATCGTTTTCCCTGTGTCAGGCAAATGATGAATAAGGTTTGCAGAGAGTTTAATATCCGGCTGCTGGACACCTGAAAATAAGCATCTTACTACAGCCAAAACCCTATTCGTCCTTTGAGCCAATTGTTCAACAAGTGGAGAATACTGGCTTGAGTCAAAAGAATAAACTGCAGATGGTTCTTTTAGATAAAAGGCTCCCTTTTCAGGCTTCAGCAGTAAGGGTGAGTAGAGTTTGATGCCATAATCTGGACATTTTGGAACTTTAGCCGACGATGAAGCCACTGCTCCTCTTCCTGTTTCCAGGTTTCTTATGACAAGCCGACATTTGTACTCACCTGGGTCAAGAGGTAATAAAATAGAATAATAAATGTTTCCTTTCGGCAACTCGGAAAAATCCTTCTCGTCTCTTTCGATTTTGATAATATTGTCCTTGTTGTCGAAAATAATGCTCACGATCTCAACTTCTTTACCGGAGAGTTCTTGAATGCTTTCCATGTTTATTTTCGAATATATAGCAAGATTCGGCTTTCCCTTTATCACACACGGCAAGGCCACCAGAGGAAAACGAACAGGTGTCTGGAAAAAAGGCCTCTCACTCAGAGCCAGGTCAACCAGATGGAGCATCTTCTCAAACTTGCTGTATTCGCTTAAAGGCTTGGAGTTGAAGTATCCTTTCTGGGCATGAACTTTACAACCAGGACGCTTCACTTCAACTTTTATCTCGTGGTACTTCCCGTCCCATCTCTCATCAATATAATAGCCAAGGACATAATAGAAACCCGTTAAATTTTGAATTTTCTCCAGGTTCTTTTCGTAGTTATTAATATTGCCAAAATATTTTCCGCCCGTGGCATTGGCCATCTTCTGGAGCGAGAAAGCTCCTCTCATTCGCACATCACCTATAATCTTTTTTGCTGAATCTTCAGTATCTAAAGTGTAGAATGTGCTATTGGAAGCAGCCAATCCTTTGAGCATACTCTCATATCTATCGCGCAGTAACGAATCGCCAAAGCTCCCTTCAAATTTTATCCTGCCATATGGGGATTGAATTCCATACATGAGGGAAAAAGGAAGCCCAGAGGAAAAAAGAATAATGTTTTTGTAACCGGGTATATATCTCAACGCATTAGCTAACTCTCTTATTTTCTGGATAAAATTTAAGGAATGAAGACGAGTACCTGCTAGGGCAAAGAATTTTTCCGCCCCACGAGACATACTACCCTCTGGGAACCTCAATATTTCTTTTTCTTTATCAAAGACTCCTCCCCTTTTGCTAGCATCAAGAGGATTTACACCTGTGAATTCTCGCCAATATTCCTCCTCAAGATTTTCTGCTCTCCCTGCTATGTCTCTCAAACCGAATGACCCCACAATTTTTCGGACTTTTCCATGATCGGTAGTTAAAAACTCATGTAACTTTAAACTTTTGAGACCTGAGTAAGAGAGCAATCCTAGTTCATCTTTAGGCTGAAGCTTGGTGTCGATAAAGTGCAGAGCGGCTTTTTTTGC
>DAOVDU010000050.1 GCA_030669305.1 Candidatus Aminicenantota bacterium
ATCAATCACATTTTCTGAAAAATAAATGTTTTTTTTTGATATAGTTATTAATATAAAGCTTAAATGAATAAAAAAATATGTCAAATGTTGAGACGCGACCCCTTATTTTTTATAAGTAAAAGGAGGGAAAAGGTGATTCGAAAACAAACTCTACAGATCCGGCTGGTATTTATATCGATTGTTCTGGTTATCTTTATTCTGGCCGGATGCGCCGTTGAAAAACGAACTTATTGGAGAGATCCAAAAACAGCCCTGGCCCTTCAATACTGGATGCCTGAAAATCAAGTACTGAAGTATCAGACATCAGCTAAACAAACTCAGATCATAGAAGTAATGGGCCAGTCTGTTGAAGTCGAGACCGAGAAAACAATTGAATTCTCGGTGAAATCAAAAGGGCTGAAGGAAAATAATCTTCTACTTGAAGTTACTATCGATTCTATGAGTATCAAGATCACAAGTCCGCAGGGCGACCTTTCTCCCGACCAGAGTACTGTAATAGGAAAGAGCTTTGATATGACACTCTCTATTTTAGGAAAAGAAATGGATTTATCCGGCGCTGATTCCATCAAGTATGATTTGGGGCCGGGCGACAAACGAAGTATTTCAGCAGATTTTCAAGCCCTATTCCCGAACCTGGCAGGAAGGCCTGTAAAGATTGGAGATACCTGGACAACCAAAGATACTATTACTGAAAAAAGTGATAATGGTGAAGTCCGCATTAATCTGGAAAGTGTAAACACCCTGGAAGGATTCGAAACCGTAAATGGACTGGAATGCGTCAAAATAACTGCTGTGGTAACAGGCACACTTGGCGGCGAAGGATATGAACAGGGAATGGACTTGACTTTCAAAGGAGAAATTAAAGGCACTGATACGTGGTATTTTGCCTATATGAAGGGGATTTTTGTCAAAATGATAACAGATGTCTCAACAGAAGGCACTATTACTACAAGCGGTGCCCAGAGTATGACGATTCCTATGACACAGGAAATGAAGATTGAAGTCAAACTGATCAAATAACCGATCGGTTTATTTCCATTCAGAATAGTCTGTCACATAGTGGAATAAGGGAAATAATTATGAGGACACCATACTTAAAAAAATTATGGTATCGTATATTAGAGAGCAGCTTATTTCCTTCCAGGAATTAAAAACTCCTCGTGATTTACGTCCAAATCAATGAAATTGTCCGCTTCCTCAATCAGCTTCTGAGAACTTGATTTCTTGAAAGCAATAACCTCCACATAACAGCCAATAGCATGCTTCAGATGCTGGACTAAAGGCACAAAATCTCCATCTCCGCTAACAATAATGATCGCATCAAGCTTTGGAGCAAGTTCAATCGCATCAATTGCTATTCCAATGTCCCAATCACCTTTTTTGGCCCCTCCATAAAAAACTTGAAGGTCTTTTGCTTTGACTTCATAACCTAAATTCTTAAGTGCATCAAAAAAATTGATTTCATCTTTTACATCTGCCTTTATCACATAGGCGATTGCCCGTATAAGATTCCTCTCCCTTACTGCTTCTTTGAGTATCGTCTTAAAATTGACCTTTGCTTTGTACAAATATCTTGCAGAATAGTACATATTCTGTACATCGACAAAGACTCCGACTCTCTGTTCTTTATACATATTGGAAACTGTCTTTTTAGTCATTTGCAGTTTGCATTATTCTTCACTAAAAATTAACCCTCCTTACTAAGGGAACCTTATATCACAATGACAAATCTGATGTCAAAGACAAAAAAACAACAATTTTGTATGAGAGACAGATATATCGCCTGTAGGGCTCGATGTCCCTATCGGGCCTTTCTTATATAGAAAACAGGATTATTTTGACTGGAATAATTGGTGTATTTACGAATTTACAGGTACAAATGGATAAGCCGGGCAACCCTCAAACATGCTTTAATGCGAAACTTGATTATTATCTTGAATGTCCGAGTGTTGGTTATTAGAAGCGTCCTCTACCTCCGCTACCTCCGAATCCACCTCGGTTGAAACCTCCTCCACCTCGACGGTCGTCACGACGAGGGCGGGCCTCATTGACTTTTAGAGTGCGCCCCTTCAAATCTTTGCCATCAAGCCCGGAGATCGCGGACTGGGCTTCGGGATTTTCTGGCATCTCTACAAATCCGAATCCCCTCGAATCACCGGTGAACTTGTCTGTGATGATTTTGGCAGATGTGACCTGCCCGAAGGCTTCAAAAGCCTTTCGCAAATCCTCATCAGTGGCATCCCGTGATAAATTACCTACATAAATATTCATTCTGACTTCCTTTTATATTGGATTTTTAATAAGGGGGGACATATCTTCTACTTGTTGAAATTTTCCCTAATCCCTTGCGATTCCTGCCTGTTCTTGCAATCGGACAGGTCTCTCTTCAATTTCAACGCAATTGATATTATCAAAAGAGAGATGCCATGTCAATGAAAATTATGGACGTTCTCCATATGGGGAAATATGGGATACAATATTTATTTCCTCATTTGTCACTGGTAAATATGTATTTACCTCATGAGGAAATAAGTATTGTGTCCATATTTCAACTAACCTGCTTCGACCATTGAAACTTAAATAAAGTTCGACTATTATAAGATTAAACGACTCCCAATGAAAAATAAGGAAATAGCCATCATTTTTTCCAGGATTGCCGATGCCCTGGAGATCAAGGGAGAGACAGGATTCAAGGTTATCGCTTACCGAAAAGCTTCCCGTATTCTCGAGGATCTAACCGAGGATATCAAAGACATCTCTAAAGAAAAAAGACTTCAAGAGATCTCAGGAATCGGAAGCGGAATTGCAAAGAAAATTGAGGAATATCTCAAGACCGGGTATATGAAAAAATTCGATGAGGCTCTCTCAGATATTCCGGAAGGCCTCCTCGAGCTTCTAAATATCCAGAACGTAGGCGGAAAAACCGTCCACCTGGCTTATAAACAGCTTGGAGTCAAAAGCCTTGAAGACCTAAAAAGAGTTATCAATGATGGGTCTCTCGCACGGTTATACGGGCTTGGGGAAAAAAAGGTTGAAAACATCAAAAAAGGAATAACAATCTATGAACACGCTCAAGAACGTATCCATATCTTCGAAGCTGTCAACATAGTGGAAGAGGTGATCGATTATCTTAAGGAGGCACCTCACATCGGCCGTATCTCTCCTGCAGGCTCACTCCGCCGGATGAGAGAAACAGTGGGAGATATCGATATTCTTGCAACCGGCAAAGACGGCGCCAAAATCATCGACTACTTCACTCAATTTCCCGGAGTGACCAGAACTCTGGCTGCAGGAAAGACAAAAGGCTCGGTCATGATCAGCGCTGAAAAAGGCGAACGCCAGGTTGATTTGCGGATCGTTGATGAATCAGAATACGGATCTGCACTTCAGTATTTTACAGGCTCAAAGGCCCATAATATCAAACTGAGATCTCTGGCCAAAGAGATGAGATTGAAGATTTCAGAATACGGCGTTTTCATGGGCGAGAAAAAAATTGCCGGGACCAAGGAAGAAGAAATCTACAGAACTCTCAACCTGGCTTTCATTCATCCGGAATTAAGAGAAGACAGGGGCGAGATTGAATTGGCTGCGAAAAATAAGCTTCCAAGGATCGTGGAATCCACTGACATAAGAGGAGACCTTCATGTCCATTCTCAATACAGCGATGGCAGTCTCTCTATTGAGAAGATTGCTGAATCAGCGAAAGACCTGGGCTATGAATACATCGCTGTGTGCGATCATTCCCAGTCGGCAAAATATGCCAATGGCTTATCTCCGGAGCGTCTTAGGAACCAGATAGATGAGATCGACAGTATCAACAGGCATCTTAAAGGCATAAAAATCCTGAAAGGAACAGAAGTGGATATTCTCCAGGATGGGCGGCTGGACTTCCCGGATGAAATCCTTAAAGATCTGGATATCGTTGTGGCGGCGATCCATTCAGGATTTAAAAGAAACGTTACAGAGAGAATGCTTAAGGCCATGGAGAATCCGTATGTCACCATAATCGCCCACCCTTCCGGGAGGCTCATATCAGGGCGCGAAGGTTATGACGTTGACTTAGAAAATGTCATCGAAGGAGCACAGAAATTTGGTGTTGTGCTTGAACTCAATGCCTATTATGACCGTCTGGATTTAAACGAATTTTACTTAAAGAAGGCCAAAGATAAAGGCATAAAGATCAGCCTGGGAACTGATACTCATCATGCCGGCGGGCTTGAAATGATGCGCTTTGGCGTGGGAATTGCACGCCGGGCGTGGCTTGAAAAAAAAGATATTATAAACTGTTTAAGCTATGAAGATATACGCCATAGGTCATTCAAACAGAAGTCTTGAGGAATTTTACTCCCATTTAAACAAAGAATCTTCTAAACCCGTTCTGATAATCTAATACAAAACTTGATCTTCCCCTTTCTCTTTTATCATTTCATTAATTTCTTTTAAAAGAAGCTTTTTCCGGATGAGAATGGCTTCGATTTCTGAGTATGTTAAATAAAAGTCCACGGCTTTTCTGATTTTTTCAAAGTCCAAAGACTTAATCTTCTCAACAAAAGCACGTGGAAGTTTCTCAAAGCACTTATCTTTCCTCGATCCATATTTTCCATAAATTAACTTTTCTGTGTAAAATCTAGAGCTACGGAAAGCACGGGAATGATCGATGAGAATCAAACGCCAGTCTTTGGTATAACGAATGTTTTGCAGAGTACGGTCAGAATTGGCGATCAAACTGTCAAAAGCTCTATGCAAATATATTGCTTTTTCACAACTTTCTAATTTATCGGGAGGAATCGGAATATCTTGTTTTAATCTCTCCAGCTCGCTGATTTCAAGCGGGAACCAAAGCTGAACAGACCCTTTTCTTCCCCTGTACCTTCTCTCGACGGTGGATGGAACCATGTTTAATCCTAAGAGTTTATCCATCTCGTAGGCAGCGATTTCACACTCCCATTTATCAAATACTCCAGCATCTGTACCGCTGGGCCTTTTCCAGACACCACTTCCTTCTATATCTCCCTTCTTAAAGAAAAGTCTTTTCGGCTTTGTTATCCCCTCACCAATATCTACGCCTTTTATGATCTTTGCAGTTCTTAGGAATTTTTCCCATTTGCCCCTTTCTGCCAGTTCTTCTTGAGTGAGCTGCGCTATGGATTGAAAACTAAACCCCAGGATAATCACAAACGTGAAAAAAGCAATGAGTCTCTTTATCATTTTCTTACCTCTTCAGTGTTAGTCTTTTTTTCTTGCTTCAAGCGATCAAGCTGTCCCGAAATCCATGATCTAGGTATTTCATGTATAATTCTGTTTCACACTTACCGCAATAAAGCTTATCCTCAGGATTTTCATAATGTCATTTTGGGCATTGAATAATCACTTTTAACCCTTCTGATTATCTTTGCAGGAGAATAACAATTAATTGTGAAAAAAGCAACATTTTAACTCTTTTAAATCTTGAAAAATATGTTATAATAAAAATAACTTTGCTGTGCTGGCTGGGCAAGGTTTATACATTTAGGCATTTCATGATCCCTTTTTGCTTATTCTCCAAACAGCCAGCACTTTTTTTTACTAAAAAGAGAGTCAGCTCTTGACATTGGACAACATTCATTGTCAAAATCTGTATATACATTAAGCAATGAAAACAAGGAGGAAAAGATAAAAAAACTTATTTGGTTGATTATTTTCTTAGTGGCTGGCTATCTTGTCTACAATCACTTTACAAGTAGGCCCCTTTCAGAAGAAGAGCAGGAACTGAAGATTTTGAAGAAAGATTTTATTGCTGCCTTATCACGTTACCAGCAGGCCGTGCGCATGTATGGCGTCAGCGGTATGGATATCTCATCTGATGTTGAAGATGTTATCAAAACCGTTGAAAAGTTGAAAAAAGATCTGATTGTGTTAAAGAATCGATTGGAAGAAGAGACGGTCATAAAAAAGTCCGAACAGCTGGAAGAAAAGATGAATCTGTTTTTAAGCGAAAGGCGATATAAATAATAAAAAATGTGTAGAAGATAAATGAAAAAGACAATAGGAATACTGGGAGGGATGGGCCCTGAAGCCACGGCTTATCTTTTTGAGCTCATCATAAAAAACACAAAAGCTGAAAAAGACCAGGAGCATATACCCGTAATCATCTACAGCAACCCTAAGGTCCCTCCAAGGACAGATGCCATATTTAAGACGGCACCGAGCCCTGTGCCTTATCTTTTGGAGGGATTCAGGATTCTGCAGCAGGCAGGGGCGGATTTTATCGTGATGCCCTGTGTTACGGCCCACTATTTCTATCCTGAGGTTGCGGCGCAGGATAATTTTCCTCTCCTCAACATGCTTGATGAGACTCTGCTGTGGGTGCAAAGGCAAATTCCCGGCTTGAAGAAAGCAGGCCTTGTCTCGAGTACAGGTACTGTAAAATCCAAGCTTTTTCATGATACTTTTGAAGGGGCGGGGATAGAGGTCATCGCTCCGAATGATGGGGAGCAGGCAAAGGTGATGGATGCCATTTTTGGAAAACATGGAATAAAAGGGGCCTTTCTTGAAGGAGAGTCAAAAAAAATCATAATTAACACAGCCGAAGCCCTCATCCAGAGGGGAGCCGAGGCTATAATTGCAGGCTGCACAGAGGTTCCCCTTGTTCTGAAAAATAAGGATATCGCTGTTCCGTTAGTTGAGCCTTTGCAGATTATTGCTGAGGCATGCATTGTGAAGGCGGGGTATGAGTTAAGATATGAGCAAGACAGGCCCTGTTAAATAAGGTTCGCATTTAACAGGGCAAGCAAGACATAAAAAAAGTTTTTGCGCCTGTCTCCGTGAGCCTGTTTGTGCGCATATGTAGACTTGCATTTATTTGAAAACAAAATAGTTATAGTTTTTTACCGTTTATTCTCTATTGATACTATTTGAAATCTATCTTCTCATCACAATTGTCAAAATTTAAATTCCTGTTCCTAACTCCTCCATAACTTAATCAAATCATACTTAACAGACACAACGGACTAAACAGAGTATATATCCCCCCCTTTAAGGGTGAAAATCGCAGGATGAATACCACCCCTTTATTCACCTGAAAAGGCGATTGATTATTCTTTGCACCTCTAATTAAACTAGATGTACGCGTAAAATTTGAAACAAGATATTTATTTTAACATTGTGTCTAAATGAAAAACAAAGAATTACTCATCATATTAGACCAGGTATACAAAGTTACTGGATTCGATGCCCAGTATTACCGACCTTCCACCCTAAAAAGACGGCTTGAGCGCAGGCTTCTTGCCACAAGGTCAAAAAATTATAGAGAATACCTTGTCTATCTAAAAAAAAACCCGTTAGAATACAATAAATTTTTAGAGGCTCTTACTATCAATGTGACAGAATTTTTTCGCGATAAAAGAATATTCCACACGCTTAAAAGAAAGATTTTGCCAGATATATTAGAAAAAACTGCAGCCAATAAGAAAAAACGAATTCGTATATGGTCGGTCGGCTGTTCAAAAGGCCAAGAGCCCTATTCTCTTGCCATTATTCTGAAGGAAATCTTGAAAAACAGAATTAACCGTTTTCAAATCATCATCCATGCCACAGACTTGAATAATTCTGTCATAAAACAAGCCAAGACAGCTCGATATGAAAAATCAGAGATAAAAAATGTCCCTCAAAAATATTTGAACAAATATTTCATAAAAAACAATAATAATGAATTCAAAATAAAAAATAACGTCAAGAAACTTGTTAGATTCAGACAGCACGATCTTATAAAAGGAAATTCACTGGGTAAGTTTGATTTCATTCTGTGCCGAAATTTATTTATCTTCTTTACACTAGAGCTGCAGAAGGAATTGATAAAAAAAATACATGCTTCTTTAAGAAAAGAAGGGATTCTGGTTCTGGGAACTGCTGAAACTGTAAAATATGAAGACCTTTTTAGCTGCCTATCTTTCAGCGATCATATTTATCAGAAAATAACATAAAAATGTGGCTAACTTACTGTATCATCCATAAACCTGAATTATCGAGGTAAAAAATGGGCAAAAAGAAAACAACAGAAACCAAAAACTTCGAGGAATTGTTTGAAATTTTAGGCCAGGACGTTAAATCTTTAAAAACGCTCTATCAGGACATTGATATCGTTCGCAAAAATCTTCTACGAAAGCATAAAGAGATGCAGATTTTACAAGATAAACTGCAGTCCTCAGATGAAGAACAGAGAGCAATAAACGAAGAATTAGAAGCTACAAGCGAAGAGTTAAGAGCTTCTAACGAAGAGCTTGAAGCCATAAATGAAGAACTCAGGTCTACTAACGAGGATTTAAACGAGAAAAAAAACGATATAGAAAGCCTCTTCCTGGCAATCAGCGATATGGTAAACGTGATTGATCCCCAATTCAACATAATTCGCGCCAATAAAACAACCCAGAAATGGCTGGGTGTGAAGGAAGAAAAAGCTCTGATAGGAAAAAAATGTTACTTTGCCTTTCATAAAAGGAAAAGCATCTGCCCAGACTGCCCGGTAAAACAAACCCTTAAGACAAAAAAGGCCTTTTCAATAGAAAAGTATAGTAAGGGATTAAATAAGTATCTCCATGTAAGCGCCTCTCCTGTTTTGGATGAAGATGGGAAAATCATAAAGATTGTCGAAGTTGCTAGTGACATCACCGAGCAAAAACAGGTAGAGAAGTCGCTCCAAACAGAAAAAGCTTATCTTGACAGTTTATTTGATAGCGCCCAGGAAGCAATTGTAGTAGTCGACAATGATGGCCACGTAATACGTGTGAACAACGAATTAAGCAGATTATTTGGTTATGCACGCGATGAAACAATAGGTAAGGTGCTGGATGAATTGATTACAACCAAGGATGACCTTAACGAAGCAGTATCGATCACGAAAAAAGTATCGAGAGGCGAAAAATCAGCTATTGAGAGCTTGCGTCAACGTAAGGATGGGACACTAATCAATGTCTCTATTCTAGCCTCACCAATTTTAGTAAAAGGAAAGCAAGTAGCGACATATGGAATCTACCGAGACATCAGTGCTCGCAAAAAGGCGGAGGAAGCTACACAGAAAGAGGCAGCTAAACTCTCTGCAATGATCTCTGGTATGGAAGAAGGAGTGATATTCGCTGACAGTCAGGATCAAATTGCTGAAGTAAACGATTATTTTCTTAATTTAATCAATAAGAAAAGATCTGACATAGTCGGCAAATCACTCTGGGATTTCCATTCTGGCGAAGTAGCTGAGAAATTAAAAGGACATTTAAAAAGTTTTAAAAACAACCCTAAATCTTCTCCTTTTATAATTCAAAGGCCTTGGCTTGACATGGAAACGATTTTCCGCCTTCAGCCTGTTTACCGAAACGGAAATTACGAAGGTCTAATCCTCAACCTTGTTGACGTCACAGAGCTGGTCGCCGCCAGAAAAGAAGCACAAATTGCCACTCAAGCCAAAAGCGAATTCTTAGCTAATATGAGCCATGAGATACGCACGCCTATGAACGGAATCATGGGCATGACCGAGCTTGCCCTTAGTACTGAAATTACACCCGAGCAGCATGAGTACCTTGAGTCAATAAAAGTGTCTGCAGAATCACTGATGAATATACTCAACGACATTCTTGATATTTCCAAAATTGAAGCAAGAAAGATAGATATTGAACCTATCAACTTTAACCTCCGCAGCTCCATCGGTGACATGGTTTCTTCTCTTGCTCCAAAAGCACACCAGAAGGGATTAGAGCTTGCCTATCACATTCCCTATGATATCCCTGATGCAGTCATCGGTGATCCAGGCCGACTGCGCCAGATTGTTCTAAACCTGACTAGTAATGCTATAAAGTTTACAGAAAAAGGAGAAGTCGTAGTCGACATCAAAAAAGAATCCCGGACAGAAGACGAAATTCGCCTGCATTTTGCTGTAATTGATACAGGTATCGGGATTTCCGAGGAAAAGAAGCAATTAATTTTTGAATCTTTTACCCAAGTTGACAACTCCATGACACGAAAACACAAGGGAACAGGGCTGGGCCTTGCAATATCAAAGCGATTAGTGGATCTGATGGGAGGTCGTATTTGGGTTAAGAGTAAATCTGGAAAGGGCAGCACATTTCACTTCACATTGCCTTTAGGCCTCCAGAGAGGTAAGGAAGAAAAATTAATTCCATCAAAACGCACAGACCTGGAGGATCTTCCTGTCCTGGTTGTCGATGACAACGCAACTAACCGACACATACTCGAAGAGACGCTCTTTAACTGGCATATGAAGCCAACAAAGGTGGGAAGTGGACAAAAAGCTCTTGATATTCTGGAACAAGCTAAAAACGCCGGCCAAACTTTCGCCCTTTTGCTTATTGACTCTCAAATGCCTGAGATGGATGGCTTTTCTCTAGCAGAGAAAATCAAACAGAACCCAGATTTCTCCAAGACTACGATAGTGATGCTGACTTCTTCAGGCATCCGGGGGGATGCTGCCCGCTGCAGAAATTTGGGTATTTCAGCTTACCTAACCAAGCCAGTCAACCAGTCAGAACTGCTGGACGCCATCATGCTCGCACTTGGAAGAATTCCGAAAAAAAAGGATAAAGCTCCTTTGATTACCAGTCATTACATCCGAGAATCCCGCCAACGCCTCCGCATTCTCCTGGCCGATGACAACATCATCAACCAAAAGGTAGCGGTTCATCTCCTTGAAAAACAGGGACACATAGTTACCGTGTCTAATAATGGCCAAGAGGTTCTTTCAGCTTATAAAAAAGACAATTTCAACCTCATTATCATGGATGTACAGATGACCAAAATGGATGGTTTCGATGCAACTGCTGCTATCCGGAAAAAAGAGAAAATAAGCGGCTTTCACATCCCGATTATTGCTATGACTGCCCATGCTATGAAAGGCGACCGTGAACGGTGTATAGAAACCGGGATGGATGATTATATTGCCAAACCGCTTAAATCCGAGGATCTTTATAAAACTATTGACCGAGTATTGCCTAAAGTCAGAAAAAATATGAGAAAAATTAGGTCTCAAAAAAAGATTAAAGGCGCAAGGTTGAACGTCTAAAGTATAAAAACCTTAAACCAGATTTGTATTGCTCGTCTTGGTCACTATTTTGTTGCTATTTTGTTGCTTGACTTTATGGGATGAATTAGAAATAATTTGATACTTGATTATAAGGAGGTGAATTTAATTGGCATTTGTCGTCATTGAAGAAGGCGAACATATAGAAAGCGCACTTAAGAGATTTAAAAGAAGAGTTCAACAGGAAGCAATAATCAAAGAGATTAAAAAACATTCTGTTTACTTTAAACCAGGCGAAAAAAGAAGAATGAAGGACGCACTGGCTAGAAAACGCATGAGAAGACGCATCAAAAGAGAAAGAGAATTCGAGTATTACTGATAATACTTTAGTCTCCTTATAAGATAAGCATTTAAATAATATTTCAATAAATCAAATTATTTTCCCTATCAAGCAAAAGCGTGTCTTCTACAGAAATTCAGACCAAAATAAAGCCTCCGTGGTTAAAAGTAAAATTAGCTTCAGATAAAAATTTCTTTTATGTCTTCAATCTTCTGAAAAAGAAGAACCTGAACACCATCTGCCAAAGTGCGAAATGTCCCAACATCTCTGAATGTTGGTCCCAAAAAACAGCGACTTTCCTAATTCTTGGAGACAGGTGCACCAGAGACTGTGCTTTCTGTGCTGTAAAAAAAGGGCTGCCTTCTCCTCCATCCTTGAATGAAGCTTCAAGAGTGGCAGAGGCCGTCTCTGCTATGGGCCTTCGTTATGCGGTGGTTACCTCTGTCACACGGGATGATCTACCTGACGGCGGCGCTTCCATTTTTGCGGCAACAATAAAGGCTATAAAAAAGAAGGATTCTGGCATAAAGGTAGAAGTTTTAATACCCGATTTTAAAGGAAGCGAGGATGCCCTGAAGACAGTCATCCTAGCTCTTCCTGATGTTCTTAACCATAATCTGGAGGTGCCGGAATCCATTTATCCTCTAATAAACAGATCAAAAGAGAATTATTGTTGTTCTTTAAAAGTACTGGAAAAAGCCAAGGAAATGGGAGCAGTTACAAAATCCGGGCTAATGATTGGTTTGGGAGAAACGAAAAAAGAAATCCTCCAAACCTTCGCAGACTTAAGAGGCGTCTCGTGCGATCTTTTAACCATTGGCCAGTATCTCCAACCGACAAAAAATAATGCCCATGTGAAAAAATATTATTATCCTCTTGAATTCGAACAGTTGGAAAAAATCGCTTTAGATTTTGGATTTAAGGAGGTTGAATCAGGCCCTCTGGTTAGAAGTTCCTACAGAGCTCACAAAATGTATAACTCCCTGTTTAAAAAGCAGTATAATTGGTAAGAATGCGATATCTTATTTTTACGGATATTCACGGAAATTTGGAATCTTTTCTTGTTCTCATTAAGTTTGCCCAAAGACGAAAAATCGATCGTTACTTATTCCTCGGAGACCTGGTCGGCTACGGTGCTTCTCCAAATGAAATCATCCAGAAAATTCGCGTTCTCAAACCCATCTCGATGATCAGAGGCAACCACGATAAGGCAGTCTGCGGACTCGACACTGTACAAACGTTTAATCCCATAGCTGCCTCCGCTATCCACTGGACTAGGGAAAACACCTTGAAAAGAAATTTAAATTTTCTCTGCCGCCTTAAACAAGGGCCCTTGATCATTAACGATGAAATCACTATCTGTCATGGAACACCATTCGACGAAGATTATTACATCTTCGGGGAATTCGATGCGGCTGAAGCTTTTCTTCATATTAAAACGCCAATCTGCTTCTTCGGTCACACCCATTTTCCCTTTGTCTACACGGAAAAAGACCATTTTGTTGAGGGAACATTCCTGACTGGAGACTCCAACGAGACAAAAATTGAAAAAGGCGTGCGATACCTCATCAATCCAGGCTCTGTTGGACAACCCCGGGATAGAGATCCTCGAGCCGCGTGTGCCATCTATGACTCCAAAACCAGGAAAATTAATTTCTACCGGCTTGAGTACGATATAGAAGAAGCCCAGAAAAAAATCTTGGAAGCAAAGCTGCCTCCTGCGCTGGCAGAAAGACTCTCAGTAGGGATTTAAGAAAAAACGTGTTCTATACTATTTTTGAATTTTCTCTAGGGAAAATTTTTCTGGCCAAGAGCAGTAAAGGATTAGTTTCTGCTCATTTTTTAAAGACGGACGGAGAGGTCGAAAAAGCGATTGATTTTTTTAGAAAAAGAGCTTTTCCTATCGATCGTGACGAGCAAAAACTTGAGCTGGAAAAAGAGCTTTTTAAGCGCTATTTCACGGGAGAAAGAGAAGATTTTACTTCCCTGCTCCTTGATTTGACATTCGGAACTTCATTTCAGAGAAAAGTCTGGCTAGAAGCAAGAAAAATCCCCTATGGAAAAACAGTAACTTACAAATCTCTTGCACTTAAGTTGAAACACAGAGGCTTCAGGAGCATTGGCCAGGCTATGTCTAAAAATCCGCTGCTTATTGTCATCCCATGCCACAGAGTTCTCGGGTCAGACGGTAGCCTGGGGGGCTTCTCAGCAGGTCTTGAGCTCAAGAAATTCCTCCTCCGCCTAGAGAGAGAAGAGACTCCGACCTAAATTTTAGGGTTTGCATAACAATAAAGGCAGGAATGCGGGCAGAACTGGGTATAACTTCCGATATCCAGCGATTCCGTACAGCGGCATTCTTTGCGCTGGCTCTTGTCTTTCCTCTTTGCGGCCGGCTCTCTGGCCGGGTGAAGGCTCTGGAGGAAGAACCCATCGATGCAGGCAGAGGGACATATACCTGGAACCTCTGTTAAAAAATTCTGGCTGCAGGAATAGAGGTTCAAATCCCATCTTTGGGCTATTTGTACAAGAAAGCGCGCGGCTTCCTTCTTTTCATCCTTAGAAAGGTCGACATAGGAAAAACCATATTTTGCCGCCCGCCTTTTAGCTTTTCTGTACCACTGGGCAAAACTAAACCTGACATCTTTAATGCCATGAGAGCTGAGTTCTGGAGCAAGCTTTTTAAAAAAAAGAAGGTTGGATTTGACTTTGCCCTCCTCTTCCCAGTAGACAACAGGGTCAAAACGGACAGATATCCTCTCAGGCTTCCCCGCTATTTTTACCAAATGATCAAGCTGCAAAAGAGCCTTAGAAAAAGAAGGAACTCCCTGTTCTATGAAAGTCCCCCCTAAACCGGTGACTGTAAAATGCATATAAACCTGGTCATATTTCTTAAGTATATCCTTCAAATGATAGCAATTTTCAATGAGGTTTGAAAAATTCTTAGACCAGAGAACAACTGTATGCACAGTCTGGGGGTTTAAGTCCACTGTGTAGGTGTGCCCGGAAGGGCCATAAACCTGCGCCTTCTCCTCCTTGAAGACAGAGGAAAGCCAGTCAGGAAAGAAGGCCACTAGATCTGTTCTTCGTGAGGCACTGATAACTTTTTTCATATACAAGGGGTCGCGTCTCAACATTTGACATTTTTGTTCATTCATTTAGTTTTTATATTAAAAAATATTTCAAAAAAATGCATTTATTTATGTAAAAAATGTGATTGAAATGTCAAATGTTGAGACGCGACCCCTCTAGCTCCTTTAATTGTTGACGTAAA
>DAOVDU010000046.1 GCA_030669305.1 Candidatus Aminicenantota bacterium
CATTATCACTACAGAAAACGGTGGCGGAGATAAATACTTATGGTTTGGATACAATTATGGCTTCAAATGGACATCCGAAGGCAGATGTCGGATTCATGAAGAAGGTTACGGACTGTGGGCACCTCTTGGAGAGAAGAAATACAATAAACCCCTTAATAAGTGAGGAATAAGGAGAAAAAAGCTCAAAACCTTAAACCAATTTCTACTCTTGCCTTAAACATTTAATATTAAACTTTAGGTTCATCACGTTTTTGAGTACCTAGTAGGGCTCATCACACTAATAGATACCTGAATGTGAAATTGCCAATAAAACCGAAGAATCTGAGAAGAGTTTCGCTCCAGTCGGATTTTTAACGCCATTTCCTTGCTGTTCCTCTCGGCCCTGTGGAACTCCGCATGTCAGTTTTAAGCAACGCAATGATGTTCCTCGCCCATCCTTAATCCCACCCGAATGATTCTACCGTGCTCAAACAGTCCTCGGGGCCCTTCGGGCTTCCCTCGAGGAACAACTCGGAAAGGCTAAATCCTCCGATGTCGCTCTGACTCCTTCTCAGATTCTGTCTGTAAAAAGACATCCCAAACTGTTCCTGGTACTCAAAAACGTGATGAACCAAAAGGGGATCGTCCTAAATGTCTAGAGGGGATTTTTTGTGGCGAATAGGGATTCGGCCGTAGAAAAAATCATCTCCCCATACTGATAAGGACTGTGCAAAAGAAGATTTTGATGTAATCTTCCTTATGAGGTTGTGGAAGAGATTGTCCGGCTTGCTGTAGGGACAGACAAAAATGCATACCGCACAATCTGTTCCTGCCTTCCTCCAGAACCTATAACATTCCTCTCGATTAAGCACCCATTTGAAAACTCCGTTTTCCTCAACTTTCTCTCCATAAGGAATCGCTTGAGCAGGGCAGTTTCTTGCACATTTTTGACATTTCTGGCAAAAGTCCTGGATGCCTAATTTTACAGGCTTATCCAAAGTCAAAGGAAGGTCGGTTGTTATGAGGCCTAACCTTGCACGGGGCCCAAATTTCCTGGTTATAAGAATACTCATCCTTCCCAGTTCGCCCAATCCAGCTTTCCATCCAAGAGGTGGAAGTATAGCTTGATAGTTACTTCCAGCAATATGGGCTCTTGCTGAATACCCTAAATGGCGGATAAAATCAGCAGCTATGATTGAAATCTTTGCTGCTTCGACATATTTCTTTCCAGTTTCTACGATAACTGGAGCTTCAGGAGCCATGGCAACCATTTCAAACTCCATCTCTAGCGCAAAGACTATGGCATATTTGTGATTGACCTCTATTTTTTTACTGTAAGGTTCTGGCCCTCGGCCAACATATGAATAGACATATTCCTGTTTTAATGCACAAATACCACAGAGTTCAGAGCCTAAATATTTGATGATATTCTTTATCATCTGTGAGTTTTCAGAAGATGATAATTCAACTTTTTCAGGACTTATTTCCCCCCCTACTTGTGTTAATTGATTTTCAAGAAAATTAAATTCTGCGTTAGCCAGAGAATAATGAAGGGGATTTTTTTTCATGTGTGGAGCGGATAGAATATCAGGTATTTTCCTTATATCATCATCAATCTTTTTGTATTCAGGCCTTCGTTCGTAGTAATCTTTAAAAATTTTAGTTCCTTCTCTGTAGTCAAATCGAGCAAAGATGACATCCCGCTCATCGATTTTCCTCGGTTTGCCAATAAATTTCATTGCTTGCTTTGGGCTTGGAGAACAGATCAAAATCAGAAGAATAACTACTGATAAAACAAAGACTGTGCCAAACAAATAATTTTTCAGAGGAATAGAAATTAAAATAAAGAAAATATCTATGGCTGCAATTAATAGAAACAGAACAAGACTTCGCAAGAATGCTCTCTTCTCTTTTTCCAGAAGGCTGTATATCGAAAACAGCAGGAAAAATAGAATCAAAACAATAAAGGATACTTCACCTGTTACAACCCAAATACTCACACCTTTAAACTAATAAACTCCTTTTACAAAGTCAATTCTTACTACAGAAAGCATCTCTAATTACGTAAAGCTCAGGCCAGTGAATTTAAAAAACACGAGATTTTCCAAGAAAATATAAAGCGCCAAATTCCAAGCACCAAATTCCAAATAAATTCCAAGCACCAATGACCGAAACCTATCGTGGTTTAAGGTTGAATGTTGAATGTTTAAGGCAAGAGTAGAAATTGGTTTAAGGTTGGATGTTAAATGTTTATGGAACTGTATGAAAAATATGAATACCTTGAACCTTAAACTTTAAACCTTAAACTATTTTATGTTTTTTGTTTTGAGTTTATAATGTAAGTTCAAGATGTACAAAGCTAAAGTCTCTATCGTAAAAGTCAAGGAATATAAAAGCGAAGAAGTTTATAAAGCTATCAAAAAAGGCCTTGACCTCATTGGAGGATTGGAGAACATTCTCAAGCCCAGAAGTAAAGTTTTTGTCAAAATAAACCACCTCTCTCCTCCTTCCTCCCCGGATAAAGCCATTGTCACACATCCTATTTTTACAAAGGGAATCCTTTGCCTATTAAAGGAACTCAATTGTAAAATAACAGTGGGTGATGACATTCAGTCGGAGAACAAAGATGGCTTTCTCATTTCTGGCTATCGTGAAGTTTGTGACAAACTAGGAGTACGGCTTGTAAACCTGAAAGAAATTGGATTCCGGCAAGTGGATTGTCATGGGCAAATATTGAAAAAGGCATACATTTCACCTCTTGTGCTCGAAGCTGATTTTATCCTTAATCTTCCCAAATTGAAAACACATTCTTTCACTGTTTTTACAGGAGCAGTCAAGAACTTGTTTGGTATAATACCTTGTGGTCTTCGCATTAATTACCACCGTCAGTATATCAGGAATGATGTTTTCAGCTATATGCTCGTGGACATCTTTTCTTGTACACCTCCTCACCTGAACATAATGGACGGCATAATAGCAATGCAGGGTGAAGGACCATCTGCAGGAACTCCAAGGAATGTGGGGGTTATTCTTGCCAGCAAGGATGCTGTGGCTCTTGATGCTGTGGCGACAAGAATAATTGGCTTTAATACCATGGATATTTTCACCACACAAAATGCGCATGAGAGAGGCCTTGGAATTGGGGAGATTAAAAAGATTGAAACCGCGGGCGAAAAGATACGAGATGTTGAAGTTCGAAATTTCAAACATTCTGCCATTGCCCTGGGTTTCATCCGGAAGAAAATCCCTGCCTTTCTCTATGCGTATTTCCAAGATCAATTGATATTAATCCCAGAAATTCTCAGGGAAAAATGTTCAGGATGTCTGGAATGCATGAACATCTGTCCGAAAGGTGCCGCAAAGTCCGACAACGGCAAAGTAAAAATAGATAAAAACATTTGTATTCACTGTATGTGTTGTCACGAAGTGTGCCGTTTTCATGCGATTAAACTCAAGCGGCGACCTCTTGGAAAGATAATAAATGGAGCGTATTCTTTTTATAAAAAAGTAAAATCTTTTTTTTAGCCCACTCAATTTGGACAGGAGTCACTAAATATAATATCTTATTCCTAAACGCAGGGTGATGGCGTTCAGGCTGAGCGAAAATTTCTCTGGGCTTATTCCAAAATTCATATCATTTATAGTTGTTGTCGCTTCAGATTTCATGTAAAAATAAAGGACTTCAGCAAAAAAAGAAAAGTTGTCTGAGGCCTTAATTAAACTTCCGATTCCGGCATGAAATCCTATGCCATTTTTTATTTTTTGACTGATGCTTACTTCTGGAATAGAGTAATTATCCCCCATTTCAAAGTTGCAAAACACAAAACTTGATCCCAAAAAGATATAAGGGTTAATGGTTTTTCCTTGAATTAGAGAGTACTGAAATGAAACAAAAAAAGGATTTACGGAAAGTTTTCCGTTCCAAAGCTTGCCTGGCTCTTTATCTACGCTGCTATTCCAGTGCCCAAAATCAAGAATAATGGACATATTTTTTGTGAAAGGAAAAACAAAACCAAAGCCCGATTCTAACGCAGACTTTATATTTTCTTCTGTTGGAGAAGAAATTCCTAAATTAGCGTGGAAACTCATTCTGTGGCTTTGGGCAAACCCCGGAGCTCCCAGTAAAATGAAACATAATATTATGGATATAGATTTAATTCTCATTTTTTTTATCATCTATGAATTCTTCTACCTTGTCAAATTCATTTCACGAGAGTTAGTATCTCCATTTCCTTGCTCCTCACTCCTTACTATAATCAGTTTTGAGCTTTGAGTTTACATTGAGGTGTGGTAGATTATATAATAACTAGCTACTGGAGGGCCCATGAAGTTCGATCATTACTTCAAATCTCGTCAAGGGGAAATGATTAATTTATTAAAAAAAATTGTGAGCTTGGAATCACCTTCTACAGACAAAGAAGCGGTCAATAGATGTTCTTCTTATGTTGTAAAGGAGTTAAAAAAAACAGGGTCGAGAATCTCTCGTTTCCCTCAAGAAGAGATCGGTGACATTTATCTTGCGGAATATCCTCTTTCTAGAACAAAAGAGTTAAAAGAACAAATCTTGATTCTTACTCATATCGATACTGTTTGGCCTGTGGGCAGAATAAAAAATATGCCATTTTATGTATCAGGAAATAAAATTTACGGCCCAGGTGTCCTGGATATGAAAGCAGGGCTCGTCATGGTTATATTTTCCTTCAAAACTCTGAATGAGCTTAGTATCAGGCCAAAAAAAAACATTGCGGTCTTTATCAATTCAGCTGAAGAGATTGGGAGCGAAGCTTCCTATGATATCATTCGAAATCTTGCAAAAAAATCAGCTTGTGTGCTCTGTCTTGAGCCTGCGCTTCCAGGCGGGGCTCTAAAAATCCAAAGAAAAGGACGGATGGTCGTCCGTGTGGACACAAAAGGTAAGGCCGCACATGCTGGAACTCCAGAAGATGGGATCAATGCTATTGATGAACTCATGCTTCAACTTCGTATCCTTCAAAAGATCAGTACAAAAGAGATAACCATAAACATAGGCCAAATCAAAGGAGGAGAAAAGCCAAATATCGTGGCTGAAAGAGCCTCAGCCATACTGGATATCAGATTCTGGAGAGGCAGCCAAAAAGAAAGAATTTTAGCCAATCTCAAGCAATTAAAACCAATGCTCCATGGAGCACGAACAAGCTATATGATCGAAAGTCTTACTCCTCCCATGGAAAAAACAGAGGCTTCAACTAAACTGTTTTCGCAAGTAAAGAAGATCGCTGCTTCTTCTTTAAATATGACTCTAGAAGCAGGGAAAACAGGAGGAGGTTCTGATGCTTCAATTGTCTCAAGCTTGGGAATTCCTACATTGGATGGCTTAGGACCTGATGGCGAAGGAATTCATGCAGAAAATGAAAGCCTTATTCTTTCATCCCTGGTTGAAAGAACTGCACTTCTTACAGAAATGTTGTGTCAGCTCTAATTGACTGTGCAAGAAATTTCTGTTAGTTTTATTTGTTGCAATTATTTTTATACGATAAATATCCGGAGACGCAAAAAAGACAAAATTTTTTTGTCTTTCCTGTCTTGCTTATTTTTAATTAAAGGAGGCTTTATATGATAAAAAAATATTATCTTCTCTCTCCTGGCCCTACTCCTGTTCCGGAAGAAACTCTTGCAGCGGCAGCAGTACCGATCATTCATCATCGGACTTCTGAATTTTCAGATATTTTAATGGAAACTGTGGAAGGCCTAAAATACGTTTTCCAGACAGAGCACGATGTTTTTATTCTGACATCATCCGGAACAGGAGCTATGGAATTAGCGGTTACTAACACTCTCTGTCCAGGCGATAAAGTCATCACATTGAACGCAGGAAAGTTCGGAGAAAGATGGGGGCATATCTGCCGGGCTTACGGAGTAGATGTTAGAGAGATAGTCCTCGAATGGGGAGAGCCTTTTACAAAAGAACAGCTTGCGGATGAGTTGAGAGCTAATCCTGAAACAAAAGCCTTTTTTTCTATTCTTTCTGAAACGTCTACGGGAACCGTATATGATATTCAAGGCTATGGAGAAGTACTTGCCCAATCAGATGCTATTTTAGTAGTTGATGGAATATCAGGGATTGGTGCCACTCCCTGCCCCATGGATGAATGGAAAGTTGACATCATAGTGGCTGGGTCTCAAAAGTCATTCATGATTCCTCCAGGACTTGCCTATATTGCTTTTAGTCCGAAAGCCTGGAATCTGGTAGAAAAGTCAACGATGCCCAAATTCTATTTTGATGCGAAAAAATACAAAAAGAGTTTGGGAAAAAGAACCACGCCATATACCCCGGCTGTTTCTCTCATAATACAGCAAAAAAAATCCTTGGATATTATTAAAGCTATGGGTCTTGAGAAACTTTTTGAACATCATCGCATTCTTGGCGATACCACACGTGCAGCCGTTCATGCAATCGGTTTGGAACTCCTTTCAAAAATACCAGGGAACATCGTCACAGCAGTCAAGGTGCCAGCAGGAGTAGATGGATTAAAGATTGTCAAAACCATGCAGGGAAAATACATGGCCTATATCGCTGGGGCTCAGGACCCACATAAGGGCGAATTTTTCAGGATTGCACACCTCGGATACATGGGTGGATTTGATGTCATAACAGCACTCGCCGCTCTTGAAATGACACTAGCAGAACTCGGATTTGATTTTGAGACTGGAAAAGGAATAAAAGCTGCTGAAGAAATTTTAAAGGAGAATTGGGAATGAAAAAAATACTTGTTTGCGATGCTTTAAACCCGGCTGCTTTTAACGAGCTTAAATCCATTCCAGAGTTCGAAGTCACTTTAAAAACAGGCATGGATGAAACAGAACTGATTAAAACGATTCCTGATTTTAATGCCGCAATAGTCAGGGGCGCTACGAAACTTACAAAAAATGTGATCAATGTAGCTTCAAAACTGGAGCTAATCGTAAGAGCAGGTATTGGCCTTGATAATATAGACGTCGAAGCGGCAAAGGAAAAAGGAATTCAGGTTGCAAATACTCCAGCTGCTACGACTATCTCGGTGGCTGAGCATACGTTTGGGTTGATGCTGGCATCAGTACGAAATCACGGAAAAGCCAACCTTTCCATGAAAACACATAAATGGGAAAAGAAGATACTTGGAGGTACAGAGCTGTTTGAAAAAACACTGGGGATCATTGGAAGTGGACGGATTGGACTTGCAGTTGCCGAACGTGCAATTGCCTTTGGGATGAATGTGGTTGCCTTTGATATTATTGAGATTAAAACAGACCTTGATTTCAAGCAGGTTGCCCTGGAAGAACTCCTTGCTCTATCCGATATAATATCTTTTCATCTGCCCTTGACTGATACTACGAAACACATGATAAGCGATGGCGAATTCACTCAAATGAAAGATGGAGTGGTCATTGTTAATGCTTCGCGTGGAGGAGTCGTGGATGAAAATGCCCTTCTCAATGCTCTTGAATCAGGAAAAGTCAGAGCCGCTGCCATTGATGTTTACGAGAAAGAACCAACTGATAATTTCTCTCTTATTGACCATCCGAATGTCATTGCAACACCGCATATAGGTGCTGCAGCGAAAGAAGGTCAGAAAAGAGCCGGATTTGAGGTTGTCAAAATATTAAAAGAAAGGTTAGCTGAATAACAGATAATCTAGAAAATAAAGGAAGCAAATAATCGGAGGAAAAATGGCAGAAATCCAGCCTTTTAAAGGATTACGATACAACGACAAAAAGGTAAAATTAGAGGATGTCATTACTGAACCCTATGATCGGATTCCTCTTCCATTGCAGGAGGAATATTATAAAAGAAATCCTTATAATGTTGTCAGGATTATTCTGGGAAAGCTTGATGACCCTGAATATCCGGGCACAGATAGATACCAAAGAGCTAAGAAATATCTGGACAAATGGCTTGACGAAGGAATTCTCATCAAAGAAAACCAAGTGGCCCTATATCTGTATGAGCAAGAATTTAAAGTAAATGAAGAACAAAAGAAAAGATTAGGCCTTATTGCAAGAGTAAAATTGGAAGATTTCTCTTCAAGGAAAATCCTTCCTCATGAGAAGACCTTTCCAAAACATAAGGTTGACAGGTTGAATCTACTGCGTGCCACAAACACAAATACGGGTCAAATTTTTCTGCTTTATAGAGATAATGACCTGAAAGTCTCCCAGGCGATCAATAAAGCCAAACAAAATGCTGAGCTTGGAGCAGATATCAGAGATGAAGATAACCATATGCACAAATTGTGGATAATCAAGGATAAAGAGGCTGTCCAAATGATTCAAGAAGCCATGGCAGAGAAGATCCTTATCATTGCAGACGGGCATCATCGTTATGAGACCTCTCTCAACTACAAGCGTGAGATTCTCGAAAAGGGAAAAGTTGCTAAGGGCGATGAACCTTTTAACTATATCATGATGACCCTGTTTCGGCTCGACGATCCAGGCCTGGTCATTCTTCCTACATTCAGACTTGTAAAAGGTTTGGATAAGCTTTCAGAAGAGAGCCTTAAAGAGCTTTTGTCTCCTTATTTTGAAATTTCTGATTTAGAGTGGACAGATCTATCAGATAAAGCTACCCTCGCGGAGATCCAGAAAAGAGTCAACAGCGGAAGCTATGTGTTTAGTGCATATGTGGCTCAATTTAAGAAATTTTTTATTTTTCGTCTTAAATCAGAAGATCTCCTCGATATAGAAATCAGTGATGAAAAATCCAAAGAAAGGAAGAGTTTGGATGTGGCTATTCTCCATTCACTCATTATAGATAAACTCGAGGCCCTTTCCTCTGGATCTTTTTCCTTAGAAAACAATGTAAATTACATTAGAAATCTTGAGCAGGGACTCAAAAAGGTTGAAGATGGGGAATTTCAGATGATTTTTCTTCTCAGACCTGTTTCCCTTAATCAAATAAGAGATGTTGTGGAAAATGGCGAACTCATGCCGCAAAAATCGACTGATTTCTTCCCCAAGCTGAAATCTGGATTAGTAATGAATCCTCTGGATGAATAAAACCTATATAGAGGCCAATTATGATTTATATGGACAATAATGCGACAACTCCTATAGATCCTAAAGTCTGCGAAAAAATGTCGCAGTTTCTAAAGGAGTATTTTGGGAATCCCTCATCTCTTTATCCTATTGGAAGAAAAGTCAAAGAAATAATCACGGAAGCTCGAGAAATCATTGCCAAAGCCTTAGGTGCAAAAAGAACAGAAATCATCTTTACTGGGTCTGGAACCGAGGCAGACAATTTTTCCATCCGGGGAGTTCTGGATGCTTATCCAGAAAAAAACGAATTCATCACATCTGCAATTGAACATCCTGCTGTGATCGAAACTGCCATTTATCTCGAAAAAAAAGGGATGAAGGTTATATATATCCCAGTGGATCAGCATGGAATAATTGACCTTGATTTTCTCAAGGATTCCATAACTCCCCAAACAGCACTCATCTCAATCATGCATGCAAACAACGAATTGGGAACCATCCAGCCTATCGAAACCGTAGTTAAAATAGCTAAGGAGAAAGAAGTTCTTGTTCACACCGATGCTGTCCAGAGTTTCGGAAAAATAAATGTCAATGTAGATAAACTGGGCGTGGACCTTCTATCTATATCAGCCCATAAGATTTATGGCCCTAAAGGAATCGGTGCTCTCTATATCCGGAAAGGCACAAATATCCTGCCTCTCATTTACGGAGGACATCAAGAAAGACAGATAAGAGCAGGTACGGAAAACACGGCAGGTATCGTGGGTTTCGGAGAAGCTGTACAGATTCTACTGGAAAGAGGGGAAAGAGACAAAAAACGAATCGAGAAACTTGCTGACCGCCTTAAAAAAGGAATTGAAGAAAAGATTCCAAAATTGAAATTCAACGGCCACGAAAAAAATAGAATAAAAGGAACGCTGAATATTTCCTTTTTAGGTCTTGAAGCTGAAGCCATACTTTTGGCTTTGGCCACAAAAGAAATCTATGTCTCAACTGGTTCAGCATGTAGTGAAGGCTCCGAAGAAACTTCTCACGTTCTCAGTGCCATAGGACTAAAACCTGATGTTGCCAGATCTTCAATCCGTATGTCTCTGGGAAGATTCAACCTAGAAGAAGACATTGATATTGTGTTGTGCGAACTTCCTGAGATGGTGGAAAAGCTAAGAGAAATCTCTGCACTGGATGTTGATGAATACTGAAAACATTAAACATTAAACCAATTTAGACTCTTGCCTTAAACATTAAACATTCAACCTTAAACCAGTTTGAACTCTTGCCTTAAACATTAAACATTCAACCTTAAACCAATTTAGACTCTTTCCTTAAACATTAAACCTTAAACCTTAAACCATTTTGGACTTTACGCATATTTTAGTTGTGAGAGGTAAATTTTTCTGACCTCCATGAAAAACTTATGGTAGCCCTTAGTCCTATAGTCAGGGTAGGTCCAACTCAGAGTTCTTACATCATTTTTGCCAAACAATAACTCTAGATGAGCATAAATTCCATTCTGGAGAGGAATTCTGTGTGCAAAGTCCTTTGCTGTCGCCATGATTAAAGCTGAAGGATTCAAATAACCGGGGTCTATGTTGACGACTCTGTGGCTACTCTTAAATTCTTCTCGCACTTCTTCTTCGAGTTGGTTTGTTTGGATCTTGATTTCACTTAATTTTTCTGGCATAAATAAGTTTTTAAAGCTTAAAAATTTTCTTTTTAAGTTCTCCCCTATCTGCTTTTCATAATAGTCTGTAAAGTCAAACTCAAACATAGAGCTCTCATGATCAAGAGCTCCGTAGAGTTTCCCAAGGTACTTCTCGGTTCTTTTAAAAATGCGATTCTCAGAAGCAATGATCCCACATATAAGCTTCACTGCTAAAAAAGGTTTTGGCTCTGCCATTATTCTGTCTATTCGGTCTGTTCCATCTATTCCGTCTATTCAGTCAATCACCTAATTAAGTTTATTTCGTCTATTAAGATTTTTCAAGGATGAAAAAGCTAGTTATCTAGTTTTTCCGGTTTATCTGGTTGGCTCATCACGTTTTTGAGTACCTAGTAGGGCTCATCATACTAATGGATACCTGAATAAAACATTGCCAATAAAACCGAAGAATCTGAGAAGGAGTCAGAGCGACATCGGAGGATTTAGCCTTTCCGAGTTGTTCCTCGAGGGAAGCCCGAAGGGCCCCGAGGACTGTTTGAGCACGGTAGAGTCATTCGGGCGGTGTTAAGGATGGGTGAGGGACATCATTATTGCATTGCTTAAAACTGACATGCGCAGTTCCACAGGGCCGAGAGGAATAGCAAGGAAATGGCGTTAAAAATCCGACTGGAGCGAAACTCTTCTCAGATTCTGTCTGTAAAAAGACATCCCAAACTGTTCCAGGTCCTCAAAAACGTGATGAACCAACAAACGAGATAAACCAAACAAACCAGGCAAGGTAGTTGTTTTGATGACTATGATTTAGTATGCTTAAAATCTATTTTTTCAAGAGCGGTATATATATGCGCCATTACTCTTTCTACGGCTATCACGGTAATATACTGGAAATTGACCTTTCTAAAGGGTGTATAAAAACTAAGCCGCTGGATCCCTTGATGATTGAAGATTATTTGGGTGGAAGAGGGCTGGCAATGCGTATATTCTATGATGAAGTTGACCCGTTGTGCGAACCACTCGGGAAAGAAAACATTCTAGTCATCGCCACTTCCCCTTTGCTCGGAACAAATGCGCCCACTGCCTGCCGTGGACATATGGTTTTTAAATCTCCACTTACAGGAATAATCGGAAGTTCTAATTGCGGGGGAACCTGGGCTACTGCATTCAAATACTCAGGATACGATGTCCTTGTAATAAAGGGCAAGGCCGAAGAGCCAGTGATGATTGACATTAATCCAGAAGAAGTCAAAATCGTTCCTGCCGCGCATCTCTGGGGCCTGGATACTCACAAGACCACCACAGAGTTAATCGCAGATAAAGATCCTAGGAAGCATTCCAGAATTCTATGTATTGGCCCTGCTGGCGAGAACCTTGTAAGATTTTCTACAGTAATGAACGACAAAAACAGAGCTTATGGTCGTTCCGGTCCGGGAGCAGTATTCGGCAGCAAGAATCTCAAAGCAGTCAGAGTTTCTGGCAGAATAAAAATTCAGATACATGAAAGGGAAAGATATCAATCTGGATTGGATCAGGCTTTATACCTGATAAAGTCAGCACCAGTCACCAAGCGGCTTCTCCACGAACTTGGTACTTTAGGGCTGCTTAAGCTTATTAATATAATCGAGATGTTGCCTCATCAAAACTTTCAGGATACTGTTCATAAAGAAGAAGATCTGGATAAGGTTTCTGGCGAAACATTAAACAAAACCTTACTTGAGAGAGCCGGAGCTTGTTATGGATGTCCAATTGCATGCCAGCGTCATACCAGGGTTGGGGATAAAAAAGGTGAAGGACCAGAATACGAGACCTTAGTGATGGCAGGCCCAAATTGTGGGATCTATAATCTAAAAGAAATCACTCGTGCAAACTACCGCTGTAATGAATTGGGGCTGGATACAATTAGTTTTGGCGGAACCCTAGCTTGTGCGATGGAGCTTTTCGAAAGAGGAATCATAAGCAAGAAAGAGATAGCCGGAGATAAGCTTAATTTTGCAAATGCTGAAATTCTCGAAAAAATGGTTGATTCCATCGCATATCGAAGGGGTTTTGGAGATAAGCTTGCAGAAGGATCATACCGTTTTGCAAGCTCTTTTAAACATCCTGAATTCTCGATGACTGTTAAGAAATTGGAAATTCCCGCATATGATCCCCGTGCATCTTTTACGCAAGCTCTGGGCTATATGACATCTCCTACCGGAGCTTGCCACCTGCGCGGGGGATATGCGGTCTCGCTTGCATTTTTCGGTGGAACCAGAGAAATTCCCCGTTTCAGCCTCCTTCAATCCCCAATTGCAATCAGGAACATGCAGAACCTTGGCATTATTCAGGACAGCCTTGGAATTTGCCGATTCACAGGCTATGCTTTTTCTACTGACCCTTGGTCTCGCATGGTGAGTGGAACAACTGGCATGGATTTTTCCACAGAAAGACTGGAAAAAATGGCGAATAGAGTTGCTGTACTTGAAAGAATTTTCAACCTTGAAGCAGGAATAAAACCAGAGGAAGATACTCTGCCTGAGCGTTTCAGCATTGAGCCTATTCTTGTAAAAGGAAAGGAAAAACTCCTCCCGAAAGAGGTGATTGCAAAACTGAGGAATGATTACTTTGAAGCACAGGGATGGGACGAGCAAGGAAGGCCGCCTCAGAGTATTTTGGAATCCCTAAAAATCAAAGGTATAAGAAAATGACTAAGGAAAAATGGAAGGCCAGTGAAGAGCTTATTCATCTTTTTCAGACAGTAGGACGAGCATCTCTTCTGTATGATATCCAGGATAGTCACTGTGGAAACATGGTTGTTTTATGGAAGGATGAGAAGGGCTGTGAAAGAATGGCTATAACAGCAACAGGCTCCCAGAAGGGAGACCTTGAACCGGATCATATTTGCTTTCCATCCATTTCTGAGACTGATTTTGGATATTACAAGGCATCTTCTGAAGCAGATATTCATGCCCGTATACTCGCCATCAAAGGTGTTAATGCTTCTATGCACTGCCATACAAAAGATTTGACTATTACAACGTTCGATGATGACAAAAAGCCCAATCAACCTGCTCCCTTTATTCCTGTTGATCCGCTCGGTTATTATCATCTTGAAGGTCTTGTTCAAGTGGACTGGTTTGAGATTCCAAGCGGTTCTTCGGAAATGACAAAAACAATTCCAGAAAGGCTTGCTCATCATCCTGTAACCATGGTACAGACACACGGTGCTTTTGCAAGAGGGCGGACTCTAAAAGAGGCTTTTTTTCTGCTTTGTATCGCCAACAATTCTGGCTATATAGTGCGTCTTGCAGACAAGCTTGGTGTGAACATAGAAAACTTGAGAAATAAAATTAATAATAGCCCGGATTCCCAATTCTCCCATCCTCCCAACGAATACATGATCGAAAGAGATAGCGATTGCGATTTTCCAGACGATGAGGAAATGACAAAAGAATTTATTAAAACAGGTGCTAGAATATTTGAATCCCGCCTCTCTCCTTTTCATACTGGTTCCTTCTCGATACGAGGAGTTAAAACAATGCTTTTTGCACCCAAGGCATCCATGCCGCGGGAAATCGGAGGTCCTCTTTTGGAAAAACCTCTTTTCCTTGAAAAATCAGATAGCCCGGAATTGCGAATTCATAAGAAGATTTATGCCGAGGCCAATTTTCAGACCATCATACACTGCTATGTTCCAGAGGCTGAAGCACACTCCCACTTCATTTATCCTGGGGAAAACAAGCCGTGTGAGCGCATTGTGGCAATCGACGCTGAAGGAAGTTTTTTATACCTTGTAATTCCGGTTGTTCCACCAAAAACTGAGACTGAAACATTGATTCGTCTTTTGCATGACTACAGGGTTGTTATCGTAAGAGGCGGTGGAGTCTGGGGTGTTGGAACTCAATCTCTATCAGAGGTTTTACATCATCCCTCGTCCGTACGGGAGATATGCCTTTATCGCATCGGAGCTTTTGAACAAGGATTAGACCTTAAAAAAATGGAACCAAAAAAAGCCAAAAAGTGGTGATTGGTTAGGTGCAGGTTGCATTAAGTAAATCCAGGGCACCTTGAGGATCGGGTGAGTAGGCGTCTGCACCGATTTTATCTGCGAATTCTTTTGTCACAGGCGCTCCTCCAATGATGATTTTTACTTCTGGGTGTGTTGCTTTGATTTGCTTAGCGATTTTTTCCATGTTGATCATGGTGGTTGTGAGCAGAGCGCTAAGTCCGGTTGCATGAGGTTTGTGTTCCTTGATAGCGTTGATGAATTTCTCAGCTGGGACATCTACTCCGAGATCGATTACATCCCATCCCCCTCCTTCGAAAAACATGCCCACAATTTTTTTCCCTATATCGTGGAGATCGCCTGAAACTGTTCCTATTACAATTTTACCTTTGTATTTTACATCACCAGACATGAAATATGGACTTAAATGCTCCATCCCAGCAGTCATAGATCTTGCTGCCATCAATACATCTGGGAGAAATATTTCATTGTTCCGAAACTTCTCCCCTACTCTTTGCATTCCGACAATCAGCCCTTTGGCTAAAATTTCATTTGGAGAAATTCCCAATTCTATAGCCTTCAAGGTTAATTCATCTGTTCCATCCTGGCCTTTCATATCAGGTGGATGGGGCGAGCTTTTGTTAATCTTGCCGATTTCAATACAATAAGCAATTTTTTTCAGAATTTTATTCATGTCATATCTATTTAAGGTTCTTCTCCCAATTAGTTGATGCAAAGGGTTCGAGGATTCAAGGGTTCAAGGATTCAAGTGTTTTTTTTGTAGCAATTTAGTAAGTGCTTTGAGCATCCTCTCAACCTCTCCTATTCCCTCCTGTGCAAACTTTTAATTCTTTGTAATTCTTAAGCATTTCACTCGAATCCCTGA
>DAOVDU010000086.1 GCA_030669305.1 Candidatus Aminicenantota bacterium
AGTTTATTTCCCTTGACATCTATGTCCTTTTCCGCTAATGTTTGTGATTCTTTAGAAAAGAAAAGAAATACCATATGTTGTATATATAAAGTAAAAGGGTAGAATATATTGAATTTTTTATTGACATGATGATAAAACTTCGTATACAATGTTCACAAGAAAAAGCCAGCGAAATGAAAAAGTCCCTTTTAAAATACGCAAAGCACTTTATTATCATATCTCTTTCTATTTTTGTTTTAGGCGGCCAGCCTGTTGAATTCGCCAAAGAAAAGACATTTTTTCATGGTTATTTAATCCAGAAGCCCATAATACGAGTTGGGCTCGGGGTTAATCTGAGCGATATAAAAGTTTCTTCATCCTCGGGAATGAAAATTTATGAAATCAATGCACGCTATAGATTTATAGCAGACAATGCTGATGAAGTTCTTATAAGAGGCCGAAAGGAAAAATTAACCGAAAAATTTGTCATCCAGGTTGCCCAGTTAAAAAATAGAGAAGAAGCAGAGATCTTTGCCCAGGACCTTAGAACAAAAATTGAGAACAAAGTATACGTGACTGCAAATAAAGAGCAGAAGATTGCTGGAACCTACCTGGTCAAGGTAGGAGATTTTTTAACTAGAGGTGATGCATTAAGTTTCATCATGAAACTGAATCAAATTGGAATTAAAGACATTTGGATTTTGCGTGAAGACGTCACAGAAGAGGACTCAAGGCCTCTTTGGATTCTTGTTAACGATGAGCTTAAAAGTTTACATGATGAAACTGTTCTCTATTTTGTTCCCAACAACCCACAAAGCTATCTCTCTTATAACGAAAGGAATTACCGGGGAATTTTTATTCTCGAGGCCAGCCACAAAGGCATTGTTCTTGTCAATATCCTAAATCTTGAGGATTACCTTAAAGCGGTTGTTCCGAGCGAGCTCTCTCCTTATACTTTTCGCGAGATTGAGGCTCATAAAGCTCAAGCTGTTGCTGCAAGGACCTATGCCATGAAAAATTTAGGCATGAATGATGATTTGGGTTTTGACCTCTGTGATACGCCTAAATCTCAATATTACAAAGGAATGAACGCAGAACATCCTCTCAGTAGTGAAGCTGTTGAGCTGACCCGAGGAGAGGTTGTCCTTTATAAAGGGAAGTTAATCGATGCCCTTTATACAAGCACCTGCGGGGGGATGACAGAGAATGTGGAAGAAATTTTTTGGGGGCCGCCGCTTCCTTATTTGAAAAGTACGGAATGTGTTTATGAAAAGCAAAGAGAATGGCTGCTGAAGAGCGAAAATACTATCCTGCCCATTTACTTGAAGGGAGGAAACATCAGCCAGAAAATTGCCTCTCTTATAAGCTTAAAGGTAACTCCTCTGGAAACTGATCCGGTTTTTTACAGAGAGAATGCCTCCTATGAAGAGGCCTTGAACTGGACCAGAAGCGCCTTAGCATTGTTTGGAAAAAAGAATGATTCAATTGTCCTTGATCCTCCTCCGTTAAATTTGATAACCCTTGCCCGTATTTTTGTTCATGGATTCGAGTGGCAGGGAAGAGTGGAAAATTTATTGCTGGCAAGCGAGAGAGATTTCATTTTGAAGAATTTTAAAGAAGGCAACAATGAAAAGGGAAACCATCTGGGTCATCTGGCATATCTTGTTCAAACAGGAATATTCCCTTCTTTAAAAGAGACAGAAAACCTGGATAAGCCACTCATGCGCGGAGAACTAGTCATTTACCTGTGGAAAATCCTCCAGAGTTACGAAGGTTTGATTCATTATGGCATTTTTAAGGGTCTCGATGAAGACAGGATTAAATTGGAAGAGGAAGGAGAAGAAAAGGAATTGACTCTCTCGTCCAATGCTTTTCTTCTAAGAAATTATGATGGTGATTACTCTTTTGCTTCTCAAATATATCTTCTTGGAGGGGAAAATGTCAGGTGGATCAAAAGGGAAGGAAAATTGAATTTACTTGAGGTAATCTACCCTCCTCATTCAAATATTCTGGATCGAAGTTCTGAATATCACAGCTGGCAGATAAGAAGATCGAGAGAAGAAATGGAGAAAATGATCAATCAGTATTATCCAATCGGTGAACTCAAAGATTTGGTTCCTCAAAGGAGAGGGGCTTCTAAAAGGGTTGTAGAACTTTTAATCGATGGGACAGAAACTCAGGCTACAGTTAAAGGTTTGAGAGTCCGGAGGGTGCTGGGCCTTAAAGAAACGCTTTTCGTTATAGACAGAGAATATGATGAAGAGGGTAACATCACTCATTTTACCTTTTGCGGAAGAGGTTGGGGACATGGAGTTGGGCTTTGCCAGGTCGGGGCATTTGGGATGGCTCTGGCAGGAGCAGATTACAAGGAGATATTGAAAAAGTACTATCAGGGTATTAAAATAAGTGAAGTTTATTAATTAGAGAGGAGTGACAGTTTGAATGAAAAAACGTTGAGGGAAGAACTGAGGGAAAACCTCATTAAAATAATCAAGGAAAAATCACTCTCGACAAATGTCACACGCGTTTTAACCTCAGGAAGAACGAGCACTTACTATATCGATGCAAAGATGACTACTCTTGACCCTGTGGGATCCAGTCTTGTGGGGCAGATAATCCTGGATATTCTCAAGCCATTTGAAATAGACGCCATAGGCGGCTACACTTTGGGAGCAGACCCTATTGTCAGCGTTGTAGCAGCCTTGAGTGCAGAGACGGATCGGCCCTTGCCAGCTTTCATTGTGCGCAAAGAACCGAAGAAACATGGAGAGCGAAAAATGATCGAAGGGCCTTTCAAGAAAGGCTGGAAAGTAGCTGTGGTGGATGATGTGGTAACCACCGGGGGATCTACCCTAAAAGCTTGCCGGGCTGTGGAAGAAGAAGGAGGGGAGGTTGTTCTGGCCCTGACTTTGGTTGACCGCCTTGAAGGGGGAAGGGAGAATCTGGAAAAGGAAGGATACAAATTCGTCTCCCTCTTTACCCGCAATGACCTACTGGATATTAGTGAGGAGTAAGTAGTAAGGAGTTTTCGTGTCATTACGGGCGAAGCGTTGCAATCTCATAGTTTCTTGCTCTTCACTCCTTGCTCCTCACTCCTAACTAATAACCGTTTGCCTTCTACTATGTTTTTGTATAAAATTTCTTCTCCCCGTGCAAGAACAGAAAAAAGTGTCCGAAAATCGAAAAGAAATCAAGTTGGGAATAGCCATTATTCCTATCCTTTTTTTAGTTGGCTCCTTATCTTTAGTCATCGGTGTTTTTAAGCAATCCCCCCACATCCCTCTAATCTGTGCTTCGGCTGTGGCTGTTGCAGTTGCTATCTTTCATAAACATCGCTGGAAGGAAATCCAGGAGGGAATGGTCCACGGCATTACTATTGCCATGGGCGCTATTCTGATCCTTATGATTGTAGGAACCATGATAGGAACCTGGATCCAAGGCGGCATCGTTCCTTCTATGATTTATTACGGTCTAAAATCTTTATCTCCAGGAATATTTTTGGTAGCTACACTTATCATCTGTTCTATTGTATCTCTGGGAACGGGTTCTTCATGGTCGACAGCGGGCACTATAGGCGTTGCTCTCATTGGAGTGGGCAAGGGCCTGGGAATACCAGTTTCAATGGTAGCAGGGGCAATTATTTCCGGAGCTTACTTTGGAGATAAAATGTCTCCTCTTTCGGATACGACAAACCTTGCTCCGGCCGTTGCAGGAACTGATTTGTTCTCTCATATAAGGCATATGGTCTACACCACAGTACCAGGATATATTCTTTCCATCATTCTCTATGCTCTGCTCGGGACCAGAGTTTCTGGTGGAGCTCTTGAGACTCAAAATATCGAAACAATTCTTTCCACACTAAAATCAAATTTTTTCATACATCCTATTCTTCTGCTTCCTCCCTGCCTTGTTATTGTTATGGTCATAATGAAAATCCCTCCTTTGCCGGCTTTGTTAGGAGGAACAGTACTCGGCGGCATGTTTGCAATGCTCACCCAGTCCAGATCTCTGGCTGATATTATTCTTTCAGCCAAATCCGGATATGTTTCCGAGACCGGGGTAAAAATGGTGGATGATCTGCTGACTCGAGGCGGACTCGATTATATGATGAATACAGTAGCCTTGATCATCTGTGCTCTTTCGTTTGGCGGCATCATGGAGAGGACTGGAATGCTTGAGGTTTTAGCCAAGTCGTTACTTAAAAGAGTAAAGAGTACAGGCTCTTTGGTTGCTACAACCATTTTTAGCTGCATAGGAATGAATGCTATTGCTTCTGATCAGTTTATAGCGATTGTTATCCCAGGGAGAATGTATAAGAATGCATTCGATTCAAGAGGCTTGCATCCCAAGAATCTTTCCCGCTGTTTAGAGGATTCCGGAACTCTATCTTCTCCGCTTATTCCCTGGAATAGCTGCGGGGCTTTTATGTGGGCTACTTTAGGTGTCAACCCTCTCCTATACCTCCCTTATGCTTTCCTTAACCTTGCCAATCCCCTTGTTTCTTTATTTTACGGCTACACAGGAATCACGATGGAAAAGATTAAACCAAACAGCGAGAAAAGCGCGAAAGGGTAAGGATATTATAAAAAAGGTAAAAAAGGGGTCGCATCTCAAAATTTGACATGTACGATTTAAAAACTTACTTAGAAAATTCCAACCAAATGTCAAATGTTGAGATGCGACCCCTTTTTTATTTGTCATTGCAAGCGCAGCGTAGCAATCTCATTAGTTCAGTTATTGTTTTGCAGTTAAATATTCTAATTGAAATAACTGACTAACTGACAAATAGGATTCAGCTTTGCGTTTTGAGTTATTATGTCTTGCCAGCCCGCTAGGGCATTGTCTTGCGTGCCTTGCCCGCCTTGCTATTTTCTATATTACGTTATATTTTTTCCCAACCTTGGTAAATGCCTCTATAGCTCTGTCTATGTGGTGTCTGTCATGGGCCGCAGATAGCTGAACTCTTATCCTTGATTGTCCTCTCGGAACAACAGGGTAATAGAATCCAATCACATAGATCCCTTCCTCAAGAAGATCGCGTGCCATATCTTGAGAAAGCTGTGCATCATTTTCGAATTTTCCGAGCATGATAGGAACGATAGGATGAGTTCCAGGTGTTATATCGAACCCGACTTCTGTCATTTTTTCGCGGAAATACTTTGTGTTTTCTTCGAGTTTATCCCTCAGTTCTGTTGTTTCCGAAAGGAGGTCGAAGACTGCAATAGATGCACCTACTACTGCAGGAGCCAGGGTATTGCTGAAAAGATAAGGTCTTGAGCGCTGTCTGTAGAGCTCGATGAGTTCTTTTCTTCCGGAGATAAATCCGCCAGAGGCTCCTCCCAGGGCTTTCCCTAGAGTGCCTGTGATAATATCAATCCTGCCCATCACTCCTCTGTATTCTGGGGTGCCTCTTCCTGTTTTGCCAAGAAATCCTGTGGCGTGAGCATCATCAATCAAGACCATGGCATCGTATTTGTCACCCAAATCGCAGATTTCATCCAGCTTTGCGATATTGCCGTTCATGGAAAAAACTCCGTCTGTTGCGACTAACCGGTATCTTGCTCCCTGAGCTTCCTTCAATTTTTCTTCTAAATCCGCCATGTCACCATGCTTATAAATGAATCTTTGGGCTTTGCAGAGGCGGATACCGTCAATAATGGATGCATGGTTGAGCTGATCTGTGATGATAGCATCTTCTTTGCCAAGGAGAGGTTCAAAAACTCCGCCGTTGGCATCGAGGCATGCTGCAAAGAGAATTGTGTCTTCTGTCTGGAGGAAATTGGTAATTTTCTGCTCCAGAATTTTGTGAATATTTTGAGTTCCACAGATAAAGCGAACTGAACTCATGCCATATCCCCATTCTTCAAGAGTTTTGTGGGCTGCTTCGATAACCTTGGGATGGCTTGATAGACCTAAATAGTTGTTTGCGCAGAAATTAAGAACTTTTCGGCCACCTTTAACTTCGATTTCTGCTCCCTGGGGAGTCATGATGATTCTTTCATCTTTGTAAAGGCCTGCATCATGAATAGATTGAATTTCTTTTGTTAGATCTTCCTTTATCTTGCCATACATTTTATACCTCCTTTATGGATTTAGACTATGTCAAAAAGAGCTTTAAAATATATCAAAAATGATACCCCAGGTCTATATTTTTTTTTAAAAAAGGTGTAAAAAAGGGGTCATGTCTCAACATTTATAATCAGTTAATCAGTTTTGATTGGTTAGTCCAGTTAATTAAGCTGGTGGTTTACTGTTTTTGGTATAGTTGTTATAATCTCTGGCATGAAGGATGAGGGCTCTTATTTTTCTGAGCATTTTACAGAAAATATCATCAGAAACATCAAGATCGATAAACTTTATTACAAGGGGAAGACAAAGTATCAATTTGCACGATTTTTTTACAATAAAACTCTTGGAAAAGTTCTTTTTTTAGATGAGAAGATTCAATCGGCTCAGATAGATGAATACATCTATCATGAATCCCTGGTTCATCCTGTGCTTATCACTCATCCTTCCCCTCAAAGAGTACTGGTTATAGGAGGAGGGGAGGGTGCGACCATAAGGGAAGTTCTAAGGCATGAGTGTGTTCAAAAAATCACAATGGTGGATATTGATAATGAACTTGTGGAGCTTTGCCAGAAATATTTGCCTGAGTGGTCAGAGGGGGCTTTCTCAGATCCCAGGGCAGAGCTTGTATTTGAGGATGCGGACCGGTTTGTCGGGAGCACAGGGGAGAAATTTGATGTCATCATTTCAGATTTGACTGAGCCGGTTAAAGAGGGGCCTTCAGTCTTTCTTTTCACAAAGGAATTTTTTGAGAAGATTTTTCATGCTTTGAAGGCTGATGGACTGTTTGTTCTTCAGGCTGGAAGCACTGACTCTTTTTATCATCAATTTTTTACTTCTTGTGTGAAGACTCTGGACGAGGTTTTCCCTTTAATCCGGCCGTACTGGACCTTTATGTTCTCTTTTGGTCTCCCCTGGGGTTTTGTGATCGCTTCCAGGAAGGAAGATCCCCTTGAGCTTGATGAGGAAAGGATAAAGGAGAGGATGAAGGAACGGAGAATCGAAAACCTTAAATATTATCATTCTGGCCTTCACAGAGGTCTTTTCGCTCTGCCTCTTTATTTGATTGAAGGCTTGGAGAAGGGGAAGATCTTAACAGATCACGATCCCTATATTTGGGAATTGTGAGGATTAAAATATGAGCAGAAAGGAAAGGGAGTTAAGGAGAGAATTTTTAGAGAGCAGGGAATACCATACGCCATCGAGCGGTATTTTTTTTAAGGTAAAACGCCTTCTTTACAGACAGAAGTCAGCGTATCAAGAAATCGAGGTCATCGAGAACGAGTATTTTGGAAAGGTCCTGCTGCTGGATGGCCTGGTTCAGACTACTGAGAGGGACGAATTTTTTTATCATGAGATACTTGTTCATCCAGGTTTTATGGTTCATCCTAATCCTCAGCGGATTCTCATTATAGGAGGAGGGGATGGAGGGGTGCTGAGGGAGGCTCTTCGTTATCCTGTGGAGGGTGTGGTTTTAGTGGAAATTGACCCTCAGATGATAGAGGTGTCTAAGAGATATTTTCCCTGGCTTTCGCCTGCACTTGAAGATGGGAGGGCAGAGCTTGTGATTGCGGATGGGAAAAATTTTATTAAGGGGACGGATAAGACATTTGATATTGTTTTTATCGACTCTTCTGACCCTGTGGGGCCTTCTGCTGTTCTACATGATAAGGATTTTTATGAGATAGTAAAGAAGCGGCTTAACTTTGAGGGAATTGTTGTTGCACAGGTTGGGTCGCCTTTTTTTAATCTGGATTCTATTGTGGAGAGGGGTGGTTTTCTTAAGGAAATCTTTAGGATTGTTAGATTCTATGTGGGTACGGTTCCTACCTATCCCGGGGGGAGCTGGTGTTATGTTTTTCTTTCAAATGAGATTGAGCCTTTTTCTGTGAGGAGGAGGGTGCCAGAAGGGCTTAAGTATTTTAACCTGGATGTGTGCGAAGCAGCTTTTGCCCTGCCGAATTTTATTAAAACCAGGCTAGAGTAAAAAGGGGTCGCGGGGGGACCATTATTAGAAATTTTTTTTTTTTTATGTTTTTGTTTATATTGATAATTTTTTTAGGAGC
>DAOVDU010000026.1 GCA_030669305.1 Candidatus Aminicenantota bacterium
AAATTATCACTTCAGTGACTCGGTAATACAGTAACTCAGTTGCTTT
Organism: Candidatus Aminicenantota bacterium; assembly: GCA_030669305.1. GTDB lineage: Bacteria > Acidobacteriota > Aminicenantia > Aminicenantales > Aminicenantaceae > DAOVDU01. The sequence continues at coordinate 47 of DAOVDU010000026.1, forward strand.
AAACACAATAGCTCTATTGTTATTGACTTTAAACCTAATCAATGTTAAAAACTCATATACTTTATTAAGGAGCAATAAATAGACTTCCGATTCAAGAATTGCCTCAACCGATGATATGAAGCAAGAGCTGGAAAACTTCAAATATTTTACAAAATGCCCTGTATGTTCGAGTTCAGCCCTTTCACCTTTTAAAAAAGGAACATTTAACTTTCTCAATTTAAACAAGGACCAGATCAAAATTACAGACAGTGATTACGGTAAGACTTGGGATTTGAGTCGTTGTATGTACTGCACCCACATATTTGCTAATCCCAGCCCTTCTCCAGCTTTCATTCATTCTCTTTACAGCAAAATAGAAGACCCCCTTTATCAAGAAGAGGCGCGGGGACGTTCAAAGAACTTCCTAAGGATTATATCTTTCCTTGAAAAGATCCACCCAACAAAGGGAGTCCTATTTGATGTAGGTGCAGCTACAGGTATTCTTCTGAGTATTGCCCTTCGACGAGGCTGGAAGCCAGAGGGAATCGAAGCCAGCGCCTGGGCAGTAAGAATCGCCCAGGAAAAATATAACCTCAAGATACATGAAGGTTATTTTGAAAAAGCTGATTTACCACAAAATTACTACACAGCCGTAACCATGGTCGATTTCATCGAACACATCCCTAACCCGTTTGAAGCAATGGCTAAAGCCAATGAAATTCTAGCCCCAGAAGGAACCCTTTGTATAGTCACTCCTGACGTCAACAGTCTTGCTGCCAAAATCACGAGAGGTAAGTGGTGGCATTTTCGTCCAGCCCACCTTGGCTATTTTTCCTCAAAAAGCCTCTCTATTTTACTCCAAAGGGCTGGTTTTCGTATCGTGAAGCTAAGAAAATATTCATGGACCTTCAGTGCCCGCTATCTCATCTCCCGTAAGCCTTGGCTAAATTTTCTCTTAAAAAGCCCTCATTTAGCTTCTTTTTGGGAGAAAATTTCGATAAAATTAGCACTCTGCGACTCTTTCGAAATATATGCCAGAAAGGAATCCAGGAAATGAATCCCTATCTAAAAGCTATGCGCCTTGGGAGATGGCCGCGAAGTCTCACCATCTTTGCTGGAAGTGCCGCCTTTTTCTTTTTGTATCGGGACCCTTTTTCTTCAATCGACAAGATTTTGCTTATAGGACAACTAGGATTCTCTTTTATTCTCACATGGGCCATATCCACTGCAAACTACATCATAAACGAAATTGTGGATGTTCCTTATGATATTCATCACCCCACAAAGCGTGACCGTCCTTTAGTCAAAGGAGAAATAAATAAAATCCCCTTTCTTTCCCTGGGAATTGTCCTTGCCATCTCCAGCCTTTCTTTGGCTTTTATCTTCTTCTCCCGCCCATTTTTCCTATCTCTTCTTGGCCTCTTGATTGCAGGATTCATCTACAACATCAAACCGATACGGACAAAAGATATTCCCTTTCTGGACTCCATCTCTGAGTCAGCCAATAATCCAATTCGTTTCTTCATTGGCTGGTTTGCATTTTCACCTTCTCAGCTCTTTCCACCCGCTTCCCTATTGTTGAGCTGGTGGTTCTTTGGGAATTTTCTAATGGTCGCCAAAAGATACTCCGAGTTTCGGTTTCTAAAAGAGAAAGCAGGAAATTACAGAGCTGTTCTAACTAAATACACTAAAAAATCTTTGATTTTAAATATAGTGGTAAGCACCATATTGTTCTTTACTGTTTATTTCTATTTCGCCGTCACTTTCAAGCTCGAGTCTTTCATCTATCTTTCTCCATTTGTTTTCTTTTATCTTTTTATGATTTTCTGGAAGACTCTGAAAGAAAAAAAAGTCATGGATGAACCTGAAAGACTTCTTAATAACCCCAAGTTTGCCTTCTATACTTTTTTCCTTATCCTTATCTTTTTCCTTGCTTATTTTCTGGATAAAATTGGACAATAACGATCTATTCCGTCTATTCCGTCTGTTTCGTTCAACTTAACGGTCAAAACGGTCTAAACTGACTCAACTTCTTCAGATAACTTGTTTTTATGCTTTTAGCTATGATACATTAGCAGCATGTTCAACCTTGGGGAAAGACTATGAGTATTATGGAAGTTACTTTAAAACTCCTTCTGGCTGTTGCCCTTGGAGGTTTGATCGGCCTCGAAAGAGAATCCAGCCAAAAGCCTGCTGGATTCAGAACAAACATTCTAATCTGTATCGGTTCAACCATGATGATGATCCTCTCGCAACTTCTGTTCCAAGGAAAGGATACAATCAGTAGCGACATGGCGCGGATTTGTGCAGGGGTAATTGCCGGCATTGGCTTTATAGGAGCAGGGACTATAATTCAAGCCAAGGGAATTGTTATCGGTTTGACTTCAGCTGCTACCCTGTGGGTTGTTGCAGGCTTAGGCCTTGTTATAGGTGCTGGACATTATTTAATCGCGATCATATTCACAATAATAATCATCCTGACACTGGTCATATTCAGACAACTTGAAGCTCTCTACTTGAAAAAATCGCTTTACCACTATCACCTCAAAACCAAATACTCCAAGGATACACTGATTAATATTAAAAAATTGGCCTTTCATGAAGGCATAAAATTTAAAGAAATCACCCATAGAGAAGAAGGGAACATCTCCTCCATCGAGCTTTCCTTCCCCGCTACAGAAGAAAAAGAACAAAAATTCAAGTGGAGTCTACTTAACCTTGATGGGATTTTAGAGATAAAGATTGATTGAGGCAAAGCTGCTTCTCGCAACCACAAATCAGGGAAAGACAAAAGAAATAGAGGTATATTTAGGGAAACTGCCTATTCAAATATTTTCTCTTTTGGAACTCAACTCAAAAGAAACTTTTCATGAAGAAGGAAAAGATTTTTTGGAAATTGCACGAGGGAAAAGCCTCTTCTACAGTCAAAAATGGGAAGGTTTTACTCTAGCAGAAGATTCAGGTCTAGAGATAGAATACTTGAATGGAGCACCTGGGATTCTATCCGCTAGATTCTCAGGACCTGAGGCAACAGATCAACGGAACATAAAAAAAGTTCTGGATCTAATGAAGGGCATTCCGAATAAACAGAGGAAAGCTCGATTTGTCTCATGCATGGTATTATCCCAAAAAGAAAAGATAATCAAAGAAATAAAAGAGTCTGTTAAAGGTTATATAACATCAGAAGAAAGAGGCCTGTTCGGATTCGGATATGATCCCATTTTCTATTACTCCCCATTAAGAAAAACTTTTGCCGAACTATTACCTGAGGAAAAAAATAAAATCAGCCACCGCGGTCGTGCTCTTAAGAAATTGAAAGAATTTCTTCTTGAATATTTAAATCCAGATCCTAATCCTAACTGCTTAAACTGACTCACCAGACAAAACTGAAAAATTGAAGAAGGGGAATTTTAATCCCCTTCTCTCATTCCGACTTGGCTGGCTTTCCAACTGTGATAAAGTCTTTTATCCCTCCAAATATTTTTTCTCCGATTCCCTTAACCTTCATAATCTCTTCAATCTTCTTAAACTTGCCGTTCTCTTTTCTAAAATCGACAATTCTCTGTGCCACTTTCTCACCAATTCGAGGAAGCTTTTGAAGCTCAACAACTGAAGCCGTGTTGATGTCAATCTTCTTGTCGGCGGCCTTTGATGTTGTCTGGGCCTGAAGAAAAGGAAAAGAAACAAGTACAAGCGCAAAAACAAGACTAAAAACCATTACCCTCGTCATTAAGTTTTTCATGGTAACCTCCTTTCATCTTTCCTTAATGCAAAATCAATGCCATCATGCAAGTATTTATATTTTAATTATTATCAATTAGTTGCAAGACGCCAATTCTAAAAGAAGTAAATAAAAGTTGACAAAATCACAACTTCAGCGACAACAAAAGTTTACGATTTCAGTGACTCAGCAACACAGTTTATCTGGTTTATCTTGTTTGTCTGGTTAAATTAAGTTTCAGGTTTAATGTTTAAAGTTTAAGAAATTCTTAAATTCAACTTCAAACATTAAGCCAATTTCTATTCTTGCCTTAAACCTTCAACCTTAAACCCGTTCCGTCTCACGGCTTACGACTTACGGCTCACGACTTACGTCCATGGGGAATACTGATATACTGCCGTACTGCCATACTGCCGAAGAATAAGAAAATGGTAAATAGTTAATAGCTTTCTCGCCTTTAACATTAAACCTTCAACCTTAAACCTTAAGAAAATGGTAAATGGTGAATGGTTTTTCGTCTTACGATTTACGGCTTACGACTTACGATTTACGGCTTACGATTATCAGTTTTGAGATTTGAATTTTGAGTTTTGAGTTCTTCTATTATGACCGTGGGTGGCTTTTTCGATAGACTTCCATCAAACGTCTTAAATCAAGATGGGTATATTTCTGGGTTGTGGCTAAACTCTCATGCCCCAGAAGCTCCTGAATAACCCTCAGATCTGCTCCTCTGCTCAAAAGATGGGACGCAAAAGAATGGCGAAGGGAATGAGGGCTGATCTTTCTACGAAGAGCCGAACTGCGGATGTACTTATCAACCATTCTCTCAACAGACCGAGGGGAGATCCTCTTACCGCGGCAGTTTAAGAATAGGACCTTTTCCTCGATATGACTTTTATGAATCAAAGGCCTGGCTTGAAGATAAGAACGAAGACTTTCCTGTGCCTTCCTCCCGAAAGGTGTTAGCCTCTCTTTCTTGCCTTTACCTTTTACTCGAATCAACAGCTCTGCAAAATTCACATCTTCAATATTAATTCCTACAAGTTCACTCACGCGAATTCCCGTGGCATAAAGAAGCTCAAGCATTGCTTTATTCCTTAGATCCAGGGGTTTGTCCGATTTAGGTAAATCTAAAAATCTTGCCATCTCTTTCTCAGACAGAAAAGAAGGAACGTGACTTTCTAGTCTGGGTGTTGCCACTACTTTAGCAGGATTGTCTTCCAACCATCCCTTTCTCATGCAAAACTGGAAAAAAGAACGTATTGCCGCCAACTTCCGAGCAATAGTGGATTTTTTGTCTTTCTTCTCATAAAGCGTCGCCAGAAAAGCACGAAGAACAATGTTGTCAATATCTCTCAATTTAACTTTTTTTTCTTCCAGGTATTCATCGAGCTGAGTCAAATCCCTCTTGTAGCTTGTGATTGTATGAGGGGAGGCATTTTTCTCGTGTTTCAAGTAAGATAAGAACTGGCTAATTTCTCTGTAATAACTCATAGCTTTTTACTTATGGAGATATAAATAATCGTATGCCTTGCCCGGTTCTAAAGCGAATCCAACGGACTAAATGGGCTCATCTTTTTCCCTTCTATCCCAAATCTTTTCTGGCTCCAGAGTCTCTTTATAGCTGCACTCTGCATTACTGCAGTATAAATAAGACTCCCCTTTTATGGCATTTTTACGAAGGACAAATTCACGTCCGCATTGAGGGCAGGGCTGAGATATGGGCTCGTCCCATATGGCAAATTTGCACTTCGGGAAGTTGCTGCAGCCATAAAAAATTTTTCCCTTCCGCGTTTTTCTCCTCACTATCATCCCGCCACAGTTTAGTGCACAAGGAATCCCTGTGTCTTTTTTTTCTTTCTTGATGTATTTACATTTGGGATAATTCGAACAGGCAACAAAAGTTCCATATTTCCCCTGGCGTACCACCATTCGAGAGCCACACTTAGGGCACATTTCTTCCAGAGGCTTAACTTCTTTTTTAAACATGCTTTCTCTAAATTTGCAATCAGGATAGCCCGAACAGGCTCTAAATCTTCCGTATCGTCCCTCTTTAATCACGAGCTGACGGCCGCATTCTGGACAAACCTCTTCTACAGGAATCCCCATGCCCTTAACTCCCTTGATCTCCATCGCCTGTTTAAGATCTCTATCAAGGAGGGAAAAATAAGATTTCAAATATCCAAGCCAGCCCTGTTTTCCCTCACTTATACTGTCAAGGTTTCCCTCAAACCGCGCTGTAAATTCGAACTCCATCAAGTCAGGAAAATTCTTGATCAAATATTCTGTAACAAAAATTCCAAGATCCGTAGGGATAAACTTACCTTTTTCTTTAATGACATAAACACGGTTCTGTAAGGTGGAAATAATTGGAGCATAGGTACTTGGGCGGCCGATCCCCTTCGCCTCTAACTCCTTGACCAAACTTCCTTCAGTGTAACGCGGTGGAGCTTGGGTAAAATTCTGCTTGGATTCAAGATCGATTTGTTTTAATTTTTCACCTTGCTCTGCCTTGGGCAGAATTTTCTCCTCTTTTCTCAATTTGGGATAAAGGATTAAAAATCCATCAAATTTTATGACCTCTCCTTTAGCCTTGAATTGATATTTCGAGGCCTTGATTTCAAACTCTGTCTCCTCAACCAAAGCTGAATTCATCTGAGATGCTATAAACCGATTCCAGATTGTTGTATAAAGGTTATATTCCTCTTTTTTCAAGTAGGATTTGATCTTTTGAGGAGAGAGATCAAAAGATGTAGGACGTATTGCTTCATGGGCATCTTGAACCCTTTTTTTATTTTTATAAACCCGTGGCTTTCTTGGCAAATATTCCTTTGGATAATTCTCCTCTATGTGCTTTCTTGCTTCATTAAGAGCCTCGTTAGATATGCGGACAGAGTCTGTCCTCATATAAGTGATCAGGCCAACAAGCCCCTGATCTCCAATTTCAAGGCCCTCATAAAGCCGCTGAGCTATGGACATTGTTTTCTTTATTGGAAACCGAAAAAAGCGAAAACAATCCTGTTGAAGAGTACTGGTGATATAAGGGGGACTAGGGCTTTTCTTCTTCTCTTTAACCTCAACTTCTTCCAGAACAAAAGGCAGTTTCTTTAGCTCTGAAACTACTTCCGCAGCTTTCTTCTCCTCCTTTATCTTTACCTTTTTACCGTCGATCTTGACCAGGTTCGCCTTAAATGAGGGAGGATTAGATGCCTTAAGATGAGCTGTTATCGACCAATATTCCTCAGGCACAAAACTTTTTATTTCCTTTTCTCTCTCGCAAATCAAACGTAATGCTATTGACTGCACCCTTCCAGCACTCAATCCCCTTCCGATCTTTTCCCACAATAAAGGGCTGATGAGATAGCCAACCAATCGATCCAAAATCCTCCTTGCTTGCTGCGCCTTTATTTTATCTTGATCAAGGTTCCCAAAATTATCAAAAGCTTCTTCAACAGCACTCTTTGTAATCTCATGAAAAAGAACGCGATAAATATTTTTATTGAAATCCTGGAGAACAGAGAAGAGATGCCAACAAATTGCTTCTCCTTCTCTATCAGGATCAGCAGCAAGAAAGACAGACTCAGCCTGCCTGGCAAAGTCTTGCAATTCAGCAACGACTTTCTTTCTTTCAGGAATAATATAGTATTCAGGCTTAAAGTCATGCTTTACATCCACTCCCAATCTCTTCTTTGGTAAATCGCGAATATGTCCCAAAGAAGCCTTAACCAAATATTCTTGACCAAGGTAACGATTGACTGTCTTCGCCTTGGCAGGAGATTCAACGATAACCAAGTACTTAGCCATCACAATTTCCTCTGAAAATATTTTCCTGGCCTCTGAAAAACCAACCCCTTAAGCTCCAAACTGAGCAAAATGGAAAGAATTTCAGAAACTGAAAATTCGCTTCTTTCCACAAGCTCATCGATGTGGATCAATGAGTCAGCCTTGATAAGGTCAAAAATTTTTCTCTCCTGAAGTGTCATCGAAACAGATTTTTCTTTCTCTTCTGCTTTCGTAGAAAGAAGTTTCTCTTTAATCGGTGATTGAAGTTCTTCTGCTACATCTTCCCAAGTTTCAACAAGCTTAGCTCCTGTTTTAATCAGCCAATTCGTTCCTTGGCTGAGTTCAGAGGTAGTATTTCCTGGGACAGCCATCACCTCCCTGTTTTGCTCGAGAGCTAATCGGGCAGAAATCAGCGAGCCGCTCCTTCGTGTTGCTTCAACCACTAACAGCGCAAGAGAAAGGCCGCTGATAACCCTGTTTCTTAAAGGAAAATGATGTCCCAACGGAGGAGACTTAGGAGGAAATTCGGTTACAACAGCTCCTGTCTCGATGATTTTTTCAAAAAGCATTCTGTGCTCTCTCGGATATATGTTCTCTAAACCAGAACCTAACACAGCGATTGTCTTCCCTCCTTTAAGAGCCCCCCAATGGGCGATGGAGTCAATTCCGCGGGCCATCCCGCTTACGACAACCATTCCTCTAACAGCCAGATCCTCGGCAAGCCTCTCTGCAACCGCTCTCCCATATGGGGTTGGCTTCCGAGCTCCAACTATGGAGACAGCCGGCTCTTTCAGCGTTTCTACCTTCCCTGCACAATATAGGACGAGCGGAGGGTCGAAAGTTTCTCTTAAATATTCAGGATACTGTTTATCCTCTATTGAGAGGATAGAATATCCTTTCCTCACAATCCGTTCAATTTCTCTACGGGCTCGGTCAAGGATCTTTGGAGAATTAATAGCCTGCGCTGTGTCTTCCTTGAAACCCAAAGCGATTAAATCTTTTCCACGCGCTCTAAAAGCATCTGCAATACAAGGAAAACGATTGACAATCTTCTTGGCTAATTTTAGATTCTCAGCTAGAACAAGATTTAATGCAACCCAGTACTTTAGGTTTTCTTCCACCTTTAGCCAGCATTCAAGGTAGGAGGAATTGCAAAAATCGGAATATTGCTGTAAGAGATAACTTTCTCTGTTGTACTCCCTAAGAAAAAACGTTCCAGCTTACTTTGACAATAAGTGGACATAACAATTAAATCAAACTTGTGAGTCTCAGCATAATCAATGATTCCGATCGAGGCATTAATGGCACGATAAACATCCTCAGAGACCTTTGTGTCTTCCTTTTCTCTTCTCTTTCTTTGTTTGAGTCTTTTCATAACAGAATTAAACATCTCATCAAGAACCCTTGGTGGAAATTCATAATCATGAAGTTCAAGAACATGGAGAAGCATAAGTTCAGAATCAAAGCCTTTGGCCAAATTCCAGGCATAATCTCTCTCCCTTTCTTCTTGATCAGAGAAATCAGTGGGAACAAGGATCTTTTTAAACCGGGGCTTTCCGCTTCTTTTCTTGGTCATAAGAATGGGGATAAAGGAGTTTCTTAAGACATGGTTAGCAACACTTCCGATAAAAAGTTTCTCAATCGCTGATAGCCCTCTTTTCCCCATCACAATTAAATCAACCTTTTCCTCCTCAGCAGTCTCGATAATCTTTTTAGAAGCACTGCCTTCCTTGACTATTATTTTTAATGATATTCCTCTCGCCTTCTTTAAAGAATCAAGCCTTTTCTTTGCCTCTTTTTTTATAAAATCCAACCTTCTCGCCAGTTCTCCTCGAATGACATAGGCAGCATCATAAAGAGCAGGCGAAAAATCGGGTACAACATGCAGCGCAATGATACTCGCCCTGAAACTCTTGGCAAACATATCGGCATAGACCAGGGCTTCTTGAGCTTCATCAGAAAAATCAGTCACCCAAAGTATCTTTTTCAAGAAATCGGACATTTTCCTCTCCTTTTTTTAGTTTCCAACCAACTGTTTCACGAATATTTTATCAGGAAAAAAGAAAAACACAACCGTTAATCTGTTATTCTGTTACTCAGTTTGTCTGTTAATAAAAAAAATCTATCTTATCATCTTCATATATTAAGTCTATTCAGTCTGTTCCGTCTGTTCGGTCTATTCCGTCAATTTTTTTTCTAGAGAATTAACAGATTAACTCATTATTTACCAAGCAGGATCGATCCCTGAGAAAAAAATGTCCCAGCCACTGCCCCGGTCATCAGACAGGCAAGAGTCGCTGCTAGAAGGGCTCTGAATCCTAATCGGGAAAGGTCCTTCAAACGCTGGGGTACCAATGCCCCTATTCCCCCGACAAATATAGCAAGGGATGCAACGTGAGCAAACCCACAGAGTGCATAAGAAGCGATGATGGCCGAACGAGGATGTATAAGAGTGCCTTCAGCTAGTATTTGAGATAAATGCTGGTAGGAAACCAACTCAGTAGCTACTGTTCTTTCTCCGATAATCTTTGCGATCTCAAAAGCATCGGAAGGGGGAATGCCCAGGATAAGCGCAAAAGGATAAAAAACATAGCCAAGCAGAGACTTAAGAGACCAGTCAATGTTTAGACCAAACCAAAGGTTGAGATACCCTCCAAATAAGCCGAGAATAAGGTCAAGAAGTGCCAGAATACCCAAAAAAGCAAGAAGTAGAGATATAATTCCTCCAAGATAACGCATGCCACTGTTAGCTCCGTTGATAATTGCCATGATAAGGTTATCTTCCCTTTCATAAAAAGGCTTGACATTCATTCCCAAAGTTTTTGGCTTTTCCGTTTCTGGCATAATAAGCTTGGACATTACCACAGCTGCCGGAGCTGAAAGGAAAGAGGCTGAAATCAGGTGGCCTGCAATAGTAGGAAGTTCACCCTGAAGAAAAAACACATACAAAGCAAGCACTGTGGAGGCAATTGTTCCCATCCCTGCTGAAAGGATGGTCGTAAGCTCTGAGCGTGTCATCTCTCCGAGATGAGGTCTAATAACAAGAGCAGATTCTATGCCAACAAAAATGTTGCTTGAAGCACAGAGAGACTCTGCACCGCTAATTCTCATAAGTTTAGTAAAAACAAAGGAGAATCCCCTGATAAGTAAAGGCATAATTTTCAAATAATAAAGAGCGGCTACAACAGAGGCAAAAAAGATAATGGTCGGCAAGGCTTGGAAAGCAAGAAAGTAACCAAGAGATGTTTCTCCACCTTCGCCGGTTGTTCCTGGAGCCAAGGCTAAACGGCCAAAAAGAAATTTGGCCCCCTCTGTTGCACTGTCAAGAACGGCAACAACAATTTTATTCACGAATAGGAAAAACTTGTCCCCAATCGGCAGCACAAAAATGAAAAATGCAAAAAAAAGTTGCAAGCCTATCCCCCAAAAAACAACACGCCAGTTAACAAATTTCCTGTTAGACGAACAAAGCCAAGCAAATCCAGCCAGAACAAAAATCCCTAGAAAGCTGATCAAATTATAGGATTCCATAATTGATACAACCCCTTTTTTAACATACGGTTCCTATTCTAATTGCGTGAATGATAGTATCACAAGTAATAATTAAACAACAAACGAATTAGTTTGAGGTTTAATGTTGAAGGTTTAAGGATTAATACTAAATTAAAAATATTTTACTCCTCACTCCTTACTCCTTTTCCAGGATCACCAATTTACGGCGAGCCTTTTGTCCTCTAACAATATTCACCTGGGAAGGAGGAACATCAAAATACGAAGCGATTATTTGTATTACTTCCCTGTTGGCTTTCCCTTTTGAAGGAGGCGATAGAACCCGAATTATGTACTCATGGGAACCCTTCTTCTCAATCCCACGCTTTTTGGCACGAGGATGAACCTGTACGTTTAGATAGATCTTGTCTTTTTCCTTCAAGCCGATACCCATTATAAAATTCCACACGAACTGGTTTAAGGTTTAAAGTTGAAGGTTTAAGGTATTTATATCTTTTATTTAGTCTTAATCCTTAAACATTAAACCAACTTGACGGTTTTCGGAGCTTGCTGGGAAGCCAGAGGTCTTAAACTCATTAGCTAAAAAACCAGCGTGCTCTGCCTAAGCAGCTGTTGAGCATATTGAGACAGGGATTTTACTAGAAAAGAATCAATAAACAATATCAGCAGAATAATAATCATTGGGCTTATATCAATTCCACCTAGTTTGTAAGGCGGAATGAACTTTCGAACAGGCTTCAAAACCGGCTCTGTTAAATAATAAAGTATGACAGAAACTGAATATAAAGATGGGATTTGAACCCAAGAAAGAATAGCCCGGATAATGACAATCCAGATAAAGATCCTCAAGATTACATGAATAATGCTGGAGATGGCAATTAAAAAATTTGCGAAAAGAATCACTTTACCTTCGGTCCATCCACTCGAATTTTCATCTCTATTTCTGCTTCTTTTCCAGAAGCAATCCTGAGCCAAAAATTACCAAACCAATGCTTTTATTTTTATTGCAGCACAATCTCATATCGTTCTCCTCGAAATTTATCTAAATATTAACACTTTTTCGAAAAGATAAGCAAACCCTCACGAAAAATCCTATAAATTTAAGGGTTCTTGACAGGTTTAGGGCTCTAATCTATAATTTGAGCCAGAAGGTTCAAAAAGTTGAAAAAGCAAAAAACAAAGAAATGTATTAAAGTTCAAATCTTTCTAGCTGCGTTTCTCTTCCTTTTCTTGACAAATACTGGTGCACAGGAGAGTCTCTTTAAGCTTAAAGTCGTAACTGAACAGGCAAATATCCGGTTAAAGCCAGATATCGGGAGTATAATCATTCAGCAAATCCAGCAGGGAACAGTCCTTGAATCCCTGGGAAAAGAAGGCGAATGGTACCTGGTCAAACTAGAGCCTGAAGAAGGAAAACAGGTCTCTGGCTATGTACATGAAAGCCTAGTTATAGAGATTGAACGTATTCCTCAGGAAATAGAAATAAAGGAACCACCCCCATCTCCTCCTATCACACCAACATCTTTCAAGCCCACACTTCCTCAACTCGATCTTTTTATATCAGGAGGGGGAAATTTCTTTAAAGGGGGAGATTTGAACAGGGGCTCCCAAGGTCTAGCCGACTTTTATAGAGATACTCTCGGCATCCAGGGAAAAGGAGAGATAAAACCCGCTCACCTGAGCTATATATTAGGAGGAGAGCTGAATTTTCCTTTAAGTTCAAGGCTCTTCTTTGGACTAGGAGCCGATTATTTTCTAGGAGAAAAGAAAAGTTCGATTGAATTCGAGAGAGGTTCATCTTCCGAGATCTTCACTTCCAGACCCAAAATTCAAGCACTCCCTTTAAGGCTTGTTCTTTCTTTCTATATTCTGCCCAATTTTTACACAAAAAATGGGATCGAGTATTACTTTGCCAGATGCACATATTCATACCGGTTCCAGAAAGAGGATTTCTCGCAGGAATGGAGAGGAGAAGCAGACGCTCAAGGGTTCGGTTTCCTGGGCGGATTTGGCTTTGTACATGATCTTACTTCTCATATAAGCATTATTGTAGAAGCCACCGGACGTTATGCAAAATTAAAAGGGTTTAAAGGAAAAGATAATTACACTGAATCAACAGGTCTAACCTCGACCGAGGAAGGAATTCTTTACATTTACCAGGGACAGATATCAGAGCAAAAATCTTACCCGCTACTCTTCATCCGGGAGAAAAAGCCTACTGAAGCAGGAGTCATAGACCCAAAAGAAGCCACAATAGATTTTTCTGGAGTGGCCATCAAGGCAGGAATCAAGATACGGTTTTAACTTTTTTTAAAAGAGCTATATGGTGGGCATGGAGTACTTTGAATAGGGAAAAAACCTGAACAATATTAAGGCCGCTTGATTCAACCTCTTTCTTCAGCTCTTTTCTCGAAATCATCTTTATCTGTGTCCGGCTCTTCTTAATTTTTCTCCTGAATTTTCTCTGAAGAAGATGGAGGAAATTCTTCTGGTAATAAGAGAGAATCACCCACTTTGTCGAAATGCGGGAAAATTCTTTGAGGATAAACTCTCTCTCTTTCCCGCTATGAATATGATGGAAAAAACGCATGGATATAAGAAGGTCAAATGAGTCCTGTTTAAAAGGCAGCTCTTTCTTTATGTCTACTACTACTCCGAAAATCTGAGCAAGTTCTTTGCTCGACTCTCTTGCCCGGTTTACCATGTGAAAGGAAAGATCGCTGCTCACTAAAGAGAAACCTCTATCAAGGAATAATTCAGAAAAACGACCGTACCCGCAGGGAATATCTAATACAAGCGTAGAATCTTTGCCGGTCTTCTTGATAATTTTTTTGAGGATTCTCAGCTCTCTTCCATGGACAAGTCTCTGGTCAAGTCCTCTATATCTCTTCCTTTCATATTCTTCAACTTCATGTTTTTGGAAGCCAACATTTCTGTTATTCATCCCCATCCCTTTCTATTTCTTACTTCCTAATTCTTTCTTCTTGCTCCTCACTCCCTAAGTTAAGTTTCAGGTTTAAGGTATATTTTTTACCTAAAACCTTCAATCTTAAAAATAAACATATTTCGGGCTTCCGTCAATTTTGACTGTATTGTCTCTGACCAAAAGCTCCTGCCCATCCCAGTCGACAACTCGAACCACACGTCTCGAGAAAACATGTTCACATGAAGTGCCATTTATCCAGCAAGCAAAAAAATGCTTTTCCCCCTTACAAAATGAAAATATTTCAGCTTGAGGATGCGGAATTTTCTCCAAGAATATACTCCCCTCAAGATGGGAGACCATGGTCTTCATGGCAAAAAAACTAGGCCTCCTCCTCCATTCTTTCCTTCGGCTGTCGACAAGACCGTAGCCAGGCGCTACAAGCTGCCACCAATAAATCCTCTCAACGAATCCGCTTGCAAGGCTTAGAATAAAATAACGAACCAGATAATCGGCCTGTTCTTTTTCAGTCACATTTATCTTTCCTGATGCAGGAGAATATTTCCCTGTTCCTTTCAAGGCCCAGTTTACTTCTGTTATCCACAAATCATGGTTCTTTCGGGAACAGCCATCTATTACTGCTTTGAGTAGAGCAACTTTCCTGGATGTATCCCAGCCAAATTGGGTATTCTCTGGAGCCCCCATCCGGTCTACATAAAGAAGAGAGCTTATCTTATCAAAGAGGGCCTTTTCCAGCACAGGCGGATAAAGATGAAATTCAAAATCAATAACCGCGGGCCCCACAAGCTTCACTCCATATTTCTGAGCTAGAGGCATGGATGTATGAACCATGTTTAAATATTCCATATAATTCCAAATCCCCCATTTTGTTCTGTTCCATGCATGTCCTGTCTCGAAAAAAGAACAGATGCTTCCAAACCGGGAGAAAACATCTTCTAAAAAATGCTGCCAGCGTAAAGGATGCAGCACATCATCTCTCTGCTGCAGCAGGGCAATGATGAATTCTATATGCTTCTCCCGTATAAGTCTGAAAAACCTCTCGTAAATGTCAAGTTTCTCCTTTTCCCATGAAGGGATCCTAACAAGACAGTGGCGAATGCCCATCTCTTCTAAATATTCAACCACTTCCTCACTTCTTTCTCCTGCAGGAGAAACAGAGACCCCAAAGGGAGCACCTATCCTGACTTGCTCTTTATACATTTTCTTCCTGTATTGTCGATACAGGGCTAAAACGGGAGAAGCATACCTTAGATTTGAAGCAAAAAGGCTGATGTAGGTGGCAGCGTATTTAAAATGATTCCAGAAACGCTCTTTCTTCGGGGCAACATTATGAGGTTGGTCAGCGAATCTGTTCCAGAGGAAAGTCTTGCTCATCTTACTGGATTTTTAGTCTTTGAGCCAACTGTTTTATTCTAAGCGCTTTTTTAATTTCTACGAACCAAGAATACTTTTTTTTATTTATCTTATACCACAGCCACAGGAATCTATTTACATGCGGACTCCCCAGATACTGCTCCAAAAAAAACTGTTGAATTTGAGAGGGAACCCCTAGGCGTATAAGACACTTAATCCTCCATAAGAGGCCGATTCTTCTTTTAATCCTGATCCGGTTGGTATCAATGAGATAAAACAAAAATTTCCCGGCTTTGTCTCTCTTAACCAGGATGTTTCCGTCTGAAAGGTCTCGATGAAGAATTCCTTCTCTATGGCAGTGAGAAAGATACAGAGCCAGCGCCTTAAGAAGTTCACGAAGCTCTTCAGGAGGAAGCTTAATGAATAAAAAACGGATCTCTTCGATGTCTTTAACCATCTCTGATAAAAAAAAGCTTTGATCCAGGAAAAGAGGCCCTCTTCTTTCAAAGTAAGCAACAGGAAGAGGCGTTTCTATTTTCCTCTCGACTAATGCCATACCTCCCCGCCAGGCCTTAAAAGCCTTTGAGGGCAAAAGAAGACTCTTCAGCTTGTTCAATCCCCGAGTGTGAAACTCTTTGATGACAATATCCTTTGTTCCGCTCTCCATCAAAGGGAGAGTAACTGCACCAACTCGGTTTCTCCCATCAAGTAAAATCTTACAAGAAGGCTTCCTCAAGAGACTGTGGCAGTCCGAGATCTCCCGGATAAAAGAAGGGTAATTATAGCTTGGGTGAATTCGCCCTTTGAAAGGGGGTAAAAAAAGCGGCTTTCCGATTTCATTTCTCACTCAAACTTTCTCCAATAACTGGCGCAAAAAATTCTCTCTTGTAAAAATATCACCCCACATTCTCTTCTGTCAAACATAAACGATCTATTCGGTCTATTCCGTCTGTTCCGTAAAACATTTTTAGCTCATAGTTATTGACGGAAAAAAGGGTTATGGTATATGATATTACACAGGAGTAAAAAAATGGCCATAGACGCACAACTTCTTGAAATCCTGGCATGTCCCTTATGCAAGGAAGATGTAAAGCTTACAGCGGATGAGAAAGGCCTCAAGTGTGTGAAATGCCATCGTGTGTATCCGATAAAGGATGACATTCCGGTTATGCTTATCGATGAGGCAAAGATTGAACCAGATAGGGCAACTAAAGATTAATCCGTCTGCAATAAAAAAGATTCTTCTGATTAGACTGAGACGAATCGGGGATGTCATCATGACTACCCCTGCAGTCACCGCCTTAAGAGCGGGCTATCCTCACGCTTTTATTTCTTACATTGTAGAAACACCATACCGGGAACTCATTGAAGGAAACCCAAACCTAGATAAGACCATAGTTCTTCCGATAACCCTGAGCATCAAAGACTTCATCAGGTATATTCGACAGATTCGAAAGGAAAAGTATGATTTGATAATCGACTTTCATGGAGGGCCAAGAGCTTTTTTAATTACTCTCTTATCCAAGGCTAAGCTGAAAATTGGCTACAAAATAAAATACAAAAGCTTTATCTATGATATTAAAATCCCGCGCAGTCTTGGTAGTGGCAATTTTCACAGCGTGGAAAGCCACATCAATCTGGTAAAAACTGCAGGGTTATCCCTCCATTCTCCTCTGCCATTGTTCCTACCCGACGCCCACAAAGAGGAGAAGGATAAAGTAGAAAAAATCATAACAGAAAACAAAATTGAAGGCTCCAAAATTGTTGTACTCCACATCAGCGCTGGAAACGAATTTCGAGATTGGGGGGTTAATAACATAGCCGAGTTTACATCCTTACTTTCTAAAATACCAGAGATAAGAATTGTCTTGGTTGGTTCTTCTGAAGACAAAAAAGCTGCAGAACAAATATTGAAAAATAGCACTGCCTCTCTCGTTTCATTGGTAGGAAAACTAAACCTGAAGGAATTAAGACATCTCATCTCTCTTTCTTCCCTTTTTGTAGGCCCGGACAGCGGCCCGATGCATATTGCCGCATCGACTGCCACTCCCATTGTTGCCTATTTCGGGCCGACTCTTCCAGCCAATTTTGCACCATGGCAGGCCAAAGCCTTTGTGGTTGAAAAGGAACTCGAATGCAGACCATGCAGACAAAAACACTGCAAATACGAAGATTTTAGATGTTTAAGGAGCATCACGCCGGAAGAAGTCTACCAAGCCTGTTTGCAGTACATATAAAACAAGCAAATCCCAAACGGACTAGTTTAAGGTTTAATGTATTTATTTTTTTTATTTAGTATTTATCCTTAAACATTAAACATTCAACCTTAAACCGATTTGTTTGGAATTTGGAATTTTTTTAATATTGACTTTGTCTTCTAGTTTAGTGATTATATATCGTTGCAACCAAGGGAAAAAATAACTGATGAGATTGCTTCGCTTAGCTCGCAATGACATTTTATTTATCGTTCCAATAGCCATCGCTCTTTGTCTTCTGTTTTCTATGGTGTCGATCAGTGCTAGCCAGATTCTTCTCTCCTTTTCACTCCTCTGCTGGCTGACCCTCCTTCTTTTGAAAAAAGAAAAACTTTGCTTCCCTCCTTTTTTCTGGCCTCTTCTCGCTTACTGCATCCTTTCACTCGTTTCCTCTTTCCTCTCTTTCAACCCGGAAGAAAGCTTATGGGACTGTAGAGAGCTATTACTCTATCTCATCGTCCCCATAGTCTATTTAGGATTCCATCGGGAAAAAGAGCTTAAAATTGCTAATCTGGCTCTATTGACATCTGCTTATCTGAGCGCTATTTATTCTTTCTTCTACTTTTTCTTAAAGGCCTCACCAGGGGAGAGAATCGCAGGCTTTATGGGACATTACATGACACAGGCAGGCCTTCTGCTCCTTTTCAGTTGTCTGGCCATGAGCATGTTTCTATTCTCCAAAGATAAAATCCGGCTTCTTTGGGGATTAGCTTTTCTTATGACATTGGGCTCACTGGTCCTGACGCTAACCCGGAGTGCATGGATGGGAATAGTCATCGCGGCGATTGTGATTTTATTCCTTTATAAACCCAAAGCTCTAATCATCGTGCCTCTTGCTATAGGTCTTTTCTTCCTTGTGAGTCCCAAACAGGCCACAAAGAGGGCCTTAAGCATTTTCAGTCTGAAAACAGCCACTAATCAGCAGAGAATCGAATATATCAAAGGCGGGATAAAAGTAATCAAGGAATATCCCCTCTTTGGCACAGGGCCGAACATGGTCAATGTAGAAATAAAAAAAGAAAAATACGGGCTTTCCGATGAATCTAAGAAGCTGGCCGTCCATCTCCACAACAACATAATCCAGATTGCAGCCGAAAGGGGGATACCAACCATCCTGGCATGGCTCATTTTCATGGCCTGGGTTTTCGTCTCTCTTGTCAAGCTTCTTCAAAATAAAGATCCCTTTCTTTTTCCCCTCACTGTCGCTGCTCTGGCTGCTTTTTTAGGGTTTCTCACAGCCGGTCTATTCGAATACAACTTCGGCGACTCCGAAGTTACAACTCTTTTTCTCTACTTGATAACCATCCCCTTTACTCTAGAACGAATCCAAAAAAGACAACATCCTGATTTAGAAAAAAGCTAAATTGAAAAAGAAAAAATTCCTTTTCATTCTTCTTGCATTGATCTTCATTTATGCTCTATGGCTGAGCTTCCTTCTTCTAAGGTTTAAAACATACAAGCTTCCCAGCACATACACATCCCCATTAGAAATCGAAGGAGTGTATCACATTCACAGCACCTTTTCCGACGGGCAAAAACATCCAGATATAATCGCAAGGGTTGCCTCACTTTCTTCCCTTGATTTCATCATTCTCACAGATCACGGGAACCCTAACTTCGAGTCCATTTCCAGCCAGGGCTGGAAAGAAGGAGTACTCGTGCTGGCTGGCTCAGAGCTTTCTGTGAACCGAGGCCATCTTGTTGCCCTTGGTTTCAATCTCCCCGACAGCAATTTCTCTCAAACTGCTGAGGAGGCTGTTTATCAAATAAAGGCTCTAAAAGGATTCTCAATCATCGCCCACCCTTTCTCAAAGGTTCAGTGGTCATGGGGCGAATTTATTGACTATTCGGGAATCGAAATAATAAATGCAGATACTATGCTGAAAAAAGATATCCATCGCTCTTTACCATACCTGCCAGCGCTTTTAATAAAGCCCAAGTATGCTCTTCTAAAAATGCTCGTGCGCCCTGAAAAAAACCTGAAAAGGTGGGACTTTCTCAACAGCCAGCACCCGATTTTCGGCTACTTCAGCACGGATGCTCACCGTCTTTACCGACCTGTCTTTTCCCTACTGCGGCTTCATCCTCTGCTTAAAAATCCGCTTTCAAAAGATTTTGAAACGGCAAAATGCCAAGTGTATGACGCATTAAGAAAGGGAAGATTTTTCAACGCAATTGATGCAGCTGCCCAGGCAAAAGGATTCAGGTTTTGGGGAGAGAAAGGAGAAAAAAGGATTCAAATGGGAAAAACAATTGTGGCCGACTCCCCCATCAAGCTTCATATAGAGACATCATCTCCTTTTGCCAAAGAAACTCTCCTTATCCACAACGGAAAGGCTGTTCTGCGCTCCCTTAAGAACACGATATCATACGAAGCTGCGCTGGCAGGCACTTACCGAGTTGAAGTCTATCTCAAAGAAAAGTCTCCGTTGGGCAAGAATATCCCCTGGATTCTTTCAAACCCTATTTTCATAAGGGAGAAAAAGCAATGATAAGCGTTGACCTTAACAAGATGAAAAAGATTGTACAGAATTTCAAGAATAAAAGAGTACTTGTTTTAGGGGACCTGATGCTTGACAAATACATCTGGGGCCATGTTAGCCGCATCTCTCCTGAGGCTCCTATTCCTGTTGTCGTGGTCAAAAAAGATACATCCTGCTTTGGCGGAGCAGGAAACGTAAGCCATAACCTTGAAAGCCTTGGGGCATTTCCTCTTCTTACGGGAGTAATAGGCAAGGACCAAGAGGGCGAATGGATCAAAAAAAATGTTCCAGACAGCCGGGGCATTTTTACTTCAGATAAAAGACCTACCACTGTAAAAACTCGAATCATTGCCCATCACCAGCAGGTGGTCAGGGTTGATCTAGAAACGAAGGGCCCTATTTCTCACCAGATTAAAGAAAAAATACTCAACTTCATCCGGAAGGAAAAATACAACGGCATTCTCATCTCAGATTACAACAAGGGAATTCTTACCAAATCCCTTGTCGGCAAGGTGCTCTCTTTCGCTCGACAGAGAAAAATCCCTGTCTTTGTAGATCCCAAAGTAGAAAACTTCTTCCTCTTTTCCCCTGTAACCCTCATTTCTCCCAACCACATGGAAGCAGAAAAAATTGTTCTTCACAAATGCCACACCAATGCCCAGGCAGAAAAGGCCGGCCAAAAGATTCTGTCCCAAATCTCGGCTCAATACCTTATTCTCAAGAGAGGAGAGCAGGGGATAACCGTTTTTGAAAAAGGGGGGAAACCTTTTCACATCCAAGCCATCGCAAAGGAAGTCTATGACGTTACGGGTGCAGGGGATACTGTTATAGCCACAGCGGCTCTAGCCCTTCTCTCAGGAGCATCGATCCAGGAAGCTGCTGTCATTGCAAATACAGCCGCAGGAATCGTTGTGGGTAAAATCGGCACAGCCACATTAACTCCAAATGAACTCATCTCAGCACTTAATTCTTTATTTGAGTGAAAAGTAAGGAGTACTGAAGTAAGTGAGGAGTGAGGAGTAAGTAGTAAGGAGTAAAGAAAACTCAAAGCTCAAAACTAATTTCTGTTAGTCTGTTAATCGGTTAGTCTGGTTTATCCCGTTTGTCTGGTTTGTCTGGTTGTTCAAGTTTAAATATGCAATAAATGGAATATTTCTATTCCCTGATTGTCTTTTATAAATGAAAAAATAAATAATTATGGATCATCTCCAAAAGAGTTGGTAGGATCATAAGGATTCAAGGGGTCAGGGATTCGAGTGAAATGCTTAAGAATTACAAAGAATTAAAAGTTTGCACAGGAGGGAATAGGAGAGGTTGAGAGGATGCTCAAAGCACTTATCTACCTGTGCGTACACGCAGACAGGCTAAATCGCTACAAAAAAAACACTTGAATCCTTGAACCCTTGAATCCTCGAACACTTTGCATCAACTAATTGGGAGAAGAACCTAAAATAATAATATGAAAAAAAATAATAATATGAAAAATCTCAGGCAATTATTTGAAAAAGAAGACAAATTTTTAACCGGCGTAGAACTAGTAAACACACGAGGAATAATTCAGCAAAAG
Source organism: Candidatus Aminicenantota bacterium (assembly GCA_030669305.1). Taxonomy (GTDB): domain Bacteria; phylum Acidobacteriota; class Aminicenantia; order Aminicenantales; family Aminicenantaceae; genus DAOVDU01. The sequence goes on from DAOVDU010000026.1 coordinate 21,642, forward strand.
AATAGCCAGAAAGCATTAATCCTTGCAGAAAATTTATCAAAAGATGACAGAATTGACTGGCTTTCAATTACAGATAGTGCAGGTGGTAATCCCACAATATCTCCTGATTTTTTAGGAAAAAAAATCATTGGTTACGGAAAGAACATTATTATCCATATAAGCTGTAAAGATCTAAACAGAAACGGTTTGGAGAGTCTTGTCTGGAAATATGCAAGTGAGAAATTTGATAATTTATTGGTTCTTTCAGGCGATTATCCGGTTAATGGTTATAAAGGTATTGCTCAGCCGGTATTTGATATTGATTCTGTAGGTTTATTGCAAATGCTCAATGATATGAATCAAGGACTGACGATAAAAGGCGGAAAGCCCGGTTCATATATTGAGCTTGATAAAACTGATTTCTTCTTAGGATGTGTAGTTTCTCCGTTTAAATTCAGCGAAGCAGAACAAATGATGCAATACGAAAAGCTGAAATTAAAGATCAATACCGGTGCAAAATTTATTATTTCCCAGTTAGGATATGATATCAGGAAATCGCATGAATTATTATGCTATTTAAAAGACAATAAAATTACTGTACCGATAATCGGATATATTTATCTATTGTCGGCAGGTGTCGCAAATATTTTTAATAAAGATTTAATTCCCGGATGTGTAGTTTCAGACGAATTTCTTGAAAAAATTAATAAAGTTAAAAAATCTGATGATAAAGGCAAAAGTTATTTTATTGATTTTGCTGCAAAACAATTTATTGCTTTAAAAGCAATGGGATATAAGGGTGCTTACATAGGTGGTATTCACAATTATGAAGATTTTAATGCAATAATAAATAAAGTTAAAGAATACGAATCATCTGATTGGCTTGATTTTGTCAAAGAACTTACAAATCCACAACCAAAAGAATTTTATTATTATTCGCTTAATAAAAACACCGGACTTTCTGACTCAAATAAAATGAATCCTGAATATTCAAATTTTAAAAAATCATCATTTTCAAAATATGTAACTCTATCATACAGATTCAGCAGGTTAATGCATGCCTTGTTTTTTGATTATAATGCCACCTTTTTTAAGAGGTGCAAGTCGTATTATAAATTTATAGAAAAGAAGCATTTAATAAATAAATTGTCATATTGTAATGAAAGGTTTTGGAAGATGATTTTTTTTAGATGTAAAGAATGTGGTGATTGCTCTTTACCTGATATAACTTATTTATGCCCTGTATCACAATGTGAAAAAAACCAACGGAACGGACCTTGCGGAGGAAGTTCAAAAAACATGTGTGAAGTTACAAAAACAGGCAGAGAATGTATTTGGGTAAGAGCTTATTATCGTAATAAATATTTTAACGGTAATAAAAATGATTTATTAAACAGAAGACCAGTTATTATTAATAATGACCTGAAAAATACTTCAAGCTGGGCAAATACTTTTCTTTTAAAAAACAAGAAAGCATAGAAATTTCATTCTATTTTATCCATAAAATTAATTGTAAAAAGTGAACTCAAAAACAGACAAAATATATCCTGACTCGGGTGTTGAATTAGAGCCATCCACGGCAAAAAATTATGATAAGGTTATGAATATTGCCTCTCTGGGGCTTTATCGCGGCTTTATTAGTAGGGCAATTAAGACAATGGATATTAAGCGTGGAGATAAAATTCTCGATTTGGGCTGCGGCACCGGGCGTAATGCCTGTATTATGGCAAAATACCTAAGTGATAACGGAAAAATAACCGGCATGGATATATCGTCGATTATGGAAAGGCAATTCAATAAGAAATGCGCTAAGCATCAGAATATCAAATTTATCAGGCAAAGAATTGACCTGCCATTCTCCCTTTCAAAGCAATTTGATAAAATATTTATTAGCTTTGTGATCCACGGCTTCCCGCATAAAGTCCGCCAAACAGTTCTCAAAAACATTTATACCCATTTAAAACCTGGCGGTACATTTTTCATGCTCGATTTTGCTGAATTTAAAATGAGTCACATGCCGCCATTGTACTACTTTATTTTTAAAAACATCGAATGCAAGTATGCTTTTGATTTTATCGAAAGAGATTGGAAGCAAATACTGGAAAGTAATAATTTCGCTGGCTTTGAAGAGTTTTTCTTCTTCAAGAATTATGTAAGATTATTGAAAGCAAAAAAAATCAATAGCAATAAGGAAGACCGAGTAAAAATTGCCATTCCAACCAACGACGGCATAAATATTTTTCCAAAGATGTTTGGAATGGCAGAATATATGTTTATTTACGAAATTGAAAATGGAACGAAATTTAGGATCATTGAAAAAAGAAATAATCCTTTCGCAGAAACGATGCAGCATTTAAAGACCTTAGATGTATATGAGTTAATTAATGATTGTTCGATCATTATATCTGCTTATATCGGCAAAAAAGGAATAGCAAGGCTGCAAGAAAGAGGAATGAAACTCTTTATTAGAAAGGGGAATATACAAAAAGCATTGATTGAGTGGATAAAAGACCATTGACTAAATTTCCACATTCTGGACATGTATTAATCAGCACCTGGGCATCTTTATTCCATATCATTATGGCCGTAGGTCAAACAGTAAATTGGATTATAGTACCTGCTATCTTTTTATTTTTATTCCTAGCAGTCTAGCTTCCTTGTTGTCTGAGTGATATAATATTTCCTCTTTTATTCGTTCCGGCAACAAATAGAAAAAAAATGAACTACTAACGCGTTAAATATTAAAAGAATACTATTTTTAAACCGATCAGAATTAACCCAATTCCCAATATTGTTTTTAATGCTTCCCTGGGCAGTGTTGCAGCAAGCTGTGAACCTATAAAACTAAAAATCAAAAAACTTATCATGATGATAACGGCAGATTTCAAATTAACAAATCCTTTCCTATAGTAATTATAAGCAGCTAATAAACTAACAGGAGCTGCTACTATTAATAAAGTAGTGCCTTGAGCTAATTTTTGGGGGAAATGAGCCACATAAAGCAATGAAACAATTATTATAGCGCC
>DAOVDU010000069.1 GCA_030669305.1 Candidatus Aminicenantota bacterium
GCGCAATGAAGAACTTCGTAAATCGTAAGCCGTAAGCCGTAACGGGTTTAAGGTTGAAGGTTTAATGTTTAAGGTAAAAATAGAAATGGGTTTAAGGTTGTAACTTCTCAATAAGTGTGGGTAGTAGCTATGGATTCCTGCCTCCGCAGGAATGACGATTGAGTGTAAGTGTCTGTCATTCCTGCGAAAGCAGGAATCCAGTGATTAGTCACAAATATAATCTACCCCCAATTATTGAGAACTTTCTTAAGGTTTAAGGCAAGAGTAGGAATGGGTTTAAGGTTGAAGGTTTAATGTTTAAGGTAAAAATGCTACTTTAAACCTTAAACATTCAACTTTAAACAAAATCTGTCTTGCCCTTTAGTTTGTCTTGCCTACTTAGATATACTCAGACAAACTTAAACCAACTTAGATAAACTTAAACAAACTTAGACTGTCATTCAGACGGATAGAAAATTTAAGGAAAATGTGGTAATATAGCGGAGATTATGGTGACTTGAGGTTCGACATGGGGAATGACTGGAAAGAGAATTTAGCGAGCTTTTTCGAAGGCATAAGCATCCTTGAGATCAGCAAGAAAGAAACCATCGAAAACTTTAATCAGTTTTGTGAGTTTATTGTTGAACCAGGCTTTGAGAGCTTGGATGAAGAGCTTAAGCAGTTTGGAATAAAATCAAAATCTAGCAAGTCAAAAGGAAAATCGATAACGTTTCAGATAAATTTCCCCAAATCAAGAATAGATAATTTCCAATACATCATTTTTCTTCCTAAGAACTCCCTTGAGCTTAAATTGAAATTGAGGATAAGGGGAAGGAAGAGCAAGAAAAGCTTAATGGAAGAGAAAGAAGGGACATTTATGGAAAATGTTGAGCCCCTAGATATCCTGAAGTTAAAAAAGGAAGATATTATCCTGGACGTCATTGAATACTACCGTAGATTTAAATATGAAGCTCACGGCAAACCAGGCTAAACCCGAAGCAATTGTATCGTAAGACGTAAGCCGCAGTAATGGTTTAAGGTTGAAGGTTTAATGTTTAAGGTAAAAATGCTACTTTAAACCTTAAACATTCAACTTTAAACAAAATCTGTCTTGCCCTTTAGTTTGTCTTGCTTACTTAGATAAACTTATCCAGGCGTGTTATCCCTTCCTTTTTTGCTGCCTCTATTGCCTGGTTAAACTCCGCCTGGGTGATTCTTCTGCGTAGAGGAGAGTCCAGAGGAATATTTCCGCACGGATAATATTGGTCCATGATATTAACATAGGTTTCTTTCGAGATCTCTGAAGCCAGGAAATGCATCACTTCTTCTGTCCCAGCAAGATCTTCAGGAAGGACGAGGTGTCTTACCAAAACGCCTCTTAAGGCAATTCCTTGTTCATTGATAAGAAGATCTCCCACTTGGCGGTGCATTTCCTTGAAGGCAAGCTTTGCCATTTGGGGATAATCTGGGGCTTGGGCGTATTTGTCAGCAACGTTGCTTCTGCTGTATTTAAAATCGGGCATATATATATCAATAATTCCGTCAAGAAGCTGGAGAGTATTGACCGAGTCGTAACCACCGGTGTTATACACGAGAGGAACAGAAAGCCCCATGCTTATGGCTTCAGGCAGGGCTTTTAAAATTTGGGGAACGTAATGAGAGGGGCTGACAAAATTTATGTTGTGACAGCCGAGCCGCTGAAGCTCCACCATCATTTTACCAAACCTCTCAAGAGATATTTCCTTGCCTTCTCCAAGGTGGCTGATCGAATAATTCTGGCAGAAAATACAGCCGAGATTACAGTGAGTCATGAAGATTGTTCCTGAGCCGTGAAACCCGACGAGCGGCCTTTCTTCTCCGAAATGCGGGGAGTAGGAAGAAACTTCAGGGAGCTTCCCAGCACAGCAGAATCCTTTTTTTTCCTTAAGGCGGTTGACCCCGCAGTTCCGCGGACAAAGTGAGCATGCCTCCAGCATTTGGAATGCTTTTTCGATTTTATCAGGGAAAAGGCCTTCTCTGTAGGTTTTTGAATAGGCGGGCTCAAAGCTTTTTGTTTTCATGTTCATATCAGATTATAGCAAATAAACTCAAAAACCTCTTGAATTATGAAGAAACTGAGGATATAAAAATAGGATGCAGATGCAGGAAGAAAGCCGTGTTGAGAATTTTACTATTCCCCGCTTTGAAAAAATCCCGTTTCTTGTCCACGGGTTTGGAACAAGATACTGGAAAGAAAAGGATTTTAAAAAGCATTCTAAGCTTAAAAATTTTAAACTTCTATCTCTTGCTCAAATTCACTCAAATATTGTTCAATATATAGAAAAGTATCACGACAAAGAAGTTAAAGGCGATGCCATGCTCACAGACCGTTCTCTGATCCTTCTTTTCATAAAAACAGCTGACTGTCTTCCTGTCTTAATAGTGGACGAGTCTAGAAAAGTAATAGCTGCAGTCCACTGCGGCTGGAAAGGAACGAGCAAAAGAGTGCTGCAGAAGGCTGTTCAAGGAATGCAAATCTCCTACGGCTGTAATGCTATTTCGCTTTTAGTAGCTTTTGGCCCAAGTATCGGGCGCGATTGCTATGAGGTTGGAAAGGATGTCTATAAGAACTTTGAAGAAGCAGGTCTGTCCACAGAAGTTTTTCGGGACCATCCTCTCCGTAAGGAAAAGCATCTCCTCGATTTAAAACAAGCCAATCGTTCTCAGTTGCTGAGCTCAGGCATCAGAGAACAAAATATTTTTTCCATTGATCTCTGCACTCACTGTGAAAAATATTTGCTTTCGTTTCGGCGGGACAAGAATAACGCAGGTAGAATGTTGAGTTATATAGGCATATCATTTTAGTTGCTTTTTGAGCAAATTTTTTTTATTCTTTAGCTAAATCAAAATGGATAAAGCATTCTCAGAAATTAATATTCCAGAACTGCCCCTGTATAAAAGAGGGAAAGTCCGAGACATCTATGAAATAGAAGGCAAACTTCTTATTGTTGCTTCTGACCGGATATCTGCTTTTGATTATGTTCTTCCTTCTCTTATTCCGAATAAAGGGAAAATTCTGACTCAGCTTTCCAGATTCTGGTTTGAATTCACAGCGCTCGATTGTCCAAATCATTTGCTGACTGCTGAGTTCAAGGAATTTCCTACAATCCTTCACAAGTACAGGGAAATACTCGAGAAAAGATCTATGCTGGTGAATAAGACAGATGTGATTCCTGTTGAATGTGTTGTCAGAGGGTATCTTCTTGGATCAGGGTGGAAAGACTACAAGGCCACAGGAAAGACGAGCGGCATCAAGCTTCCTCCGGGCTTAAAGAAAGCCGAAAGGCTTAAGGATGCCATTTTTGCCCCTTCCACAAAGGCTGAAGAAGGGCATGATCAGAATATTTCATTCAAAGAAATGCAAAAATTGATCGGATCAGAGCTCGCGCGGAAAATTAAGAAAATAAGCATAAAACTCTATCAGAAGGCTTCTCTTCATGCCATCTCGAGGGGAATCATTATTGCCGACACGAAGTTTGAATTTGGGCTTATCAACGAAGAACTAATCCTTGTTGATGAAATCTTTACACCAGACTCGTCACGATTTTTGCCATTAGCCAGTTATTCTCCTGGCATATCCCCGCCCAGCCTGGATAAGCAGTTTGTTCGCGACTACCTTGAAAGTACTCCTTGGGATAAAAAATCGCCGCCTCCTCCTCTACCTCCATCTATAATAGAACAAACATCTAAAAAGTATTTGGAAATTTATCGGATATTAACAGAAAAGGAAGAGTTGTAGTGACTGCTGAAATCGATTTGCACATCCATTCTAATAAAAGCAGCGATGGGGATTTTTCCCCTTTTCATATAATACAGATGGCAAAAAGAACAAAAATGAGGGCGATTTCTATTGCTGATCACGACACGGTGGCTGCCTATCCGGAAGCTTTGCGTTTTGGCGAGGAGGCAGGAGTTGAGGTTATTCCTAGCGTGGAGCTCACGACTATCTTCGAAGATCGCGAGTTTCATTTATTGCTTCCCTTTGTAAACTGGAAGAAGAAGGTTGTGGCAGATCTTGTCGATCAAGTTTCAGAAAGAAGAAGGAGAGAGGCCCGAGAAAGGATACAAAAGCTCAAGGAACTCGGGTTTGATATAAGTTGGAAGGAAGTGGTCAAGAACTCTGCTCCACGTCCCCCCTTAGGTGTAACAATTGCCCAGACTCTTTTAAAAAAAGCGGAAAAGACAGGGGATCCTCGTTTAAAGAAATATCTGGAGGAAAACAAGCGCACTTTCGCCCCCTATTATTTTTATAAAGATTACTTCATGGAAGGAAAACCTGCATCTGTTCCCAGGCGGAACGTGAATCTATTGAATGTCCTGGAAAAGACACCTAAAACAGGGGGGGTGCCTGTTCTTGCTCATCCCGGGGCATATTTCCAGCAGGTCAAAAAGGAAGATCTTGTTCTTTTGAAAGAAAGAGGACTTGAAGGCTTGGAGGTTTACACCTCCTACCACGATCCTGAGCAGACAAAGTTTTATAAAGAATTAGCTGAGGAATTGAGACTTGTTCCTACTGCAGGTTCTGATTTCCATGGGACGATTAAACCTCACATCCCGTTTGGATTTCTTAAGAACGGCGGATACTGGATGGTAGAGGAATTGAGAAAAAGGAGGCCTTGAATGATTTTTAACTGGCTTGATATTATCTTAATTGTGATCTTAATCATAACCTTTGTACTGGGAATAATCAAAGGGTTGATAAGGCAGATTATCGGTATTTTAACTGTTATCATAGGCTTGGTGTTGGCTGTGAATTATTATTCTTATGCCTCTGCAATATTTTCGACCTTTATCTCTAATGAAGTGCTCTCTCATTTGTTGGGTTTTTTATTGATATTTTTTGCCATTCTGTGCCTGGGATGGGTTATATCATGGGCGTTCTCTAAAATGATGAAAGGCTCTCTTAAATTTCTCAATCATATTTCGGGGGGAGTCCTTGGCCTGATTAAAGGGATTCTCATATGTGGGATCATTGTTTTTGCGCTTCTCGTGTTTCCAGTAAATGCAAGGGTCTTAAAAGAATGCCAACTGGCTCCTTACTGCCTTAGAATCACCAAGGCTGTGTACTATCTTATCCCACAAGAATTAAAGGAAAAATTCAGCGATGCTTACCAGGACATTGTGGAGAGGAAGGGGAGAGATGCAGAAAGAATATGAAGAGCTTACGCTCCATAAGAAAATGGAAATTCTGATCATGGAATTGGTCGAAAAAGACTTGACAATCAAAGATGCCCTGAGAGAATTCGAAAAAATTTACATAGAAATTGTAGGAAAAAAGTACAAAGGGAACAAGACAAAAATGGCCAGGGCTCTGGGTGTACACCGCAATACTCTTCACAACCTCATCAAAGCATTAAAAATAAAATAAATCCCAACTTAGATAAACTCAAACAAACTGACATACTGACATACTGATAATATCGTAAGATGTAACAGGTTAAAGGTTTAAGGTTGAAGGATTAAGGCAAGAGACAGAAGACGTGAGTCGTAAGCCGTAAATCGTAAGTAACTTCTCAATAAGTGTGGGTAGTAGCTCTGGATTCCCGCCTCCGCGGGAATGACGATTGAGTGTAAGTGTTTGTCATTCCTGCGAAGCTTGTGCCTGCGGAGGCAGGTAGCAGGAATCCAGTGATTAGTCACAAATATAATCTACCCCCAATTATTGAGAACTTACAGACGTAAGACGGGAGACGTAACGGTTTAAGGCTTAAGGTTTAAGGTTTAATGTTTAAGGTAAAAAATAAACAACATTAAACCTTAAACATTAAACTTTAAACCAAATTTGTCTTGCCACGAAGGTTGTCTTGCCCTTTAGTTTGTTTTGCCTACTTAGATATACTGTCATACTGACAAAAAATAAGAAAATGGGGAATAGGGAATGGGAAATGGTTAATAGGTTTCTTGCCTTAAACCTTAAACCTTCAACCATTATTTCAGCTTACGGCTTACGTTAATAGTGAATGGAAATGAGGCAAAATTAGCACTCTCAATAGAAGAGTGCTAATTTTTTCTTTTTTTTCTTGACATGAAAGCATTCTTTGTATATATTAGCAATCTTCTTATAAATCTGCTAAAAAAAATTCTAATATAGGAGGTTCAAATGAAGGTGATTCCTTTACACGACAGAGTTCTTCTAATACGGATAGAAGAGAAGGAAACAAAGAAGGGTGGAATAATTATTCCCGACACGGCAAAAGAAAAGCCTCTTGAGGCAAAAGTCATAGAAGTAGGAAAAGGCCGTGTTGATGAAGATGGGAAGGTTATTCCTCCTGAAGTTAAGAAGGGCGATAAGGTTCTTATCGGGAAATTCAGCGGTACAGAAGTAACTATTGACGATGTTGAACATGTTATTGTCCGTGAAGAAGAAATTTTAGCTAAAATCACCTGATTTTATGAAAAGGAGGAAAAATGGCAAAACAAATAACACTAGGTGAGGAAGCAAGACAGGCGCTACTAAAAGGAGTAAATATTCTAAGCGATGTCGTTAAAGAGACTCTGGGGCCAAGAGGAAGGAATGTTATCTTAGACAAAAAGTTCGGTTCTCCGACCAGCACCAAAGATGGTGTGACCGTAGCCAAGGAGATTGAACTCAAAGAACCACTGGAAAACATGGGTGCCCAGCTTGTGAAAGAAGTCGCATCCAAGACTTCTGACGTTGCAGGAGACGGAACAACAACGGCGACTATATTAGCTCAGATTATCTATTCTGAAGGGCTGAAGTACGTGACCGCTGGCGCCAATCCAAACATCATCAAGAAAGGAGTCGACAGGGCAGTCGAAGAGGTTGTAAATGAGCTGACAAAAATCAGCCGGGATGTCAGCGGAGAGATGGTTTCACAAGTCGGAACCATTTCAGCCAATAACGATGAATCTATCGGGAGAATCATTGCTGAAGCCATGGACAAAGTCGGCAAGGATGGAGTTATCACAGTTGAGGAAGCCAAAGGCTTAGAGACCGTCATGGATATAGTTGAAGGAATGCAGTTTGACCGCGGATATCTCTCTCCTTACTTCATAACAGATCCTGACAGAATGGAGTGCGTTTTAGAAAATCCAGTTATTCTTCTCCATGAAAAGAAAATCAGCAACCTGAGAGAACTTTTACCCCTTCTCGAGAACGTTGCCAAGATGGGAAAGCCGTTGGTGATCATTGCTGAGGAAGTTGAGGGTGAAGCTCTGGCCACATTGGTTGTTAATAAGCTCAAGGGAACCTTTTCATGTGTTGCGGTAAAGGCGCCTGGATTCGGTGACAGAAGAAAAGCCATGCTTGAGGACATTGCTGCTTTGACAGGAGGAAAGGTTATCACGGAAGACATCGGAGTTAAGCTTGAGAACGTGACAATCGATTGGCTTGGCAACGCCAATAAAATTGTTGTTGACAAAGATAATACCACTATCGTAGAGGGCAAAGGAAAACAGGAGGATGTCCAAGCCCGAATAAAGCAGATGAGAACTCAGATTGAAGATACCACTTCTGATTATGACAGAGAAAAGCTCCAGGAAAGATTGGCCAAGATGGTCGGCGGAGTGGCTTTAGTTAAAGTGGGAGCGGCAACAGAAACAGAGCTGAAAGAGAAAAAAGCCAGAGTGGAAGATGCCATGCACGCCACCAAGGCTGCAGTAGAGGAAGGAATTGTTCCTGGAGGAGGCGTTGCCCTTTTGAGATGTCAGAAGGTCCTTGAGGATTTAAAGGTTGAAGGTGATATGCAGATTGGCGTAAACATCATCAAGAGAGCCATGGAAGAACCTATGCGCCAGATTGCTAATAATGCTGGTCATGAAGGTTCTATCGTTGTTGAAAAGGTCAAAGAGATGGAGCAAGAAGTGGGATTCAATGCTCTCACGGAGAAATATGAAAATCTGATAAAGGGAGGAATCCTGGATCCAACAAAGGTTGTTCGTACTGCTCTTCAGAATGCTGCAAGCATTGCTGGAGTGCTTTTGACAACTGAGGGTTTAGTCTCGGATATTCCTGAAGAAGAAAAAGGACCAAGAATGCCTATGCCTCCCGGCGGCGATATGTACTAAACCGAGCCAAAGAATCCATAAGGCCCTGGGTTAATCCTGGGGCCTTTTTTTTTAGTTTGTCTCCCCCTGTCATGACAAGCAAGACAAACTAAAGGGCAAGACAACGCCTTGCTGGCAAGACAATAAGGCAAGACAGATTTTGTTTAAAGTTGAATGTTTAAGGTTTAAAGCAGCATTCTTGCCTTAACCCTTCAACCTTAAGCCTTAAACCCATTCCTACTCTTGCCTTAAACATTAAACCTTCAACCTTAAACCTTCAACCTGTTACGTCTCACGATATTATCAGTATGTCAGTATGGCAGTATTCCCCATTCACTATTCACCATTAACCATTTTCTTATTCTTTGGCAGTATGACAGTTTGTCAGTTTGTTTCAATTTGTCTCAGTTTTGTTATTTAATTAATCTATGATATAAAATACAGTGTGTTCAAATTATTTGACCGCTATATTCTTAAAGAGATAATCCCTCCATTCTTTATAGGCCTCCTCATCTACACATTCGTCTTTTTGATGAACCAGATTCTCCTCCTTTCAGAAATGTTTATAGCAAGAGGGATTTCGTTTAGAACCGTCTTTGCGTTGCTTGTTTTTCTCATACCTTCAATCCTTGCCTTTACCGTACCTATGTCTGTACTTATGGGCATCCTGGCTGGATTGAGCCGCATGTCTTCAGATGCAGAAATCACGGCTTTAAAAACTTTGGGTGTAAGCTATAAAAGGCTTCTAGGGCCGGTACTTGTTTTTTCTTTTTTAGGATGGCTGATTACTTCTTTTTTGGCTCTCTATTTTGCTCCCCGTGCGAACTACAAATGGGTTCAAACCCTTTCTGAGTCTGTTCTGACAAAGGTTCAGCTAAAGATCAACCCTCGTGAATTCAATGAGTCAATACCAAACACTGTAATTTATATCCAGGATATAATGCAGGATAAAGACTGGAGAAATATTTTTGTGTATTTTTCCGATCCTCCGGAAGAACCAAGAGTCATTTATGCTGAAAGAGGAAGACTGAATTTCTATCCTGAGGAGAAAAGAGCTATCCTTGAACTTTTTGATGGAGCCCTTCATTCTTATCCTTTATCCAATCCAGAGGAGTACAAGGTAACATCTTTTAAATACTCTGAACAAGATTTGAATGTGAAAACTCTTTTCTCCTCACTTTCAGATAAGAAGCGGGTGAGAGAAAAAGACATCAGGGAATTGTTCAGTGATGTTAAAGCCCTTAGAGAGGATTTAGAAAAGTTCTCTGAATCCGGGAAAGCTTCGCCGGCATTTTGGCAAAAAAATAGAGATCATATTTCTCATCAAGTTGAGATTCATAAAAAATTTGCCCTTCCTTTTGCCTGTTTCATCTTTGCCCTTTTAGGACTTCCTTTAGGGGCTTCCACAAAGAAAGGAGGAAGGGCCAGCGGTTTCACTGTAAGCATAGGAATCATCGTGATTTACTATATTCTGATTACAGCAGGAGAACAATTTGCCATGGACGGCAGAATATCTCCTCTGTTCGGGATGTGGGGACCGAATATTCTGTTTTTGGTCTGCGGAATATATTTTTTTATCAAGTCATTAAAGGAGTCATCGCTTTTTTTATTTTTCCGCTTTTTTAAAAAAAAAGGGGAAGTTTTTCCACCGACGGAAAGAAAGGGCTTTATCCGAAGATGGCCGCGTCTTTCCCTTCGCTTCCCCAACATTTTGGACCGTTATATCCTCAGAAAGTATATGGTCATTTTTTCCATGGTCTTTGTCAGCATATTAGCTGTTTTCATCATCATCACCTTTTTTGAAAACATCGATAATGTTTATGAGCACAACAAGCCCCTGAGTCTCTTCTTGGAGTTTATCTGGTATAAAATTCCTGAGTTCATTCATTACATTCTTCCCATAACAGCTTTGACTGCAACTCTTTTGTGCCTTGGGCTTTTGACCAAATCCAATGAAATGACCGCCATGAAGGCTTGCGGTATCAGCCTTTATCGCACAATTGTCCCGATTCTTCTAATGGCGGGTTTGGTGAGTTTTTTTTCTTTTTATCTTCAGGAGAACATTCTTCCTTATTCGAACAAGAAAGTGGAAGAAGTTTGGAACAAGATAAACGATGTTCCTCCGCGAAGCTACAGCCATCTGGACCGCCGCTGGGTCATGAGTAAGAACAAAGATAGAATTTACTATTACAGATATTTTGACCCGATTGCATCGGCATTTAGTCAACTATCGATTTATGATATTGATCCCGCATCATGGTCCTTAGAGAGGAGAATTTATTCAGAAAAAGGATATTTAAGAGACAAGAATTTTTTCTTATCAAATTGTTGGTACAGGGATTTTGAGGAAAATAAGCCAGTGACATTTGAAGAGAAGAAGGAAATGGAGCTTACGCTGACAGAGGAAAAGAGCTATTTCTTGAAGGAATTGAAAGAGCCTGACCAGATGAGCTACGGAGAACTCAGAGAATATATCGATGATATTGAAAAAAAAGGCTTTGAGACGGTTAGATTTAAAGTCGATTTGAATTATAAAATGAGTTTTCCTCTTGCCAGCTTAATCATGGTGCTATTAGGGATTCCTTTTGCTTTTTCTATGGGGAAGAGAGGGACTTTGGTCGGCATTGGTTTGAGTGTCATCATTGCTATGGTCTTCTGGGGCGCTATCGGAGTCTTCAAGAGCCTTGGATATGTCAATTATTTGGGTGCTTTTTTGGCTGCTTGGGGACCGAATTTAATATTCGGCCTCATAGGACTATACCTACTTTTTACTTTAAGAAC
>DAOVDU010000094.1 GCA_030669305.1 Candidatus Aminicenantota bacterium
ATCGCATTTTTTGCATAAATAAATGAATTTATTTAAGATAGTGTTTTGTATAGGAACTAAATGAATAAACAAATATGTCAAATGTTGAGACGCGACCCCCTTTAATGATGGAACAAAAGGATCAAAATCGAAGATTGATAAGATCAACCCTTACTGTTGCTGCTCCCACTCTATTGAGCAGGATTTTTGGCTATATCCGAGACATGATCCAGGCTTTTTATCTGGGAACAAGCAGAAGTGCAGATGCTTATACTATTGCTTATGTAATTCCAAATTTATTGAGGCGATTAACGGGTGAAGGGGCCATGACCGCAGCTTTTGTTCCTGTTTTTACTCAGCTAAAGAAGGAAAAAAAGACAGAAGAACTCTGGAAATTTGCCAATTCCTTCTTTTTCGATTTGACTTTTATTATGACTCTTCTCACAGTTTTGGGAATAGTCTTCTCTCCTCTTTTTGTCAGAATCATTGCTTTTGGGTTTAAGGATGTTCAGGGAAAATTGGAGTTGACTATTGTTCTTACGCGGATAATGTTTCCTTACATTTTTTTAATAAGCTTAGCAGCTTTAGTCATGGCTATCCTGAATTCATTCCATAAATTTTTTGTTCCCGCCTTTACTCCTGTCCTTTTTAACCTTTCGATTATTGCTCTTGCTCTTATTTTTGCAGGAAAGGCAGAAGAGCCAGCATACGTTTTTGCTATTGGCGTAGTTCTCGGAGGGTTGTTCCAGCTTGCTTTTCAAGTTCCTTTTCTTTGGCGAAAAGGGATGCGGTTTAAGCCAATGCTCTCTTTTACTCATCCGGCCGTCCGCAAGGTGGGAAAGCTTATGCTTCCAGGCATATTCGGCATGGGGATATACCAGATTAATTTTGCAATCAGTCGGATGATTGCTTCCTTGCTTGAGGAAGGGAGCGTTTCCTCCCTTTACTATGCTTCCAGACTACAAGAACTCACTCTTGGCCTCTTTTCTATTGCCCTTTCCATCGCATTGCTTCCAACCTTTTCCGAATTGGCTGCCCGTCATGATATTCAGAGCATGAAAAAGACTCTTGTCTTCGCTCTCAAACTGATATTTTTAATAACGTTTCCGGCAACGGTTGGGCTGCTGGTTCTGAATCAATCCATTATCCAGGTTCTTTTTCAAAGAGGAGTTTTTAATGCCCAATCCACATCGATGAGTGCTTCTTGTTTGCTCTTTTTTGCCTTTGGCATTCCGTTTATCTCAGGAGTGAAAATTATTGCTCCTGCCTTTTATTCTCTTAAGGATACTAAAACGCCTGTTATTGTGGCTTTTTTTGTTATGTTAAGCTACATTTCCCTTTCTTTGGTTTTGATGAAGCCAATGCGTGTAGGCGGTATAGCATTAGCTTTGTCCCTCTCTTCGGTTTTCAATTTCATTCTCCTCTTCTTTTTGCTTGAGAAGAAGATCGGGAAAGTCAAGAAAAAGGAGATAATAATATCAGCTTTTAAATCTGCCATCTCGGCGGCAGGGATGGGGGTGGCTGTCTGGTTTTTTATGAAGCAGTTTGAGTTTTACCGCTTAATATTCGAAAAAAAGCTCGGTGTATTGTTTGCGGCTATTGCCTTGGGAATTTTCGTCTATGTCATATTAAATTTACTCTTTAATCATGAAGATTTAAGGAGCTTAAGAGATATTTTTTCTAAAGAAAAAATATTAGAAGAATAAGGGATTTTGAATGAAAATAGTCCTTCAAAGAGTAAAAAATGCTTCGGTTGTTGTCACTGGAGAGGTCACTGGAAAAATCAAACAGGGAGTTTGCCTTCTTGTAGGGATTGAGAAAGGAGATACAGAGGAAGATGCTTTTTATTTAGCTAGGAAAATTGTAGAATTGAGGATTTTCCCCGATGAAGAAGGGAAAATGAACCGGTCATTATCCAACATCCAGGGGGAGGTGCTTGCTGTATCCCAGTTCACTCTTGCGGGGTCCATAAAAAAAGGAAGAAGGCCTAGTTTTGATAAGGCTGAGGACCCTGAACTGGCGGAAGAACTTTTTAACTGTTTCGTTGATCAAATCAGGAAGTCAGGGATAAAAGTTGAGACAGGAGTTTTTGGGGCCATGATGGATGTCCATTTGATAAACGATGGCCCTGTGACGTTTATCTTGCAGGACAAGAAATAAATAAACCTGTTAACTGAATTTCAAACGGCTTGCCTTCTTGAGAGCCTCCTTGGCTGATGTTCTTACAAAGAGGCTTTTATCTTGAGTCAATTTTGCTAAAAGTTCCAGGGCCTCTCTTCCTCCGATTTCTCCCAATGCATGGGCGGCAGTTCTCCGGACATCGATATTTGGTTCTTTGAGCACAGCTTCGATGTATTTTACAGAGTTGGTATTCTTTTTAATACCAAAGATTTTTAGACAACAGCTTTTAACATACCATGGAGGCTCAGCTATTTTTTGATAAACCTTGTTGAGGTCAAGATCTTCCCGATTTCCCAATTCATTGATGATGAAGTTGCGAATCTCTTCGCTGGAGTCTTCAAGGGCGTGAAGTAAAACTTCATTTGCCCAGGATACTTGTGATCTGGCTATGGCCTTGATAATTTTTAATCTTTTTTGTTTTTCCTTAGTTGCCCTTATTTTTCTCAGAACAGATTTGCAGAGTTCTTTTTTTTTCTTTTTGGGCTTCTTAACCTTTAGTTTTTTTAGCGCTTTTCCCTTTTTTGCGGCTTTTTCCATTTTCGAGAAGAGACCAAATACCAGTATATTATATATAATATAATGGAAAAAAATTCAACCAGATACGTCTTGATTGAATTCACCTTTTTATTAAACTGACAAACAGACTAACTGACTAACTGAATTGTTAGACCATTTCTAAGATGTGACCCATCTTTTCTTTTTTGGTCTTTAAGTAGTTAAGATTAGCCTTGTTAGGTGGAATTTCAATGGGCACTCGTTCTACAATTTCCAGGCCGTAGCCGGCCAATCCGATAAACTTGCGGGGATTGTTGGTAATAAGACGCAGCTTGTTTGCTCCTAGGGAGACCAAAATTTGTGCTCCCATTCCATAATCCCTGTGATCCGGTTTAAACCCGAGTTCTTGGTTGGCTTCTACAGTGTCCTTGCCCCTATCTTGAATAGCATATGCCTTTATTTTATTGACTAAACCGATGCCTCTTCCTTCTTGGTTAAGAATATAAAGGATGACACCTTTTCCTTCTTTGTTGATTATTTTCATTGATTGTTGAAGCTGTTCTCCACAGTCACAGCGGGACGAACCAAAAGTATCACCGGTCAGACACTGAGAGTGGGCTCGGACTAAGGTAGGTTCATCCTTCTTAATTTTTCCCATAACTAGAGCTATGTGGTGCTCCCTGTGTATGATATCTTCAAAAATTATCATACTGAAGTTTCCGAATTTTGTGGGTAGATCCACTTCCTCTATTTTTTTTATGAGCCTTTCATGCTTCATCCGGTATTTAATAAGATCAGCTATTGTCATTATAGGAATATTATGTTTTTGGCTGAAATTTTCGAGCTGAGGCATCCGGGCCATAGTTCCGTCTTCATTCATGATTTCACAGATGACGCCAAAGGATTTTAGCCCAGCCATCCGGGTGATATCGACAGCCGCTTCGGTCTGGCCCGCTCTCTCAAGCACGCCTCCATCTTTTGCTTGCAGGGGAAAGATATGTCCAGGGCGGGCAAGGTCAGAAGGCCGTGTCTTCGGATCTATAGCAGTCAAGACTGTTCTTGAACGGTCATGTACAGATATTCCGGTCGTGGCCCCTTCTTTGGCATCGATGGAAACGGTAAAGGCCGTTTGGAAACGTGCTGTGTTATCTGCAACCATCAAAGGGAGATCGAGTTCCTTCAGCCTTTGCTTTGTCAACGGTAGACATATAAGGCCGCGGCCGTATTTTGCCATGAAATTAATGATGTCAGGAGTGACTTTCTCTGCGGCAACCATAAGGTCGCCTTCGTTCTCCCTGTCTTCATCATCGACAATGATGATGAGCCTGCCCGCTTTTACCGCTTCTATAGCTTTTTCTACTGTTATTGTTCTCGATTTTTTTTGCATTTTTCAAATCCTATTCTTTTCCTGCTGCCTATCCTTGTTTATCCAATTATACACGTATTTTCCGATTATGTCACATTCGATATTGACCATATTCCCTCTTATTAAGTTTCCTAAGTTAGAATTTTTCAGCGTTATAGGTATAAGCTCCACATCGAAAGAGGAAGGTCCTAAATGTGCGATAGTCAGGCTTACACCATTGACAGCTACAGAACCCTTGATGACAAAATAAGGCCTTAGCTCTGAAGGAAACGAAAAAGTAATCCGTTCTCCATCCCTTTTTTTTATTATCTTGAGGATTTTTCCTGTTGCATCGATATGACCGGTGACGAGATGACCACTGAGAGGAGAAGAAAGAGTGAGTGAGAGCTCAAGATTTAGCCGTTCCTCTTGCCGTAAAGAGCCCAAATTAGTCCGGTTTAAAGTCTCCTGAGAGAGATTGAAGAAGAGAGTGCTTTTTTCCTTTTTAATAAGGCTTAAACAAACTCCGTTAACAGCAAGGCTTTCGCCTATGTTTAATCTGGAAGCCAGGGAGGGTGCATCAATAGCCATTCCCTTTTTTCCAAGGCGATATCCTTTAAAAAGACCTGAATGATCGATGATTCCTGTAAACATCAGAAATATCCTTCCATGATGATATCGTTATCTATAGTAAATGAATTTATTTTCTCCAAAGGGAGCGAATCTTTGATGAAATTTACACCTTTTCCTTGAAGAAAGGAAGGAGCATTTTTTCCTCCGATCAACTTGGGAGAAATGGTTACAAAAATCTTATCCACCAGTCTCTCCTCCAGCATGGATGTCAACAAAAGTCCTCCTCCCTCGACCAGGACGCTCGATATTTCCTTTTTGCCTAACCAGGAGAGGACTTTTTTTAGATCAATTTTGGAAGAAGTGCTTGGGAGAGGAATAATTTCTATGCCTTTTTTCTTAAGAATTTCTGATTTCCTTGAGAGTGCCTGCTTAAGGGTGAAGACCAAAATTTTTCCTTGAGGAAGTGTGTTGAGTATCTTTGATTTGAGAGGAAAGCGTAGGTTGGAGTCGAGGATAACACGGGTTATGCGTTTTCCCCTCCAGTTTGGATGGCGGACAGTTAGCTTTGGGTCGTCCCTTATAAGAGTGTTTATGCCGACTATAATGGCGTCGTACTCTCCTCTTAGAAGGTGCATGTATTTCCTTGTCTGTGGAGAAGAGATCCACTGTGATGCGAATGTTTTTGTGGCTATCTTTCCATCCAAGCTGACAGCCGCTTTGGCGGTGACAAACGGGATTTTTTTTGTGATGTATTTTAAGTAAGCTTCGTTTAAGCGTTTATTTTTTTCTTCAAGAAGACCTACAGAAACGTCCAGTCCAGCCTGATTCATTTTCCTGATGCCCTTTTTATAAACGAGAGGGTTAGGATCGAGAGCAGATACAACTACCCTTTTCAAGCCTGCCTGAATAATGCTGTCCACACAGGGCGGAGTTCTTCCCCAGTGAACACAGGGTTCTAGCGTAATGTATGCTGTACTGTTTCGGGAAAGAGAACCTGCTCTTTGGATTGCGATAACCTCAGCGTGGGGTTTTCCCGGCTTTTCATGGTAGCCATACCCAACAATAACATCTCTTCTGACGATCACTGTGCCGACATAAGGATTAGGACTTGAGAAGCCTATGGCTTTCTCCGCAAAGCCATAGGCCATTTGGATGTAAGCGACGTCTTTAAGGCTGTTCATGAAAGAAGGGCTTTAACAAATTCTTGAGGGGAAAAATAAAGCAAGTCTTTTTCCCCTTCTCCAATCCCGATAAACTTAATCGGAAGCTTTAGCTCATCAACTATGCTGATAACGCTTCCTCCTTTGGCTGTTCCATCCAGTTTAGCAAGGAAAATTCCTGTTAAACCTGAGAATTTTAGGAATTCTCTTGCCTGGATCAGGGCGTTTTGACCAATGCTGGCATCTAAGACCAGTAAGATTTCATTGGGCGCTCCTTCTATTTCTTTTGAGATGACCCTTTTTATCTTTTCCAATTCATTCATGAGATTGATGTTTGTATGGATTCTACCTGCGGTATCAACCAAGAGGATATGGAATTGATGTGCCTTGAAGGATTGAATTGCATCGTAAATGACAGAGGCAGGGTCTGCTCCATACTGGCCTTTTATGACGGGAATATTTAATTTTTTGCCCCATAAAGCAAGCTGTTCCTGTGCTGCAGCTCTGAAAGTATCAGCTGCTACCATAAGTACATTTTTGCCTTGCCTTTTATAGTGATATCCTAACTTCGCCAGGGATGTGGTTTTTCCTCCTCCATTCACACCAGCCATAATGATTACAGAGCAAGAGTGATCAAGATTAAGATCAGAGGGAAATTGGGAAAGAGTTTTGATGATTTCCTCTTCTAGAATTTTTTTTATGATTAGGAAAGAATCTTTTTTTTTAGTTTTCTGTTTAATAGAATGAATGATTTTTTCTGTCGCATTGATTCCCATATCGGCTAGAATCATGGATTCGGCAAGCTCATCAAGAATATATTCCCTGTTCTTTCTGCTTTGAAGGAGCTCGTCGAACTTATCTTCAAAATTTTTTCTTGTTCTGATTAGTTTACTTTTAAGATCTTTCAGCACAGCACAAACATTATATTTTTCATAGTGTTTAAAGTCAATTTTAGTTGTAGATAAAACATTCTTATGATAGATTTAAAGGCTCTTTTTAAGTTGTATAGACAAAATATATATTAAAGTGAGGAGTAAGTAGTAAGGAGTAAACAGGAATAAAAATATTTTGCTCCTCACTCCTTACTCCTAACTCCTTACTATGTTTTTAGTTTCGGTCATTGGTATTTTGAGGCTTGTTTGGTATTTGGAAATTGTAATTTGGAGTTTCTATGAATGAATCTGTTTGGATATTGTCTCCCCTGAAGGAAGAGGCAAGAAGTCTTTCTGCTGAGCTGGGTATTCCTCTTGAAGTCGCACAAATACTGGCTAATCGCAAGGTTTGTGATACAGAA
This sequence comes from Candidatus Aminicenantota bacterium, assembly GCA_030669305.1. Taxonomy (GTDB): domain Bacteria; phylum Acidobacteriota; class Aminicenantia; order Aminicenantales; family Aminicenantaceae; genus DAOVDU01. The sequence continues at coordinate 7,028 of DAOVDU010000094.1, forward strand.
ACTGC
>DAOVDU010000037.1 GCA_030669305.1 Candidatus Aminicenantota bacterium
CGGATTATTTGGGGTTCTATATGAAAGAAGCAAGCCACAAAAACCCCTCAAATTCAAATGGAATAGACCATACAGATTGAAGTGAAAATCATGACCCAATTGTTAAAAATATGGCTCATCTCCAAAAGAGTTGGTAGGATCATAAGGATTCAAGGGGTCAAGGATTCGAGGGTTCGAGTGACATGCTGAAAAGTTACAAAGAGCAGAACGTTTGGCAAAAGTCCTATGATTTTTGAAGGGTTCGAACCCTTTGCATCAACTAATCGGGAGAAGAACCAAAATAAATAACATTAAACCTTAAACCTAAAACTTAATCTATCTTGCCTGTCTTTCTTGTCTTGCCTTATTGTCTTGCCAGCAAAGCGTTGTCTTGCCCTTTAGTTTGTCTTGCCTATCTATTCATAAAAGATTCTTTTTGAATCTGCTCTTGATGGATCATGAAGAAAAGACCCTATCCCTCTATCTATAAGCTCGTCATAGCGGGGAATGTTTTTTACCACGACCCCTTTTTCCGGATGTTCTTCAGACCATAATTCTAAGATTTGAAGTATAGTTGAACAATGTCGGCCAACCCTCACATCAACAGGCCATCCATTCTCGTCTATTTTTTCGAACAGAAGACCATGTTTCCCTGCTTTAACCACAAACTCATCTTTCCCTTCAAGAAGGAGCGCTCTATCAGTCCGGCCTCTTGTGGCATCCAGGAAGGGCTCTGGGGCTTCCAGGAGAAGAGAAATGGCATCTGTATGGTCTCCGATTTCCCGATGGGACAGACCGTGAAGAGCCTCAGGAGAATATTCCATGCCAATGCTGAAATTCTCCGTGCCCGTTATCATCATGGAAGCCATAGCTGCCAGGTCCTGTCCTTTCTGATGGGCGACTATGGTGCTTATGACAGGATACTGAAGCTCTGCCTCATGAAGATCGAAAACAATATCGACCTTTTCGTTTTGGATGAGTTGGGTCATGGCGTAACAAGTTTTTTCTGTTAGAGTTCCGTTTGAGCGTCCTGGCCACGTTCTGTTCAGATTCCGGATATCCACATAAGCGAGCTCTTGACGGCTGGGATAATGAATATAAACTTCTGGGTCTGGCCACTGGTCCAACGGATTCGACCAACGGTCTCCCATCCGGAATTTTTTTCCACCCCAGGGAGTCGGAATTGTATAATCCGGTGGATAGCCTCCTCCGAGGCGGGTCACAGTTGTGGCGCTTCTATTGGCTGAAAGAATGATGAACAGTCTCCCTTGGTCCACCACGGCGTTTTCTGCGAAGACCCAGGCTGCCAGCCTGGCTGCCGGCTCTTCTGGATGAGTGCCGCCCAGGATAAGAATAGTCCCTCCTGGCTTTAATCCTTCAAGGACATAGACATTGGCATTGTTGATAGTGCCTTTGATACCAGAGAAATAGTCGCTAAGCGTCTTCACTTGAGTGACTCCAGGGCTTATAGCGACAGGCTCTTTGAGGTGCCGGCTTTTGTAAAAACTAAATCCTGCCAAGAGCATAAAAGTCAGTCCTAATGCCATAATAGTGATTTTTCTAGGATAGAACCACTTGTTTAGAGCCATTTTTTTCCTCTATTTAAGCCGCAACAGTCTCAAGAGAAAAGGTATGAGAATAATTATATAGAGAGCTTCCTCTTGCCATTTTTTACTTTTTATGAAGTTCCAGATAATGAGCAAGGCGATAAAAGCAGTTATAATATAATACAGGATTGTAATAATCATTTGTATTCATTCTCCTTCAAAAGCTTAAATAAAATAATATTTCTGTATATGTTCATTTTTATAATAGAGTTAGAAAGGCTAATTTTTTACTAAAAACCACCATCAGAATTCCCACAGCCATGATGATGACAGCGGGAATGATACAATATTTTAATAATTGGGAATATGGCTCTTCCATTCTTGCTGTGTCTTTTGTCAGGCGTCCGATAATGGCTGTGGGAGGGAGTGCGTCTCCTAACGGCCAGATGATACTCATCCCTGCCAGAGCTACGATAGGGTTAAGCCCCATGGTGTTGAAGAGTAATACCAGAGGAACTCCAAGAACTGGTGCAGCACCCCACATGAGAACAGCTTCAGAGATAGGCAGAACCAGGGAAAGAGTGAGGATGACTGCTGTCACAGGCAGGGTTACTATTGTTATTGCAATAAGTCCTCGTACTCCTGTAAGAGTCATGATCTGAACCAGGATTCCAACACAGGTTAAAGTTCCGATCAAAGGGAGAAGCTGGTGGACTGTGTTTCGGGAAATTTGAAGAAAATTCAGCTTCACTGGAGAAAGGGAAAAAGTAATAACAGCTGCTACGATGAACATTAGAGGAAGTCCTATCACAGGAAGAGAATGAGGCCAGATTCTTCCAGCGACGACTAAGAAAAGAAAAGCAAGGAAAGGAATAAAAATACGAATCCAGTTCATCCTGTGAGGAGCTTCTGGGAGTTCTTTCATTGCTTTTTCAAGATTAACAGGTTTTCCTCTCCAGCCAAGGATGAAGATTGTAAGCAGAGAGAGAGCAATGCAAGGAACAAGTAGGGGAAGGAAGAATCCGACATAGGGCATGTTAACACCCGCAGCAGTAAGCATTGCCCATAAACTCACAGGTGGAGCAGCTGCGCTCAATCCAGCTATGATAAAGATTATGGCTGCTGCTTTGGGCTTGGAAATTCCCATATACTCCAAAACAACAGCAATCATTCCCCCGGTGATCAGGACTGTGACACTGCCTGCGCCAGTCAATGCTCCTGGAATCAGTAAAAGAATAGTTATCAAGACAAAAAGAATTGATTTCCTGCGGTGAAATTTTCTAAGGATTCCCCGGATGACGTAGGCGATTCCTCCTGATTCTTTTAGGAGGTTCATGAAAAGAGTGGCTGTGATAAAAATAAGAATAATATCCAGGTAGGTAAAAGCTCCTTCAACAATGTGTCTTGCGGGGATGCCTACGCCACCTGCAAGACCTCCAGCGAGGGCAGCAAGAAACATAGAAAGCTCAGTTGAGACTTTTAGCGATTTGACGATGATATAGGCAACCACCATAACAGCGAGGATGATTTGAGTGGATGTGAACATATTATTGATAAACTAATGTATGAAAATTTGGGGCGAAAATCAATGGAAAGATAGGGACACTATATTTCTGTCATTGCGATTTTTCAGTATCTTTTCGTTATGATGATGTTTACGATGCAGTGATAGGTTTCAAATGTGGCTTTATTCCTGCATAATGATCGTTCTATGATTAAAATACCAGGCGGATAGTCATCCCAGCGATAGCAATTCAGATCACTCCTCGATCCTGTAATCGATGCAAGCTCGTCTACACCTGATTTCACTTTGGGAAGATTTAGAAACTCCAATATGGAATTAATGGATTTGACGTCAGTAATATGAAAATAGTTTCCTGTTTTGTCCATGGAAAGGGAAATTTTGGGTTTTAGGTCATCAAAGATGTATCGCGTGAAACTTTCTTGCTGTTTGAGTCCCTTTTCAATATGATAATTGTATTGAAGAGTTTTTTCAGGGAAGATTTTTTTTCTTGCATCCGATAACGTCAGCTTTCTTGCATCCTGTTGTTGAAGATAAATGAAGAAAAGCAGGAAAATGAGGCAGACCAATAATGCCCGCAATATATATTCATTTTGCTTCTTTATAATGACTATAATCAGCCAAAGGAAAGAGAGAACAAGGAGCGCACTTGCGATAATTTTAAGGGAAAGTGCACCTAAGATTGCTTCCATCTCTCCTCCTTATATTTCTCCAATACCCAGAGTCTCAACTCTTTCTCAAAATAAATATATTTGTCAATATTATAACATAAATGCTGAAATAATTGCTATTCCTTGAAGATTTTTTTGAATTCCTCAATAAGTTCTATGGTCTTTTCCACCTCTATCATAGGTATGTTTTTCTCGTTTGCGATTACAGTGAAACGGTTGTCGGTGTTTCCTTCCTTATTGATGATCAGGAGGTCGGAGTTTGGTGCGACTGCATCAATGCTGAGTTCGTCCGTGTTATCACCCACAGCAGCGCCTTGTGCTCGTCTTTTCATGCCTTCGATGTGAGCCCCGATAATGGAGATTCCCTGGTTGTGTGCTTCTTCGATTAACTTTGCCATTCTGTCCAGTTCATCGTCTATCGAGATGCCAGCAGCTCCCATCCCTTTCAAGCTTGCTCCCATGACGATAATCATGGATTTATAAGGTGTACCGGCCTCCTTTTTGGCTTTTAAATCTTCTGCCGTAGCTAACTCATTGACCTCGTAAGCCTTGGGTTCAAACTCAAGTTTCAATTTCATAAAGATGACTTTGAGCATTGTAGCGCCTGGACTCTGTCCGCATGAAGTGATGAGTATTGGAAGCTCGATCTTGGGTATCTCGGATTGATTTGATGTAAAAGAGTAGGACGTGCCCATGATTAAGATGAATGCCAAGAGTAAAGCGGAAAATGTATGAATTTTTTTCATAAATCACTCCTTGACTCGAGAAAATTTAAGTTCATTTTTTTATATCGTAATCAAAACCCATGATATCGTCAACTTTTTTACTATTTGTTTCAGTTTATTAAAATTTGCTTACTACCTTTTTAAGATAAGTTTAAAGTTTAAGGTTTAATGTTTAAGGTTTTTTAGCTCAACTTCAAACCTTAAATCCATTTCTATTCTTGCCTTAAACCTTAAACCTTCAACCATTTCTTAGTTTTAAATTTTTATCTCCTCACGGCTTGCGGCTTACGATATTAAGTTTTGAGTTTGTCTTGCTCCTAACTCCTTACTCCTCACTACTTACTTTATTCTATACTGAGTCATCTTATTGAAGAGTGTTTTGCGGCTGATTCCAAGCTTTTGGGCGGCTTTTGTTTTATTACTACCTGATTCTTTGAGGGCGTTTTCGATTAATTTTCTCTCCATATTTCTAGTGAGCTTCTGGATTATCTCATTTAAAGGCTTTTCTGTATCGAACATCATATCTTCTTTTTTAGAGTCTTCTCCTTTTATCCGCATAGGTAGATTATATTCTTCTATCAAGGGACTGTCGCTCAGCACCATGGCTTCATAGATGATGCTCTCCAGTTCTCGTACGTTTCCCGGCCAGAAGTATTTTTTCAAATATTCTGAAGTTTTTTGAGATACGCCTTTAATTTCTTTATTCAGCTCCTTATTGTATTTTTGGATATAATGTTCGTACAGGAGCGTGATATCTTCTTTTCTTTCCCTTAAAGGAGGAAGGTGCAGAGAGAGAACTGCCAGGCGCCAGTAAAGATCCTCTCTAAAATATCCTTTTTTCATGCCTTCTTCCAAATCTTTGTTCGTGGCAGCGATAACCCTGACATCAATAGGAATTGTTTTTGTCCCCCCGACTTTGACGATTTCTTTTTCTCCAAGAGCGCGAAGAAGCTTAACCTGGGCTTCAGGAGAAAGCTCAGCTACTTCGTCGAGGAAAATTGTGCCTTTTTGGGCTAATTCAAACTTGCCTGTTTTCTCTGTTTTAGCATCCGTAAAAGCGCCCTTTATATGGCCAAAAAATTCGGACTCGATCAAGTCTTTTGGAATGGCTCCACAATTAACTACGACAAAAGGGCTTTCCTTTCTCGGACTATTGAAGTGAATGGCTCTTGCAACTAATTCTTTCCCTGTACCGCTTTCACCTGTAATAAGCACTGTACCGTCCACTCTTGCGATTTTTTCCATCATCTGAAAAATAGAATTCATTTTGCTGCTTGTGCCTATGATGTTTGAAAATCTGTAGCGTGATGAAAGCTCAGATTTTAATTCTTGGACCTCTCTCTGGAGTTTTTTTACTTCCAGGGCTCGGGATATCACAAGCAGCAACTCTTCGTTGTCAACAGGTTTCTCTAAATAGTCATATGCTCCTAGCTTTGTGGCTTCCACTGCGTTTTTAATTGTTCCGAAAGCCGTAATAATTATGACTTCGGTTTGTGGAAGCGATTCCTTGATTTGGGAAAGGACCTCTATTCCAGAGATATCTGGCAAATTCATGTCTAAAAGGATAATATCAGGGACAAATTGGCGCGATTTACTTAATCCTTGTATTCCTTTTTCCGCTGTTTCGACAAGATAGCCTTTCTCTTCGAGCAGCAGAGAAAAAACATCTCTGATACTTTTTTCATCGTCAATAACGAGAATTTTAAACTTCATTTTAAAAACTAAGCGGAAATTTAACCAGGGCTGTTGTTCCTAGATTGAATGTGCTTTTTACCTCTATCTCACCTTGATGAGAACTAACAATCCCATAACAGATGGAAAGGCCTAGACCTGTTCCTCCTTTTTTTGTAGTAAAAAAAGGATCAAATATTTTATCCAGATTTTCCTCAGGGATTCCTTCGCCTGTGTCGGAAACAACGATCATAACCTTTTGGTCGGCTGCAGAAGAGACTTCAACTTTTAGTTCGCCTCCGTCTTTCATGGCTTGAAGAGAATTCAAAAAGATATTAAGAAAAAGCTGTTTGAGTTGGTCTTTGTCTCCATATAAGAAAATGGGAGAAGATGGAAAATCGCAGAAAATCTTAATTTTTTGTTTTCTCGTTTGAAAGGAAATCATATCAAGACTTTCTTCGAGTATTTCTAATATATTTCCTTTTTCTTTCTTTATTTCTGAAGGCCTGGAAAAAGATAGAAGAGCCGACAGGATATCGTCTATGCGCTCTGTTTCTTGTAATGCGTTTTTTAAGAGTTTATTTTCTGTCTTATCTCGATTCTTTGTTTTTAGGTACTGGAGTGATGACTTTATGCCAGTCAATGGATTTCTTATTTCGTGAGCAGCACCAGCTGCAAGTTCTCCTATTGTGGCAAGCTTATCTGCCCTGGACATTCTTCTGAATCTTTCTCTTTGTTCTTTATACAGAACAGCATTCTCCAAGGCTATTCCAATTTGAGGAGTTAAGGAGAATATGAGGGAGAGCTCATGTTTTAGAAAGTCTTTGTTATTATTTTTAGGGCCTATTAATATTATTCCTATTAGTCTGTTCATCGACACTAGCGGATAGCAAACCTCTATGCCGAGCGTTTTCAGAGTATTTTTTTCTTTTTCAGTCAAATAATCAAAAACACCCGGCTGTGCCTTGATGTAGAAAAATGTTTTGTTGATTTTAAGCCATTTAACAAGCGGTTCATTACGCAAAAATGAGATTTTTTTCACTTCGGACTCATCAAATCCTAAAAAATTGTTGACTTTGAATTTTCCCAAATCCTGATCATAAATAACAAGAATCAACTTTTTAACGGGAACCATTTCTTTTATTTTCCCTAGAAAGTTGTTTCCGATCTGGTCAATATCCTCGATTAGATTCAGGCTGTCCTCTAATTCTTTAAAAAAGAGCCAGGGATAGATTTCCGGATGTTTTTTTTGGAGCTTGCTTCTTAAAATTTTGAAGACTTTGTTCATCGCTGCCTGTTTTTATTTAACATAATAATACATGAAATTTTGGCAAATAGGAAATAAAATGAGTAACAGGATTCTCATTTTTGTGTAAAACATTACCCACAAATAGCTAATAACTGGTCACTAGTTACTAGTTACCAGTTTCTAACGTTGGCATGATTTTTGCTGTAGAAGCTTCTCTAATGATGCCGATTTTTTTCTTCTTTATGAACTTTTTACTTATGCTTATTGATAATGGAGGTCAATCATGCAAACAAGAAATATCGTCTGTTCTTTAATGTTGATTTTATGTTGTTCAACATATTCTTGGGATCAGCGAGAGAGACAAAAAGAACTGTCTCTTGAAGAGTGCATATTTCATGCCATAAAGAACAATCTTGATGTTGCTGTTCAGATGCATAATCCAGAGCTTGCAGATATCTCGGTTTCCAAGGCAAAAGAAAAATTCATGCCCAGCCTTAACTTCAGCTTTAATAGAAGAGATACAAATTCCACCTCCTCTTGGTGGATTGAAGCGGCAGACAGAATTACAACTTCATACAGTGATTATGCTGTCCAGATCAGTCAACTCATTCCTACAGGAGGACAATTTTCTGTATCTTTGAATACGGACAGGAATGATTCAAACCAAAGTTTTCAGAATATTAACCCTCGCTACGGGAGCACTCTGTATTTAAGTTTTTCTCAGCCCCTTTTGAAGGACTTTGGATTTAAAACAAGCCGCAAAGAGATTCTTGTGGCCCAAAACAACATGGAGATATCTGAGAATGATTTAAAAAAGGTCCTGCTTGATACAGTTTACTACGTTGAGGAATCATACTGGAATCTTGTCTACAGCATCGAGACACTCAAAGTAAAGCAGCAGTCACTAAAACTGGCACAGGATCTTCTGGAAAAAAACCAGAAAGAGGTGGAAATAGGCACCCTGGCACCAAAAGAAATCTTGAGTGCTCAGGCCGAGGTGGCTGCACGTGAAGCAGACATATTACAGGCTAAAGCACTTGTCAAGGATTATTCGGATCTGCTGAAAACACTCATTAATCATCCTGATGAGGAAACGATTGCTGAAATAATTCCTTTGGATAAGCCAGCTTTTGAAAAGAAAGAAAGGAGTCTTGAGGAGGCTCTTGATTTAGCCATTAGGAATCGGCCTGACATACTATCATCCAGGATTGATCTGAAGAACAAAGACATAGATTTGGGGTATGCCAGGAATCAACTCCTTCCTGCTTTAAACCTCAATGCTAATTATTGGAGCCCCGGAATTTCAGGCGACCGGATTCGATATCTCAACGATAATCCTTTTACTGGAGTTATTGTAGGTACAATCCCGGGAGGAGCATCCGATGCTTTAAAAGATGCATTGAACTTCAAATACAGGAATTGGTCAGTCTATCTCACTCTGGATATTCCTCTGAATACCATCTTCTCCCGTGCTGCTGTTGCCCAGGCTAAAGTAAGCCTGGATCAGGCAATGGTCAGGTTGAAAAATCTGGAACAAAAGGCATTTTTAGAGATTAAAACTGCTGTAAGAGCTGTTCATACAGATTATCAAAGAGTTGAGGCATACAGGATTGCTCGCGAGCTCGCGGAGCAAAAATTAGAGGCCGAAGAGGCAAAGTTAAAAGTTGGGCTTTCGACAAACTTTATTGTTCTCCAATACCAGAGGGATTTGTCCAATGCCCGTAGTGCAGAACTAAAGGCGGTTATTGATTACAACCTCTCATTATCTAAATTAGACAAGGCTATTGGAATAAACCTTCAGAGCTGGAATATCAAGCTTTCAGATGTGTGGTGATAAGTTTTGGCATCGATTTTGTGGAGCAAAAAATAGGAATATAGGATGATTTGGAAGATAGCAAAAAAGGAATTTCATAACAATTTATTAACTTTTCGATTTACGTTCGGCACTCTCATTTTAATCCTGCTCGTGTTATCCATCACTTTGGTGAGTGCAAGAAATTTTGTGGATTTGAGGCAGGAATACATGCTCTCATCTCAGGAGAATGAGAAGAGATTAAGGGAGAACAGAGTTTATTGTACGATTGAATATAATGTTATTAAATCCCCGGAGGTTCTTTCTGTTCTCAATCTCGGTGTGACCAACCGCCTAGGAAATTCTGTATTGTTGTCTTTGAGGCAAATTCCTTCGCCAGAGAAAAAATACACGCAAGAAAACCCTCTGCTCAACATTTTTACATCTCTGGATTTGACCCTGGTCTACAAAATCGTCATCAGCTTATTAGCTATGCTCTTTGCCTTTGATGTGATCTCGGGAGAAAAAGAGAAAGGAACATTAAAACTCCTCTTATCTCAGGGAGCATCGAGGTTTAAAATCATCCTGGGCAAGTATTTTGGCAACATGCTCACACTTATTGTCTCTTTTTTAATAAGCCTGTTCATATCTTTCCTGGTCATCATTATCCATTTCCCCAATCTTGGTCATTTGGATTGGATAAGGATTTTCTTCTTTACTGTATTGACTTTATTCTATATTTCCGTATTTTTTCTCCTCGGTCTGATTATTTCTTCCTTCACGAAAAAATCCTCTCATTCTTTGATCTTCTGTCTTTTTATCTGGATCTTTTTTGTCATTATCATTCCTGATCTTTCTACATACCTGGCAACAGTCTTCAAGAGCCTTCCTCCGGAAAAAACCGTTGAAGCTCAAATAAAGGAACTCTATTCTCAGACCAGAAATAAAATCAACGAATGGCAGAAGGTCAATCGAGTACCGATATACATCCGGGGGGCATCCTTTAACAGTGATGAAGGAAGGTATGTTTTTCAGGGGGCGACCAAAGAGACAGTTGAGCATTTTAAGAAACTCATCGCCTTTGAAGAGCCTCTCTTTAAAGAACGAACAGACTCCATATGGCAGGTTAAGCAGGATTACTACTTCCTGCTCAGAAATCAGGAAAAGCTGGCCACTCTATTGAATCGGATTTCGCCTACAGGGCTTTTTCAGGAAGCTACAGAAATGATTGCCCGCACGGATATAACGAACTACGAGAGATTCATTCAACAAGCTGTTCTGTATAGAGAGTCGGTTTTCAATTATTTGGAAACAAAGGATGCCTTTCGTTCTCTGAGGTTTTTTACGGTTATGGAAGAAAAAGACATACTGCCATTGGAGGAGTACAAGAAAATCGACTACAGGAAACCGGATGGGAGCTACCCTACACTCGAAGATTATGCTCCTCTGAATTTGACTGATTTTCCCAGGTTTAGGTACCAGGAAGAAAGATTGCCGGATGTTTTTCCCAGAGTGATTCTTCTTTTAATGATTTTTATTTTTATAAACCTGGTCCTTTTTTTTGGCTCTGCCTGGGCCTTTAATCTTTATGATGTGAGATGACATTGATCTTAGAAATTGTATTCAAAGAACTCAGAGAAAATTTTAACACTGTGAGATTCTATCTCATTCTCATCCTGACAATCATGCTGTTTGTGGTCAGCAGCATCATATTTGTCAGGAATCATGAACAAAAAATATTGGATTACAGGAATGATGTTTCTGAAAATGAGAGCGTATTGATCGAAAAAAGCGAAGATCTTCTACAGTTAGCCAGGTTCAAACAGAGTCTGCTGAAAAAGCCGAATCCTAATGAAGTCATATCCGAGGCCAATGAGAAATTTTTACCGAATAAATTCGAAGCGAATATTTTTTATCTCGACTTTCCCGAAATAGAAGGAAGAGGCAATATCCTGCTCCGAGGATTTAATACTGTAGATTGGGAGTTTATTGTGGCTGTGGTGCTGAGCTTCCTGGCTTTTGTTCTCAGTTATGATGCCGTCTGTGGGGAGAAGGAACAGAAAACATTGTCGTTAATTTTTTCCAATTCCGTCAAGGCAGTAAAAGTCTACTTAGGAAAATTTTTCGGCTTATTAATAACAATCGCCATTCCCTTTTTCGTGGGCTCTGTGATTGGTTTGCTGATCATCAATCTGAGTGGGGAAATTTCTATAAATTATGGGAGAGTGATTCTATTCCTCCTTGTGTCCATGATATTTCTTTCATTGTTTCTGTTGATAGGCATGACTGTTTCTTCCCTTTTCTCGCAATCGGTGACAAGCGCGGTCACCCTTCTTTTTATCTGGATATTCGTGGCGTTTGTCATCCCAGCCACGGGAAATTTGATCGCCAACCAGCTTTATTCCATTCCAAAAAGAGGTCAGATTGTAAAAAAGATAGGGACGGCTCAAGAAGACATCTATAACACAAAATATAAAGATACTAGAGCCGGTAGATGGAACGGGGATCAGTTTGCGCCCTGGGTTCCTCTGCGTGCTCAATGGAGTACAGACATTATGAATGCGCGCAATCAAATCTATGATGATTATATCAATCAGATGATCATTCAGGTGGAAAAAACAAAAAGGATTACAAGAATTTCTCCTGTTTCAGTTTTCAGGTACTTGGCCGAAGAGATTTCCGGCACAGGAGTGAAAAGATTTGAAAAATTTTATATTCAAGCCAATCAATTCAAACAACAGATGTACAGTTTTGTCGAGGAGAAGGATAGACCTGATCCGAAAAGCCCTCATTTTCTCACACTGCCTCTTACGACTGGCAGTGCAGGCATCTCTCGATTGCCGGTTGAATATCCTGCTGTTCCGCAGTTCGAAGAAAAAATCCCGGAACTGAGGGATAATCTTTCACTGATCATAATAGATTTAACGGTTCTTGTAATATTAAGTATAATATTCTTCATTGTCGGTTATTTTCTTGTTGTAAGGTATGATAAACGATGACTTTAAGAATAAAGGAGATGAAATTATGAAACATTTTAGAAAAGTTTTTGCTGTAGCTCTTCTTTTTACTGTATTTGTCTGTATTGGGTATTCCCAGGAATCGCAGACTTTAAAGCTTTTGACACTGAAAAAAGCCCAGCTTCATCTTGAAGAGATGAAAGGGGATTTTGACAGGGCGCTGAAATTAAAAGAGGAAGGGTTAATCTCTGAAGAGGATTTTGCCAGAAAAAGGACTGCCTATCTTCAAGCCCAAGTAGGCTATCAGGAAGCACTTATAACATTTATGGGAAGTGAAGCCCGGATTTCTGTTGCAAGTGCTGTGAAATACCAGGACAAGGCCGGGAAGAAATTCGTTTGTGTTACGCTCAGCTATTCCTCAAAAGAACTCAAGGAGCTTTCGAAACTAAATATCGATGCCAAAGATATTTTCCCCCTTGATTTTTTAAAAGAGGTCAAGGATGTCTATGTTTCTCTAAGGTCAGAGGGGAAAATCATTTCTGATCCTTATGAGAAGACTATTGCCTCATTACCTTTGGAAGAGAAAAGGCAGGTCACATTTCGATTGCTGAAAGATGTTGAAAATCTGGATGTGAATGTTTTCTATGCAGGAAAGGATGAAACGACTTCTGTCTTTTTACAGAAAGGCTTGAGCGCCAACATTGTTACTGTGAATTCTGCCCAATTTTCCCAGGAAGCGGATTTGGAAAGCCAGGCCACCTTTGATTTATCCTTGGAAAAGTTCAGCGGAGAAGCCAATATCTTCAAACTCCAGGCCGTGAATCTTCCCAGGCAGATTACCTATGAATTTGTCGATCCTCAAACGCAGGCTCGGCTATCACAGATAAAGTTTACCGAAGGGGTGACCAGCATGCAGCTCTCCTTAAGACTCTATCTCCCCAAAAATGCCGATGAACAGGTTGTTTTAGACAAACCCTTAGAGTTTTATTGCTTGGCTCTCGATAACGAGCAATCCTCCAGGCTTGAAGAATTACGTGCTAGCGGTTCTTTTGTCGATCCAAAGAAAATAGAGAGCTTGAAGGCAGGAAATGTCAGACTGGAACTCATACCGAGGGGTGTGGGGAGAATAGAAGTGCAGGCCCTTAATCTCTATCACGAAATCAAGGTGGGAGAAAATGTGAACATGGAAGTAAGGATTAAAAATTCCGGGACAAGAAGATTAAATAATATCAGAATTCATACTGATTTGCCCTTAAACTGGCAAGTTGAGATTAACCCTGATTTAATTCCCGATTTGGAACAGGATAAAGAAGAGATTGTAAAAATCGAGTTCATTCTACCAGAAGATGTTTCTGTGGGAGATTATGAGCCGAAAGTAAGAACTGAGTGTATTGCTGACAATCGAAGAGTTGAGTCAGAAGATAAGATTGTCCGCGTTCACATCAGTGCCAAAACTAATGTCTTTGGCATTACTGTGCTGGTTCTCCTACTCATCGGCCTCCTGGTGGGAATCGTTGTATTTGGAATTAAACTCACACGGAGATAGTAAATAGTAAATGGTGAATGGTGAATAGTGAATAGTGATTAATATAAGGAGGTAAAAATGGCGAAGCAAGAACCAATACTCAAAGCAGAGGATTTATCCAAAAGATATGAGGATGGGGTCTTAGCTGTGGATCACTTGAATCTGGATGTCCATCCTGGAGAGGTTTACTGCCTTTTGGGTGCAAACGGAGCGGGAAAAACAACAACCGTCAATCTCTTCCTAAATTTTATCCCGCCTACAACCGGCACCTGCTTTATTAAAGAAATTGACGTAACTAAAGACCCGCTGGAGGCTAAAAAATATGTCTCTTTTGTCTCGGAAAATGTCATGCTCTACGGGAATTTTACGGCACGCCAGAACCTGGATTTCTTTGCCAAGCTTGGAGGAAAGCTGGAATTGAGCAAAGAAGATTATCACCAGGTAATGCGGAGAGTTTCTCTTCAGGAGAGAGCCTTCGAGCAGAGAGTTAAAAATTTTTCCAAAGGAATGCGGCAGAAACTTGGAATCTCGATTGCGATAATTAAGGATGCGCCGGCTATTCTTCTGGATGAGCCAACAGCAGGATTGGATCCAAAAGCTGCGGCAGAGTTTCTGGAGATTTTAAACGAGCTCAAGGATGAAGGAAAGGCTATTCTAATGTCTACTCATGATATTTTCCGCGCTAAGGAAATCGCCGATCGTGTGGGAATAATGAAAGAAGGAAGACTGGTGATGGAGAGAACCAGGGAAGAACTCCAGTACGAGGACCTGGTTAAAATCTATATCGACTACATGCGAGCCGAACCACTGACTGTATAACTGGTATGTTGAAATCGGTGAGAAGTAACTGATTATGGAGTAAATTATGTTAGGGACAATTATTAAGAGGGAAATGCTGGAGTATTTAAAATCTTCAAAATTCCTGATCGGATTAAGTATTACAGTCATCTTGATTACCATCAGTACAATCATCAACATACAGGATTTTAAGCTCCGCCAGCAGGATTATCTGGATGCACAGAAAGAGTTGGGAGGAGACACATTTCGTGTGAGTATTTTTAGATCTCCTCAAGTACTCAGTACACTGGTTCAGGGAAAGGATCGAAAGCTCGGCAACAGCCTCACAATGACCTATCTCAATATCCCTTCCCGCACAGCAGGCTACATGGGTGAATATACGAGCAAGCACCACCGCTATATGGCGGGCTTTGCGGCTGTGGATTTTGCCTTTGTAGTGAGAGTAGTGCTCAGTTTGATGGTCATTTTTTTGGCCTATAATGCAATTTCCGAGGAGAAGTTTCACGGCACCTTAAAACTGGTTCTGGCCAATCGGATGCCCAGAGATCAATTGCTGCTGGGCAAATTTGCCGGTGGATTGATTATTGTCGTTGGCTCGCTCATCATTTCAGCGATTTTGTCCCTGCTTATAATGCTGTTTAATCCAGCTATTTCCCTCGGAAATTCCGAATGGATTCGCATTTTGATGCTGCTGGGAGTATCGGCCCTCTATCTTATCTGCTTTTACACTCTGAGTCTTTTTGTTTCCGTTGTGGTAAGCCGCCCTGCCATTGCACTACTGGTGTTGCTTCAGATATGGATTTTGCTGATTGTTATATATCCCAACTTGGGGGTGATCATGGCTGAAAACATATACAGGCTTCCAAGTGAGCAGGAGATAGCACAAAGCAAAGCTGCTGCCTTTCAACCCTACCAGGAAGAATTCAAGAAAATTCGGGAAGCTTTTATTGTTGCTGTGGAAAGAGGGGAATGGGTCCCAGAAGATGTTGACTTAAGAAATATGGAATTATCGAGTAAAAAAGCAGAATTAAATCATCAAGTAGACAAAGAGTTCAGTAACCAGTTAACACAACAAATGAAGCTGGCACAGACTATCTCTATTCTGTCGCCAGCTGTTGTGTATGACCAGGTAGCGAACAGATATGCCCGTACCGGTATGAACGAATACGAGCGATTTATGAATGGAATTTTCCGCCACTGGCAAAAAGGTTTGGAAATGAAAGAATTAAGATACAAGGATATCCAGGCGTGGAGAAAAGCGGAACTGCCCGAGTTCAGTTATCAATCCGAAACAACGGCAAATAGTTTTGTTGCTACCCTTTTGCAGTGGGTCATTCTCTTTCTGTTTAGCCTCATTTTTTTCGCACTTGCCTATGTAGGCTTTTTAAGAAAGGATGTGAGGTAAAGCCATGAAAACGATCATTAAGAGAGAGCTTCTAGATCATTTGCAAAGCATCCAGTTTGTTGTGCTGCTGGGTGTCAGCATGATTTTATTTTTCGCTAATGGCATGATATCTGTTAAAACATATAAACAGCAGAGCTCTTTTTTTAATCAGAATGTATCGAAGATTCGTGAAAATCCCAGCACCGTGGCTACAACACTGTACCGGGAGCCAAATCAATTGATGTTTATATCAGAGGGAGGGGATAAATACCGCCCTGTTGGATATGCATTAAAACCAAAAGGCGGATTTTCCGCTTTGCCTTCAGGGCCCCGTAATTTTAAACTACCTGTTATTCCCGAACTGGATTGGTCTTTTATAATCAAGGTTATCTTCAGCCTGTATGCCATACTCTTGGGTTATAATGCCATATCCGGGGAAAAGGAGCAGGGAACACTCCGTCAGATCCTTTCGAACTCTGTTGGCCGTATCAGGTTACTGATTGCCAAATACATAGCCCTCCTTTTGACAATCTTGGTGCCTCTGGTTACCGGGATTATCATAAGCCTCATTGTTGTGGGAATTTCCATCCCTCAGATTCTGGCCCTGAGCAATTTATCAAGAATATTCGTGATGCTTTTACTTACTCTGGGTTATTTATCCATATTTGCCTTTCTAAGCTTATTGATTTCATCTATCATTCATAGATCTTCTTTAGTGCTTTTAATGCTACTGGCAGTATGGATTCTTTTTGCTGTTATAATTCCGAATATTTCAGACATTTTATCTGAAAAATTCTCGAGTGTTCCAAGTGAGTTTCAAACAGCCAAGAAGGTTGGCCCGATGATACAGCAGCAGGTGTGGCAGAGAATTGACAGAATCAGAGAAAGAGTTAAAAGTGGAGAAATAAAGACCGAAGAGGAAGTGAAGCGAGAGACCGACCGTGCTTTTGACGAAGGCCAGGATGAGTTGATCAAGCATTACAAACTATATGATGATGCCATGAAACAGCGTGCAGCAATGGCTCAAAACCTGTCTCGTCTCTCCCCTACAGCATTGTTCCAGTATGCATCGGAGAGCATCGCCCAAACCGGGGCCAAACAGGAAGAACGGTTTATCAGAGATACCCGGAACTATGCCAACATTTATGATGATTATATTCTAGAAAAGGTTGGAAAATTGGTGGCTACTTCCATGTGGAGTTTTTCAACCGACATTATAATTAACGGAAAATCCGTTTATATTTCTTCTCCCCATCCTGAAGAATACCAGGGTGACAAGTCGGATTTTCCACAGTTTGTGGAGAGCCGGGCATCGCTTGCGGACAGTTTAGGAAATGCTTTATTTGATATAGCAGTATTGATTTTATGGAATATAATTTTGGCGGTATTGGCCTTTTCCGCATTTTTCAGAAGCGATGTGCGATAAAAACTGGTCACAGGAGACTGGAAACTTATTAATAGTGACTAATGACAAATGACTAGTGACCAGTTGTTAGTGACCAAGTTAGGAGTTTGAAATGTTTTGGTCGATTGCTAGGAAAGAGATAGTATCCAATCTTCTGAGTTATAAATTTTTCGTAGTTATTCTCCTGACTGCGGTCTTGATTTTTACCAGTTTTTTCATAATGCACCGGGATTACAAGCAGCGCCTTTCCGACTATCACCTTATCAAGCCAAAACCTGATGAACCGATTGCCGTTATTCCACCTAATCCTCTTTCCATATTTGTTAAAGGCCTAGATGATGCCATGACGCGCTCGTTTGAGATATCTGTTATTGGAGTCGATGTGAGAGCTGGGCAGGAATCTGGGAATATTATCTTTTCCTTTTTTTCTGCTCCTGATTTTATCTACATTGTCAGAGTCGTACTTTCTCTGGTTGCCCTTCTTTTTGGCTTCGACCAGGTGAGTCGCGAAAAGGAGAAAGGAACTTTAAAATTGATGCTTGCAAATCCCTTATCACGGGCAAAAGTCTTATCCGGTAAATGGATGGGAAATTTCTTAAGTCTTGCAATTCCTTTTTTATTAGTCACGCTGTTAGGATTTGTTCTTTTAATTTTTGATCCAGACATTTATTTTTCTTCTGGAGATTTATTCAGGTTGGCAGTGATTTTATTCATCTCTCTCATCTATATTGCTCTTTTCCTCAGTCTTGGAATCCTTATTTCCACTTTAACAAAAAAGGCCGCTGCTTCGATTGTGATTCTTCTTTTTATATGGGCCATAGTTGTTTTTGTTATACCCAATCTGGGAACACTTTTAGCCAGACAAATTGTGGATATTCCTTCGGTTAGAGCTTTAAGTGAGAAAAGAGAGCAGATCTGGACAAGGGAAGTACTTTTAATCTATGAAGACAAAGACAGGATTGCTCATTTTCAGACTATTCATGATGATATGGATAAATTGGAAGAGGATTACAGGAATAAATTTAGCCGTTTGATTAAATTATCCAAAAACATTAACCGAATATCGCCTGTTGCAAGTTTTATCTACGCTGTAACAGAAATAGCAGGTACAGGAATTGGAGAAGAAGATTGTCTTAAAAGAGACATAATTCGATATAAGAATAATATTTTTCAGGATGTTGTTATTAATAAAAAAGAATATCCTGCTTTCAATTATCGCTACAGGTCATTATCTCAAATTTTTGTTCAGGGTGCCTTATTTGATTCTGCCTGGCTGATATTTTTCGTCATTCTTTTTTTTGCTCTAAGCTATTTTGCCTTTGTGAGATACGATGTACGATGAAACAAAAGAGAATTCAGAATTCAGGATTCAGAAGCCAGAATATTCTTTCTTATTATGGAAGAGGATAAGATGTTAGGCACAATCATTAAAAAAGAGCTTTTAAACAATATTTTTTCTTTTAGATTCTTGGTGACTTTTGTCCTTTTTATTATCATTGTCACGGTCACTATTTTCATTCTGACCGATGACTATGTCAGGAAAGTGGATGATTACTCACGGAGACAGAGAGAAATAGAGAATTATTTGGGAAAATATGCTCATTTTAACAGAATTAACAACGTTGTGAGTCCTTCACAGCCTCCTGTCCCTTTTTATTCTCTGATCAGAGGGCTCTCATCTGATGTTAATATCAGAGAATTCGACAATGATCCCCTGCCAGTGATATTTCCCTTGATAGATTTGACTTTTATCGTCACTATCCTTTTAAGCTTGATTGCTTTGCTTTTCTCTTACGATTCGATTTGTGGAGAGAAGGAGGATGGGACTTTAAAATTAATGCTTTCCAATAAATTTTCCAGGTCAAAAATAATCCTTGGCAAAATAATCGGTGGGACTTTGACTCTTATCTTCCCTTTTCTTTTTTCTTTGATAATAGGTCTGCTCATCATTCTTTTAAACCCAAGAGTTTTATGGAAAGGAGCAGACTGGGGAGCTTTTGGTTTAATCATTTTAGGTTCAATCCTGTATTTTACTCTGTTTTACTGTCTTGGAGTCTTTATTTCGTCCCGTCATCATTCAAGTTCTGCTTCGATCATGACATCTCTTTTTGTGTGGGTACTTTTAATTCTTATCATTCCCAATCTGAGTCCTTATATGGCTTCTATTCTGTTGAAAACTCCCTCAAGGATTAAGATTGGGAGAGAAGTAGACAGGCTCCAGGACGTAGAAAGAGATGAATTGGGAAGAAGATTGGCAGGAGAAAAAAGGCGTGAAATATACAAAAAATACCCTTTCTTAGAAGAAGGGCTAAGTGAAGCTGAAAGAGAAAAGCGTATAGCAGAAGACCCGGATTATAAAAAAGCATATCTTGAGCTAACACAGGAGGTTGGAAAGGCCTGGAATGAGGCCAATCGAATTCAAAGAGATAAAGCTTCAATCATAGAAAATGATCTGACCAGAAAAGAAGAAGCTCAGGAAAGACTGGCTGCCTATATTTCAATGATTTCACCTTTATCCGATTTTACCTATCTTGCTACAGATATTTCCTCCACAGGGATAAGAAGTCAGGAACATTTTGGGCAAATTGCGGGGCAATGGGGAATTATTTTTTGGGATTATTCAAGGAAAAAAATAGCTTCTCTTCGGGAAGAGAACCCTGCTGCTGACGTATGGAATACACCAGTTGATGTGAGTGACATGCCAAGATTTCAGTATAAGGAAGAGGCTCTGATTGGAAGATTCAAAGGGACACTTTCTTTTTTTGTGGTCTTGATTGTTTATAATTTCATTTTTTTCATCGCTGCCTATTTTTCATTCGTGAAATACGATGTACGATAGAGGGGTCGCGTCTCAACATTTGACATATTTGGAAATCAGGGACATGTACCGATTTTCTGAAATCGGTAACGTGTCCCTTGATTTCCTTGAGACGCGACCCCTCTTGTCTTGAAATCGAATGAATAATGATGTATCTTTTGGCATTCAAGGAGGTTAAATAATGAGTAAAAAAATGAAAAGACGGGAATTCATGATAAAAAGTCCCTCTATTGTTATAGGCGCAGGCCTTGCTTTGAAATCAGGTTTAAGCCTTGGTACCGGGGAGTCATCGAAAAGCAAAGTCGTGGAAGTCATACACTCAAAAGCTGTGTTAGATGACCGCAAAGTAGACACGGGTGTAGCCAGAAAGATGCTAACGGAAGGGATGAGAACTTTCACTGGAACCAAGAAGCCTTGGGCACAGTTTGTAAAACCAGGCGATAGAGTAGGGCTTAAAATAAACACATTAGGACGGCCCTTGCTTTATACACACCACGAACTCATAAAGGTTGTGGCTGAAGAACTCATGGATTTCGGAATCAAGGAAAATAATATCATTATCTGGGATCGCTGGGAAAACCACATGCGTGATTGCGATTTTGTATTTAATACATCAGACAAGGGAGTCCGCTGCTACGGAACCCAAACCAGGGATAAGACCCTGAGCCGTCACGACAAGGAAAAGGTCTTTAAGTCTGATTTTGACAATTCCAGGCAGCGGGAAGAAGGACGTACTGAATCCTATTTCTCGCGGATTTTCACACAAGAA
>DAOVDU010000036.1 GCA_030669305.1 Candidatus Aminicenantota bacterium
CACGGAATCAATGTTCAAAATAAACTCAGACAAACTTAAACAAACTTAGACAAACTTATACTGCTATACTGTCATACTGACGTAAGCCGTAAATCGTAAGCCGTAAAAGGTTTAAGGTTAAAGGTTTAATGTTTAAGGCAAGAATAGAAATTGGTTTAAAGTTGAAGGTTTAATGTTTAAGGCAAGAATAGGAATGGTTTAATGTTTAAGGCAAGAATTGAAACGAGTTTAAAGTTGAAGGTTTAAGGTTTAAGGTTAAAATAAATAATTTAATTACCTTAAACTTTCAACATTAAACCTTAAACCAACTTTGTCTTGCCTCTTTGTCTTGCCCTTTAGTTTGTCTTGCCTACTTAGATAAACTGAGTTTGTCTAGCTTGTATAGTTTTTGTTTTTTTGTTAAATTTCTTACAAATGGAAAGTGAGAAAGAAGAGAAAAAAGAAAAAAGCCAAGTGTTTCAGGTCCATTGTCCAGTATGTAATACTGTGCTCTGGATTGATCCTGTGACAAACGAAGTCATTAAATTCGAGAGAGAAAAGAAAAAAAAAGGCTCTTTAGATGAGCTTCTTTTGAAAGAGAAAAAGAAAAAAGAGGAAGTCGACAGAAGGTTTGAAGCAACCACAGAATTGGAGAGAGAAAGATTTAGAAAAGCTCAAGAAAAATTCAAGAAAGCCCTTACGGAAATTGATAAAGAAAATTCAAGTTAATCAGTTAATCGGTTAGTCAGTTAATCAGTTAATCAGTTAATCAGTTAGTCTGTTGGACGGTTAGTCTGTTATTTATTTTATAACCGTCTAACAGATTAACCGTCTAACCGTCTAACAGACTAACCGTCTAACAGGCTAACTGATTAACTGATTAACTTCCTATCTGTGTCTCGTCTTCTCTAATTTTAGGGGCCATGAAGAATTTGGTAAAACCGAATATTGCCAAAATCACCACAGAAGTGTAGTTCATTATTGCCCATGGGAGATATGAAAAAGTCGAGACACCGATTGTCCCTGTGATATATACACCTGCCATACTCCAGGGAATAAGAGGGACAATGATTGCCCCGCTTTCTTCAATGATTCGTGATAAATTTTTTGCCGCAAGCCCTTCTTTCTTGTAAACAGGTGCAAGAAGTTCTCCTGGGATAATCATGGAGAGGTAAGAACTTCCTGTTACCAATGCTGTGACAATGGAAGTGCTGATAGTAGTGAGCACGATGCTCCATGCTTTGTTGGCAAATTTCATTACTTTATTGAGAATGACTGATAGAAGCCCAGTTCGCTGCATGATTCCTCCGAAACAGAAAGCTGTGAAAGCAACCAATTGTGTTTCCATCATGCTCATCATTCCACCCCGCGATATAAGCTGGTCAACAGCTTCAACACCTGTGTGGGCTTGATAGCCTGTATTCATGGCAGTTGCTACATCTATGATCGAGGCTTTCTGGAAAATTATAGCTAAAGCTCCTGCCACAAAAGATGATACAAGCATTCCTGGAATAGTAGGTTTTTTTGTCGCGGCGAAATAGAAGACGATAACCATGGGGAGAAGAAGAAGGATGTTGAAACGGAAGTTCTCCCTTAAGGTTTGAAAGATAAGTGTCATTGTTTCTGATTTGACTTCTGTGGCTCCATATCTCAATCCGACCAGGAAATAAATAAACAGGCCTATGAGCCATGCTGGTGTTGCCGACCAGAACATGTGCTTGATATGATCGAAGAGGTTCGAGCCTGCAGCAACAGGTGCCAAATTAGTCACATCAGAAAAGGGAGACATTTTATCTCCAAAGTATGCTCCGGCAACGATTGCCCCTGCTGCTGGCCCTAAGGGAATTCCAAGGCCCATAGCGATGCCTATAAAAGCGACTCCTAGCGTGCCGATAGTTCCCCAGGAAGTACCTGTAGCTAGAGATGTAATCGAGCAGACAAAACAGGCTGTCACAAGGAAGAATTTTGGGGATATGAGTTTTAATCCATAATATATAACCATGGGGATTGTGCCGCTGGCAATCCATGAACCGATAAGAATACCCACACAGAGCATAATCAATATGGCAGGCATGGCCTTGTGTATGCTGTCAACAATCCCCTTTTCCATTTCTTGCCATGTAAATCGCAGAAAAAGGCCTAAACACCCGGTGATAAAGGCAGCCGCGACGAGGAGTACCTGAGGCCGTATTTGATATATGCCGTATCCTATCCCGAGGAGAAGGCCCATAGCGATCATAGGTATTAGAGCCACAGCAAGGCTGGGCTTTTTTGATGTTCTTATTTTCTTTTTGGTTTCTTTTTCCATTGTTTATTCCTTTTAAATTCTTTTTATGACTTTAGACTTACGATTTAAGGTTCTAAGTGAATGTTCCTTTCGCGATAATCTTTCCGTTAGCCATCGTTATACGACCCATAGCGAAAGAATCTGTAAGTATATACTCTTTATCAAGCAAGACTAGATCAGCATCTTTTCCAACTTTGATTTCTCCTTTCTGGTTGAGCTTGTAGAAAGTTGCAGGATTGGTAGAAAAAAGCTTTACAGCATCTTCAAGGCTCAAGATATCCTTTTGTACTAAAAAACGGAAATTTTTCATGAGGCTTTTCTGGGATGCGATTGTCAGGCCAATAAGGTTTCCCTTTTTGTCAAAAACAGGAAGACTT
Source organism: Candidatus Aminicenantota bacterium (assembly GCA_030669305.1). Taxonomy (GTDB): domain Bacteria; phylum Acidobacteriota; class Aminicenantia; order Aminicenantales; family Aminicenantaceae; genus DAOVDU01. The sequence goes on from DAOVDU010000036.1 coordinate 2,644, forward strand.
CCGTTGCTATCAGAGCTTATCGTGATATGTGAGAGAGGTGCCTGTTTTTTGAGACAGAGACGGATCGCTGCCGCTACACTTATTTCATCATGCTCTTGGGGATCAGGATTTATACCAGCAGTTAGATCGATATATCCTCCCTGTTGAGTAAATTCGAGGGCTTCTTCGAGTAGTTCGTGATTGCGGTTGACGTGAGTCGGGATGACTTGAGTGGGAGGAATTTCTGTTTCTTTTATCAATCTGAAAAGCATATCTAATCTGCGAGGCCCATCTCCCAGATGGCAGTGCAAAACACCTGCCTTTCCACTGAGCATCCCACCTACCCGGCACTGTGCAGCTAAACGAGTGAACTCGTCGAATGTGGGCTGAGAAGAGCGGTGGTCAGAGACAGCAATTTCTCCTGCTCCGATGACTTTATCTATGAGTATGAGATCAGAGTGAACACTTCCTGTAATAGTAACGACAGGAATTTCATAAGACCCAGAAAAAATGTAAGTGGTAATTCCTTCTTCTTCAAGCCCTCTCGCTTTGGCAAGAAGGGATTCCATATGGCGTGTTGTTCCATCAGTTCCCAAACACCCAATCACAGTTGTAACTCCGCTGGAAATGATATCTTCCACAGTTATCTCTGGAGCCCGTGTAGCCGGCCCTCCTTCTCCTCCTCCACCTAATATGTGGGCGTGACTGTCGATGAATCCTGGAATGACAATTTTCTTTGAGGCATCCACTACATCAACATTAACTCCGTCGATCTTGATATGCCCTGGTTCGGTAATTGCAATAATTTTACTCCCTGAAACTAAAACATCTTTTTTCCCTAAAGGCTTAGGTGAGAAGATTTGTCCATCACGGATTAAAGTAATCATTTTTTCCTCCAAAAAAAATGCTTTTTAAGAAGGGTTGCATAAAAAATTATTCAGGGGCTAAATTATCATGGATTCATTTGATTTTCAAGATTCATTACCCTCTCAATTTGGATAAGAGCCAAAGATTATATTTGAATTTTTTGTAAAATTCGGTAAAATACCTTTTGTCTAATAACGTAAAATGGCTACTTTTGAAGAAGAATTAAAAAAAATACACCCTGTCTTTGAAAGACTTTGCAATTTTATGATACTTGGGAAAAAAATTGTGGTTAAAGGCAGTGAAAATTTTTTGAGAGAGGGGCCTAATATCATTGTGGGGAATCATATCGGAACATTTAAAGATATTGCTACGATATACAAAATCGTTCCTCGGCCGGTATTTTTTACTGCAAACAAATTAATCTTTGATAAGAAAGACTTCGATAATCTCATAAAAAAACACTTTCACAGACATCTAAAAAGTTTTGGTCCTTTTTTTAATTTAATCATCAGGCCTATAAAATCTCGTCTCATCAACTTTGTTTCATCAAATATCGGCAAAGTGGGGACTATTCCTGTAGATTTGTCTAAGAAAAAAAGTATGGCCCTTGAAAAATGCCAAGAATATCTTAAGGAAGGAAAGGCTATCATTACGCTCCAAGGGTGGGGCCGGGTCATGAGAAGTGATTCCAACCCTTATGTGATGCCATTTCGAAAAGGAGCTTCCATACTTGCATATAAATTGTACAGAAAGGAAGGGATATCTGTTCCTGTTACTCCCCTAGCTATATTTGGAACCCATATACCATTTCCAATTCCAGGGAAAATTAAGGTAAACATCGGAAAGCCTATGTATATAACTGATTATATATCGGATAGTTTTCTGGCGACTGTAAACAGATTCAGAAAGGCTATGGAAGACAGGGTCAAAGCCCTTTTCATCGAGCTTCTCATGGAATAAACAAAGACCCAGTAACTCAGTGACTCAGTTTATTCGGTTTATCTCGTTTATCTGGTTTGTTTAGTTTATCTGGTTTATGTATTTAGGCAAGACAAACTAAAGGGCAAGACAACGCCTTGCTAGCAAGACAAGAAAATAAGTTTAGTCTGTTTCTCGGTTAGTCTGTTAGTCTGTTATTTAATTAAAATATTTAACAGATAAACCGACTAACTGATTAACTGACTAACAGAAGTAAGCTTTGCGTTTTGCATCTTCCATATTCTGTCTCTTGCCTTCAACCTTAAACTAGTCCTCAGTTTTACTTTATTCTTCCCCTGCGATCCTGGAGATCACATCAGAGTTGATTTTCAGGAAGAGTTCATATTTTATCTTTATGCCTTTTTCTTCTCGCATTTTGAGTAGGCAAGACTGGAAAAATTTGCTCTTTTTTTGCTCAAGCAGTGTCTCTTTTTCAGCTTCTTTGTTTTTATCGAGGTCTTCGCGTGTGACTTCTTTCCGGACGAGGACTCGAATCAACGCATAGCCTTTTTCATATTCTATGGGCTCACTTGCTTCATTCAAAGGGAGTGAAAAAGCTAATCGGTCGACTTCGGAATTCTCACCGATTGTACCCAAATATTGCCCTCGTTTATGTTTCTCAGCGGTTATGTATTCAAGTTCATATTTTTCAGCTAATTTCTCAAGGCTTATTTTCTCAAGGTCTGATCTGATTTTTTCCATTTTCTTGAAAGCTAACTCTTTCTTCTTTACTGCTATGAATTCTTCCTTGACTTCATTTTTTACTTCTTCGAAGGAAGCCAGGCGGGGAGGTTCAAACTTTTTGAATTGGGCAAGCCCAACTCCTATATAGGTATAAATTGGAGAAGAAATTTCATTCTCTTCAAGTTTGAAAAGCGCCGTGCTTAGAGAACCTGAGGTATCGATATCTTCAATAGGTTCTCTTTCTTTGAGGAGGCCCGTGTTTTTTATCCTGTATCCGAGTTTTTGAGAGGCAACGTCTAGACTTTTCTCCTTTTGTGCACTTTTTTCCAGTTGAGCAATTTTCCTGTCAGCCAGTTCTCTGGATTTTTGATCTTTAAGAATGGTCGGGATCCTTTCTTTCACTTCTTCGAAAGGCTTCAAAACTTCAGGTTCTTTTTCTGTCACTTTAAGGATGGCGGTTCCTTGTTCCTGCTCTAAAACTTCAGAAATTTCCCCCTTTAATAATTTATTTATTTCTTCTCGTTCCTCAGAAGATAGCCTTCTCCAGTCATAAAAACCCCAGTCGCCGTTTTCCTTTGATTTTTCATCCTTTGAATATTTTTTTGCCAATTCTCCGAAGTCTTCGCCTTTATGGATTCTGTCCAGTATATTTTGAGATTCAACCAATACGAGTTCTTTTTCTTTGTTTTCATAGGGTAGATAGATTCTGCTTACCTTCACTTTTTCAGGGTCTGTGAAGCGCGATTGATTGTCTTGATAATATTCCTCGATTTCTGAGTCGGTCAGTTCGATTTCATTCTTTAAATCGTCAAGTTTGATAAAGACATACTCAGCCTCTCTTTTTTCAGGGATTTTATATTTTTCTTTGTCTTTTTTAAAAAATTCTTGAAGCTCTTGGGAATCAGGTTCTTTCTTCAGTTCTATTTTATCCGACTCTAAAAGAGCATATTCTAAGTTAGCGGTTTCATTATTGTTTTTATAGTTTTCCCAGAGTTCATCTTGAGTAACAGTGATACCTGCTGTAAAGACTTTGATAACCTTATCTATCAAGATTTCTTTTTTCAAGCTTCCCTCAAATTTTGATAATGGAATGCGATTCAATGCCAAAATCCTCTTGTATTCTTCGAAGCCAATGAATTTTTCATCCTTTTGGAATACGGGATAGCTCATTATTTTTTCCCGAATTTCTTCATCCGAAGCATCTATTTCCATATCATTGGCTATTTGAAGGAGAAGAGTCTGCTGGATGATCTGTTCTAGTACTTGTTGAGGGATATTGAGCTGCTGAATAAAGTTACTATCGAGCTCTTTATACTCCTTTTTCATCATTTCAAGCCTTCGCCTCAAGCTCTGAAAGTATAAATCGCGGGAAATCCTCTCTTTTCCTACCGTGACAACAGTGTTTGCTTTCCTTTTTACTTCCCCTAAGCGGCCAGCTCCTCCCCAAACAGCAAATATCGAAATAATGAAGGCAATTATTACAAACCATAAAGCCGGCGCCAGGGACTTTAAGTTTTTTCTCATTGCTTTTAACATTTTTTCCTCTGTCTTATTTTCTATCTAAGTTTTTATTTATTCAATCATAGCACAGATAAAAAATTCAGGCTTTTATTTGAATTCATTCTGTTTTGTCCGTTAATTATCTTAAAACAGCCAAAACTGACTCAACTGACTCAACTATTTTTTAGTATATGTCTAGAAATTAAAAGCCGCTGTATCTCAGAAGTCCCCTCATAGATCGGGAGAGATCTGGCATCTCTATAGAGCTGCTCGATTAAAAATTCCCTGGAATAGCCGTAGCCGCCGTGAATTTGAAGGGCTAGATAGACAATTTTGTTGGCGGCTTCCGATGCAAAAAGCTTGGCCATGGAGGCTTCTTTGGAAAAGGGTTTTTTTTTGTCGTATAAATCTGATGCCTTATAAGTGAGCAATCGAGCCGCTTCAATAAGCGTGGACATTTCAGCTATCATGAATTGGATAGCCTGAAATTCCATAATTTTTTTGTTAAAGGCCTCTCTTTGCTTAGCATATATAATGGATTCTTCTAATGCACGCTGTGAAAGACCGACTGATTGAGCAGCGATGCCAATTCTAGACCGATCAAGGCCTTGAAAGGCAATGAATGCTCCCTTTCCTTCTTTGCCAAGAAGGTTTTCTGCCGGCACTTGGCAGTCCTCAAGAACAATTTCTGCTGTCAAAGATGAATGAAGACCCATCTTCTCTTCAATCTTGGAAACCTGAAGTCCAGGAGAATTTTTTTCAACGATAAAAGCACTCAATTTCTTTAGACCTGATTCCTCTTCTGTGAAGGCAAAGAGTATAAAAGCGTCGGCTTCGCTTCCGCTTGTGACCCACGACTTTGTTCCATTTAAGAGGTAGAAATCTCCTTTCCGTACAGCTTTGGTTTTCAGGTTCGTAGCGTCAGAGCCAGCTCCTGGTTCTGTTAAGCTGAAGGCTCCGAGTATTTCTCCTCTGGCCGCTTTAGGAAGATATTTTTCTTTCTGATTCTGGGTGCCGGATTTAAGGATGGAATAGCAAAAGAGTGAGCAGTGAACGCTAACTATAACGGCCAGGGAGGGGAGAGCTCTGCTGATTTCTTCTATGGCAATGGTGAGTGAAACATTATCTGTTTCCGTCCCTTCATATTCTGGCGGAACAGACATTCCGAGTATACCAAGTTCTGCAAGTTTTTTGAGAAACTCTCGTGGGAATTCATGTTTTTCATCTAAAACTTTTGCTTTAGGGATTATCTCTTTTTGGGCAAAATCCCTTACCATGTCCCTGAGTAGAGTTTGGTGTTCCTCGAGTTCAAAATTCATTCTTTTTTCTGTGCAATTTTAATTAACTCGGATTTTATATCTTTTGAGTTCTGGCTGTTTGAGAAGGTGCTCCTATTTTTCTTCTTGAAAAAGAGGTGAGAGGCGACTATAGGTTATTTCAAGGTCCTCTATGACCACTTTTGTCTTGCTGATAAGAGGCATGAAATTTGAATCCCCTACCCAGCGAGGGATGATATGGAGATGGTAGTGCTTCGCAACTCCTGCGCCAGCGCTTTGACCTAGGTTCATTCCTGTGTTGAAGCCGTGAGGATTGTATTTCTTTCTCAGGACTTTTAGACACAATTTAAGTAGATTTGAAAATTCATCTGTAGATTCTTTTTCTGCTTGCTCGAAAGAGTCAAGGTGCTTATAGGGTGCAATCATCAAATGACCAGGAGTATATGGATATTTATTCAATACGATGAAATTATATTTGCCTCTATAAAGGATATGTGCTTTTTTGTCATTTTTCAGCTTTAGGGCGTGGCAAAAAATGCATTCTTTCATTTTGAATACTTTTTTGACGTATTCTTCTCTCCAGGGAGCATAGATATATTCCATTATTTAATGATCAAGTTTTTTAAAAGTTTACTGGGTTTAAAATATAAAACTTTTTTGGTAGGAACTTGAACCGGTTCTCCGGTACGTGGGTTTCTTCCAGATCGAGCTCCTCTCTGGCGAAAGCGAAAACTGCCGAAGCCTCTTAATTCAATTTCTTCTCCGTTCATGATGGCTTCCTTGATCGTTTGAAAGAAAAGATTAACGCCCGTTTCTGCCTCCTGTTTGGATATGCTCATTTCTTTAGCGATTTTGTTGATTAAATCAGCTTTTATCATCTTTTCCCTCCTTTTTTTTCTCAATTTTTTTTGTATTGTTTTTAGGGGGGGCAATATTCTTAAGTTGGTCTTTCATGATATCTCCCAGAGTCATTCGATTATTCTGGCTTTGAATATATTTTTGATACTCTAATTTTTGTATTTCCATCTGAGCCTGCCTGTAACTAAGGGATATTTTTTTGTTACTTGGGTTCAACTTTAAGATTTTTGCTAGTCTTTCCTCTCCTAAAGAAAAGACTTCCTTGGGGTTTTCAATCTTCTTCTCATCGAGTTCAGAGAGGAAAATAACTCCTTCAATTCCTGGAGTTATTTCTACAAAGACACCAAAATCAACGAGACGAACTATCTTCACTTTAACAAGGTCTCCAACTTTCTGACGTTTAAAGAAATCCTCCCAGATGTCTCCCTGAAGTTGTTTTATGCCTAATGATAATTTTTGCTTCTCAACATCAATATTTAAAATGATGGCTTCGATTTCTTCGCCGATCTTAAGTTTTTCGGAAGGATGTTTAATTTTTTTCCAATTAATATCAGAAATATGAATGAGACCTTCAATTCCTTTTTCTACTTCCAGGAATGCGCCAAAGTCTGTTATGCTTGTTATTGTCCCTTTGATGCGAGAACCTGGGCTGAATTTCTGCCTAAATAATTCTAAAGGATGAGGGGTAATCTGTTTAAGACCAAGAGATATTCTTTTTTTAGAAGGATTTATGTTCAGAATAGTCACTATGACCTCTTCGCCTTGAGTAAGAATCTTTTTTGGGTGGACAAGCTTTCGAGACCAGGTTAAATCAGAAACGTGTACTAATCCCTCTACTCCTTTTTCTATTTCTACGAAGGCACCGAAGTCAGTCAAACTGACTACTTTTCCCTCTACCTTTTGTCCGATTTGGTATTTATCCTCCATGTTTTCCCAAGGATCAGGGGTCAACTGCTTATAGCCCAGAGAAATTTTTTCGTCTTTTTCGTTAAAATCGAGAATAACAACTTCTACCTCTTGACCAAGCTGGAAATGTTCAGTGGGATGATTTGTTTTTCCCCATGACATATCTGAAATGTGCAGGAGACCTTCTACTCCTCCTAAATCGATAAAAGCTCCGAAATTTGTCATGGATTTTACATACCCCTTCATTTTTTTTCCACGACTCAATTGGTTAAAAACTCGGCTCTTTTTTTTCTCTTTTTCATCCTGAAGGAAGAGCTTACGAGAAAGAACTGCATTTTCGCTTTTCCGGTCGAATTTTAAAACTTTAAACTTGTATATGTTTCCTATGATTTTTTCTGGTTCTTTAACTGTTCTAACATCAGCATGGGAGTCAGGGAGGAATGTTTCGATTCCCACATTGACGGCATAGCCATTTTTTATTTTTTCTGTAATTTTCCCTATGATCCAGCTATTACGCTGGTATGCTTTTTCCAAATTATCCATAGCTTTGATGGCGACAGCTTTCTTTTTAGATAGAATAAGATAACCTTCCCTCAAATTACTCTTCTCTAAAATCGCTTCCACATCATCACCTGGGTGAATTTTATTTCTGTCCTGTTTATCGCTGAAGTCTTCGATTGGAATGATGCCTTCTGACTTAAATCCGACATCAACAATAACATGAGTTGGTGTGACTTTAATAACTTTTCCCTTGATAAGCTTTCCTGGAGCTAATTCTTTGGATTTAAACTGGTATTTATCAAGGAGATTTTCATAATCTTCAGATGAGATTTCATCTTCTGTTTTTTGGGGGGCTTTTAGCTCTGACATTGGACAATCTTCTCCCTTTGAAATAGATGTTTGAAGCTAGTTTTGATTTTATCTACTGCTTCTTGAATTGCTTCAGGAGGTGTTGATGCACCTCCTGAGAGACCTATTTTTTTTGCTCTTTTTAGCATTTCTGGAGTAATTTGTGCTGCTGTTTCGATAAAGTACGTATTGGGTAAGATCCTTTTTGAAATCTGGTAGAGTTTTCGGGTATTAGAACTATTTTTTCCACCTATTATGAAAAGAGTATCGACATGAAAGGCAAGGTCTGATGTAGATTTTTGTCGAGTCTGTGTAAACTGACAAATAGTATTGTAAACCTTTAATTCCTCTGTTCTTTCGATAAGGACGGCGACAACCTTTTCAAATAAATACAAATCTTGGGTTGATTGTGCGAGAATCGCCCTCTCTTTTTTGGGTGGAAAGCTTTTTGCTTGTTGCTCATTTTCGATAATAATCCCTTTTCCCTTGCTGTATCCGATAAGGCCCTTTATCTCTGGATGTTCTTTGTTGCCGACGATGATGATTTCATCTTTCGCCTCGGCTAAGTCCTCGACCAACTTTTGAATTTTTTTGACAATTGGACAGGTTGCATCGACGATTTCAATATTCTTTTTTGCAAGCATCATGTAAATGTCCGGTGAAACTCCATGGCTTCTAATAATAACAGTCCCTTCTTTAATATCATTCAGGTTTTCAATTGAAGAGATTCCTCGCTTTTCCAAGTCAGCAATTACCTGTGGGTTATGGATTAAATCCCCCAGTGTAAATACTTTCTTGTTTTTCTTGTTTATTGTTTCTTTAGCAATTCTTAACGCTCTTTTGACTCCGTAGCACAATCCTGAATTATTTGCTATTATGATTTCCATTTTATTCTGAAAAAGAATGATTATACTATATTAGTTGAAGCATGTTTGTCAATGCTAAATATAGGTAAAATCTTGACTTAGCTTTATTTTTGGGCTCTAAGATAACAGCCGATACCCTCTTTTTTTACAAGAGACGGAGGCGGCATTTTTTCTAGTTCTACAACAATACTGGGGGCCAGCTCTTTGAGGCCTGAAACAAGGGCATTTATCGCTGCAAGATGGCGGGCCACCCTTAGTTTTAGAGGAATTCCCTTCTCATCGAAGGGAACAAAGAGTCGTCCGAGTTTTGCTGCCTTGACATAATTTTTATCTTTTCCGTTGACAATAAGGGAAGCAGAAGGCTTTCCTTTAAACCTTCCTTGGGAGGCATTTGCGGTTTCAAGCAAAATTGCCCTGACTTTCGCATAATCTCCCCATTCACGGTGACTCAAGCCGCGCAAGTTTGGGGGTGAAGATTCTAAACGGAATTCAAAGCCTTCAATCTGGAGCTCCATGAGGGCTAGTGCTGCCAGCTCAGCGCTGTTCTCATGGAAGACGATGGCATTGATTACAGGATATTCGGGAGCGGCTTCGTGAAGGTCGAGAGCCAGGTGGATTTCTTCCTTTTTGATTAGTTCCATGATTCCATAGGCGATTTTCTCTGTCAGTCTGCCTTTTATCCTCCCAGGATAGCATCGGTTTAGATTTCGGCTTTCTGTGCCGGAGAGTCTTTGTCCTGCAGGATTGATATATAAAGCTGGATCAGGCCATTGATGAATGGGGTTGGTCAATCTGGAACCGTAACGAAACCACCTTTTTCCGTCTGTTGTTTCGAGAGAAAAACCCTGCGGATTTCCTTCTTGAGAGTCACTATGGGTAAAACCGCTGCTGTTTGCTCGGGGGATAATGACAACTTTCCCCTGGGAGACAAGAATATTTTCTACAAGAAGCACTGCTGTAATGAAGCTGGCTGGTTCATTGGGATGGGTGCCTCCCAAAATAAGAAGGTTCCCACCTTTTTTTTGGCCCTGGAAGATATAGACATCCGTATCTCCTGGAGTGTTTTGCAAGTCTTTGAAATAGGTGCTTAGTTTTGTTTGGGTAGAAAGACCTTTGCTCGGGTAAATCTTTTTGTTTTCGTGCATCCTCAAAAATTCAAAAGCGGAGAAAAAGCAGATAATTATGGTAAGGAAAAGGAGAATTAAAGCTGAAAAAAAGTTCTTTTTTAATGTTATCATTTAATTAAAAAGAGGCGCAAGAGAAATATGATGAGAACGATCGCAGTGCTGACTTGATTCCAGAATTTCTTCTCGCGGAATAGATACCAGATTAGGTTGACCGTCAGATAAAACACAATTAAGTGGTAGATAAATTGCATCTTTTTTCCTTAAATTATCTTATCTATTAGAGGAGCGAGGAGTAAGACTCCTATCCCCATAAAAAGCTCAAAAAGAGCAGGTATAAGACAAAACCTGAGTACCTTAAAATAATTATTCTCATGTACTACCTGAGCAGCGAAGATACCGGCTAGAGCTGTTGGTGGCATAAGATCCCCCAATCCGGCAATGGCTGATAATGCTGAAGTAGTGATGATTGCATTCTTGTTGATTAGAGCTAACACAAAAGGAACTCCAAGGATGGAGGCAGAACCAAAGGCAGAGACTGCACCAAAAAGCGGCATGCTGACTGCTATTCCAAGATAGAGAAGTACAGGAGGCAGAGATAGGAAAGAAATGACAGTCCATCCTCTTCCTCCAGTCAATGTCATGATCTGGATGAACATGCCAACGCCAGCCAGAATACAAAGGATGGGCATAGCTTCTTTGATTGCTTCTTGAGTGACTTTGAAAAAATTAAAAGGTCGGCCGCAGAAAAGACCGATGAGGCTTCCTACAAAAAAAATGGCTGGAATCCCTATATCGGGGGTGAACTGGACAAAGACACTTTTTCCCAGCATTAATACAACAACTGCGAGAAGCGGAATATATATTCGGAAGCCATATTTTTTAAAAAAGGATTCTGGAAGGATGGCTTTCATTTGATCAAAGCCGATGGTCTTGATGTCTTTGTATCCCAGCCAGAGAGATATGATTATGGCAAGAGGGATAACGATTATCAGGAGTGGAATGGTAAGGCCTACATAAGGCATGTCCACGCCTCCTCCCATGATCATGACAAGTATATTTACAGGAGGAGCTATCATGCCAAGGATTCCTCCCATTGCAATAAGAGCCGCTGTTTTGACTCTGGGAAGTCCCAGCTTCATCAATACAGGAGCGACAAGGGCGCCTGTGCTGAGAACAGCAGTGGTTGAGCTGCCTGTGATCATTCCTGGAAACATGATGAGACCCATTACTGTGATCAAAAGGAAAAACTTCCTCTTATAAAAAGTTTTCAAGAGAAGAGCTGTAATAGTATCCAGAATGCCTGATGCCTGGAGAACTTTCATGAATATCATGGCCGATACGATTATCAGAATCGTGTCGAAGTAACCAAAGCTGCCTTCGACAAGATGCCGGAGCCCTATTCCTTCTCCGCCAAGCAGAGAGCCAACAAGAGCTGATAGTACAAGAGAAACACCGATAGGGAGTCTAAGGCCCATGGCCAATACTGCAAAGATTGCCACCATTGAGAGAAAAATTACAGCTTCCGACATCTTACTTAAACACCGAGTGAGAAGTAAGGAGTAATTTTAAATTATTTTTTCTCCTTACTCCTCACTCCTTACTGATAAAGGCTTGCTTGAAGGGTTCAAGGGCATTGACCGTCCTTTCAACCTCGATTAAATGAATATCGTGTTTATCGCAGATTTTATTAAATAATCCATCTTTATTTCCTGATTTAACTACAATGACCATTTTAGCATGAGGCAGAAACGTGTTTATAAATTCATCAGAGAGTTTCCCTCTTCTTGCTTCTCCGCCAAGGTGTAGTAAAAGGAGAGGAATGTTTTTCTTATGGGCTTCCTCAACCAATAGATTAATTCTTTCTTTCTCTTGAGCTATATCCAAACCTGCAGCTCCTAAGCCTTTCAAGCTTGTTCCTATAACTACGACAATGGTCTTTATATTTTCTAAATCCTTTACTGTTGCATTTTGGGAGAGGGTTGATGTGAGCTCTGCCCTTTTTGCCAGGACCGAAGCCAGATGAACTTCAGCATTCTGGCCGGCAGACGTAATCAGAATTGGCTGTTCAAATATTGACAGAACGCCTTCTTTTTTTCCCTGAGTAAAGGCCTCAATAATTAGAAGAGAAAACACCAATAATGCTGCGATGAGAATTTTTTTCATCTTTTTACACTACACCTTACACCTTACTTTATTTATCAGTATCCTGCTCCAGATCCGTCTCTTCTGGAGTCGGCTCCACCATGTATGATTTTTTTGGCTTGGAGAATCATTATTCCTTGAGCCCCGCCGAAATATTTATCGAAAGCTTCTCTGATGATAACCTCATGTCCGATTGCTTCGAGGGAGTTTATCGTTGTTTGAGGAATACGCGATTCTAAGGAGATATTTTGAGCTTTGCCGCGGGAAGAATAATTGAAAAAACGCGGCGATTCTATGGCTTCATCCAGAGACATACCGAATTCAATGATATTGATGATTATCTGTGTGAGGGAAGGAAAAATTCTTGTCCCCCCCGGTGACCCAAGGGCCAGGAACGGCTTTTCTTTTTTGAACATGATAAGAGGACCCATAGAGCTAACAGGCCGTCTATTTGGCCGAGGGGCATTGGGCGAGTTGGGGTCTGTGGAGAAATCGCGCATGTGGTTATTCAAAAGGAAGCCTGTGTTTTCCGGGATTATACCTGATCCGAAGAAATCATTTATGGATTGGCTCAACGAGACAATATTTCCCTCTTTATCCATTGTGCACAGGTGAGTAGTATTTTCTTTATCATTCTGTTTCCCATTAAATTTTCCGAAAGGATAGTAGCCAAGCATAAGATTCGATTTGATTTTCGAAACAATCTGAGCAGCGTACTGTTTTGAGGTGAGCGGTATTACAGGTATTGAGATAAAATCAGGGTCCCCGAGATAATGGTCCCTGTCGGCAAAAACGAAACACAGAGCTTCGCTAAAGTGATGAATATAGGACGGAGAGTTGTGGCCCCACTTTCTTATAGGCCAATTTTCGATGATATTGAGAAGCTGAATAATATGGAGCCCCCCCGATCCAGGAGGACGGATAGAATAAAGGGTGTAATCCTTGTATGTTCCTTTCAAAGGACATTGTTCAACAGGCTCATAAAGAGCTAAATCTTCTGGGGTCATTATTCCACCGTTATCTTTCACGGCCGATACGATTTTGCGAGCCAATTCTCCCTTATAGAATTCCTGGACCCCCTTAGATGAAATAAACCTGAAGGTTCTGGCCAGTTCTGGGTTTCGAAAAAGATCGCCTGGTTCATAGGGAAAACCTTCGTTTAAATAACAACTCGTCGTCCCTGCAGTAAGTAGCAGTTTTTCGTATTCGTCTTTGTTGATCTTGCTGAAGGTTTTGCTGACTGCAAAACCTTTCTCCGCGATATCAATTCCTCTCTGCATGACATCGTACAGTTCCTTGGTTCCGTATTTCCTTAAGGCATATGCCCATCCGGCCAGGGCCCCTGGGACAGCGACTGCCAGACCATGAGATCTTCTCCATTGTTCATTTATTTTTCCCTTATCCACAAACAACTCGGGAAAAGCCTGGGAAGGAGCTTTCTCCCGGAAGTTTATGATAGTGACTTTTTTTTCTTCAGCCAGGAATATCACCATAAATCCTCCACCTCCAATACCGGAGGCAAAGGGCTCGGCGGCATTAAGAGCAAAGGCTGTAGCGATGGCTGCATCCACTGCGTTTCCTCCTTTTTTCAGAATTTCTAGACCTGCTTCAGCTGCTAGAGGATGTGCTGCAACCACCATTCCTTTTTGTCCGATGAAGTTATAAGGCTGATGGCGGTCAGATGGAAGCTCAGGTATTTTTATTTGCCTACGCTGACAGGAAAAAACAGACGTGAGTAAGAGAGAACTTATGAGAACTACGGCAAATTTTCTTTGAAGGAAGATTCCCTTCTTAGTCAAGATTTTTTTCTTCCTCTAAGATTTTTAAAATCTCCTCTTGAGATGGAAGGTCTTTAATGCTATCTAATTCAAAGTAAGCTAAAAATTTATCCGTTGTCCTGTATATCAGCGGCTTCCCAGGGCTCTTTTTCCTCCCAACTATTTTTACTAATTTTTTTTGCAGCAGAGTTTTTAGCGAATGTATGGAGTCTACCCCTCTAAGAGCTGAGATTTCGGCCAGGGTTATAGGTTGATGGTAGGCAATTGTGGATAATATCTCAAGTCCAGCCGATGAGAGCCTATATTTTCTCTCGAATTTGAGAAGGCGCTTTATCCATAAATCGTGCTCAGGATTTGTAGAGAAAAGATAGCCGCCTGCAGCCTGGATGATTTGAATTCCCTTTTCGTTTGATGTGTAGTTTTCCAGAAGATCCTTCATTGCCCCCTCAATCTCTTTGTCAGAAAATTCTGTAAGGACACTTTTGATTTTGTCCAAAGATAATGGTTCCAGAGAAATGAAAATCAGGGATTCGATGATGTGTTTTGGATGGATCTTCATCAGCTGCTCTCTTTTCGAAGCCAGACTTTGATTGTATGAAAAAGACTCTCTTGCATAGCGATGACTATCTTGACCTTGATAAGCTCGAGGAGACAAAAAAAAGAAACAAAAGCTTCTTCGAGACTTTCTTGTTGATTAAAGTAATCTAGAAAATCGAGAAAGGAATTCTCTTCCAAATAGGCCAACATTTCTTTCATCTTGGCTTCCAAGGAAAATTCTTTTCCCTTGATGAACTGAATGTTCTCTTTTTCTTTTTTCTTCATTAAAGTTAAAAAAGCTTCTGCCAGGTCAAAGAGGGAAACTTCTGTAAGTTCTATATCGTCCTCTAAAGAGAGAGGTGGAAGAGAAGTCCTCTGCCACTTCTGCATTTGCTCTTCTTCTTTTCCTCTTAAAATGGAACAGGCTGCTTTGATCTTTTGATAATCCAGGAGTCGATCGACCAAAACCTGGCGGGGGTCCTCTTCTTCTGGGATATTCTCTCGAGGAAGGAGCATTTGAGATTTTATATGGATAAGAAGGGCAGCCATGAGCAAAAATTCAGCCTCTCTCTCCAGGTTTATTTTTTCTTCCTGATTGAGATGTTTCAGATATTCTCGAGTTATTGTCGCAATGGGAATATCATGAATATTAATTTTTTTCTTTCTGATCAAGAAAAGAAGAAGATCTAGGGGGCCTTGAAAAGCATCTAGCTTGATTTGATAGCCTTGCAAATTGTCCATAGAGATCTAAATGACGAGTTTTATAAACCGATGGCAGACCTGACATCCTTCATAGTTTTTTGAGCAACATCCCTGGCCTTTTTATTACCTTCTTCCAGAATTTTCCAGACTAGCTGAGGATTTTTTTCCAGCAGTTTCCTTTTTTCCCAGAAGGGGGAAAGAATGTCGATAAGTCTTTCTATGACTACATCTTTACATTCCAAACAGCCTATGCCTGCGGAAAGGCAGCCTTGTGCCAATTCTTTTCTTTTTTCTTTGGATACAAAGGCTTTATGAAGTGAAAAAACAGGGCAGTCCTCTGGAACACCAGGATCAGTCCGGCGCTTGCGCCTGGTATCTGTTGTCATGGTTGAAATTTTTTTTCGAATCACTTCTGGGGGGTCTTTTATATATATGGCATTTCCGAAGGAGTTGCTCATCTTGCGTCCATCTGTTCCTGCCAGCTTCGGAACCTCTGTGAGTAGAATCTGTGGTTCAGGAAAAACATTCCCATAAAGCCTGTTAAATCGCCTTGTAATCTCCCTAGCCAATTCAAGGTGAAAAGCCTGATCTTCTCCAACAGGGACAACATCTGCTTTATAAATGATGATATCAGCCGTTTGGAGGACAGGATAACCGAGAAATCCATAAGTGTTCAAATCCTTATCCGGAACCTCTCTTTGCATTTCTTTGAAGGTCGGTACCCTCTGGAGCCAGGGAAGCGGAATGATCATGGAAAGCAAGAGATGCAGTTCAGCATGCTCCTTGACTTCGGACTGTATGAAGAGAACACTTTTATCTGGATCTAAGCCTATGCTCAACCAATCTGCCGCATATTCGAATGTATATTCTCTGATGGCTTCGGGATTCTGGTATTCAGAGCTGAAAGCGTGCCATGTTACAATGGAATAAAAACAATCATATTCATCCTGGAGTTTTATCCAATTCCTGAGTGCCCCTGTCAGGTGTCCAAGGTGGAGTGGGCCTGTTGGTCTCATTCCGCTGAGAACAACTTTTTTCTTTTTTCCGTTCATTTTTACATGAAAATGATGGTATAGATAAATATTTGTATAGGCCGTACGATGATTTGAAGGCCCCCGAGATAGATTATTCCTAGGATGATGAGAAAGCCGTAAGGAGTGATCCGTTCATATTTTCGGGCGGCTTCTTCCGAGAGAAGTCCCATTAGAATCCCCCCCCCATCTAGAGGTGGAATAGGAATAAGATTGAAGACAGCTAAATATGTATTGATCAACGCGGCAAAAAAGAGGATCAAGGCTAAACCTTCTAGAGGATAGAAACCTGGAGGAAGTCCTCTTCTGCCAAGAAGAAAACCTTTAAGAAATATGCTGACATTTGGGCTTAAGGCTTTCAGAAAGACTATTCCCATCAGAGAAATTGCAGCCACAATTAGGTTTGATATTGGCCCAGCCGCGGATATCCAGAGGTTGTCACGGCGTGGGTTTTTCAAATTAAGCGGGTTGACAGGAACTGGCTTGGCCCAGCCAAAGGCTGGAGCTCTAAACAAGATGAGAATAATAGGAACGAGAATGGTGCCTATCGGGTCAATATGAGCTAAGGGGTTGAGTGTGACTCTTCCCAGATGGAATGCTGTGGGATCTCCCAATTTTAAGGCAACCCAGCCGTGGGAGGCTTCGTGTACTGTTATGGCAAAAAGCAGAACTATAAGGCTGATGACAATAGATAAAACATCCATTTTTTTAAGAGCTATTTATAACATATCGACCGCAAGTCGTAAAGCACAAATTAGCAAGACAATGCCTTATCAGGCAGGCAAGACAAAGCCCTTCGGGCGGCAAGACAAATTATATCTGGATTAAAAATGGATCATTTGACGTTTTCTTTTTTCTGGGATCTAATTCTGTCTTGCCAGCTAGGAAGAGCGTTGTCTTGCCAAGTATGTTGTCTTGCCGCCCGAAGGGCTTTGTCTTGCTTTTAAATAAAAAAAACAGGACAGACTTGGTAATATTTTACTTAAAGCCTGTCCCGCCTATCTTTTCTTTAACTGACCTAATTGACTAAACTGAATCAGCTATTCAATATCTTATCCACTTCGTTTTTATCGATATCTGTTATATATGGGATTCCGCTGATATTTGCAGCATCTTTGGTAAGAGCGGCAATGTCGTCTCGAGTAATATAGGTAAGGTCGAACTTTCTGCTTCCAGCCATGAACTGTCTGAGCCCCTGGCTCAATCTTTCGAAATAGCTATAAAGACCCATTGCGCCTGTAGGGATATCACTGAATCTTTCATTAAATCGCCTCTTCAATTCAGGAGCGGTTACGAAGATTTCTTCAGCAGTGTCGCCAAAGCGCTCCACATATACTGGAATTTGACCTTCTTCGATTCTCTTCCCGATTGTTTTCCCTACCATTGTGGCTGCCATAGGGCCTCTGGCCATACCAACGGCTTTAAAATAAGGAGCCCCTAAGGCCAGAGTCTTGTATATCTGATCCTCAAAAGTGATTCCGCCTGCAGCAGCAATATCGGGGATATGTTCTCCCTTTTCATCCAGCTTCCGCAGATACTGATACAGCAATGACCAGATTTCAACACTAGGAATTCCCCATTCGTTCATCATGCGCCAGGGACTCATACCTGTTCCTCCGCCGGCTCCATCGACTGTCAACAGGTCAAGTTTTGCTTTTGAGGTGTACTTGACTGCCCGGGCTAAATCTACAGGCCGATAAGCTCCAGTTTTCAGAAAGACATATTTTGCTCCAGCACGTCTGAGCTCATCGACTCTCTGCATGAAGCTCTCTTCTTCGACCATGCCAAGTCTTGAGTGTCTTTCGAATTCTTTAAAACTGCCTTTTTCAAAGGCTTTGATAACATTAGGATCTTCAGGGTCGGGGAGAACAATATAACCTCGTCTCTTCAATTCCTGAGCTTTATTAAGGTTCTTGATTTTAACTTCTCCTCCGATATCTTTGGCTCCCTGGCCCCATTTTAGCTCGACAGCTTCGACTCCTAGCTTCTCAATAACGTATTCCTGAACGCCTAGTCTTGTATCTTCCACGTTTGCTTGCACAACAACAGTTCCATAGCCATCTTCCTGCCAGTCTTTAAAAAGTTTTATCCGGTTTTCCATATCAGGCGAACGGATGATTTTTCCATTCTTTATTTCAGA